>NZ_JBEOPU010000002.1:0-522710 GCF_040310405.1 Pseudomonas sp. E45-MNA-CIBAN-0222
CGGAATTGGTAGACGCACTAGGTTCAGGTCCTAGCGGTGGCAACACCGTGGAAGTTCGAGTCTTCTCCTGGGCACCATTTTCAAATGAAACCCGTCACGCAGTGGCGAGTGTCATGCAAGACGAAGAATGCCAACTTCGACCGATCCAATCGGTGAAATGGCAAAAAAGTCGGTGAGCGATCATCGCAATGTGCCCAGGTGGCGGAATTGGTAGACGCACTAGGTTCAGGTCCTAGCGGTGGCAACACCGTGGAAGTTCGAGTCTTCTCCTGGGCACCACTCTTCAAGAAAAAACCGAGCCTCTGGCTCGGTTTTTTCGTTTCAGCAACACTGAAACGATCAACCGAGACGCTCGCCGACCTCTGCCGAGCTGGAACCTGCCCCTCGCGCTTTTTTATAGCAAAAGACCGCCCGAAGGCGGCCTTTTGTATATTCCGCTACCGCCCTGTCAGGCGTACGGATGACGCAGCACGATGGTTTCGTTGCGATCCGGGCCAGTGGAAATGATGTCCACCGGCGCCTGGACCAACTCCTCAAGACGCTTGATATAGGCGCGAGCATTGGCAGGCAACTCATCGAGCGTCTTCGCACCAACGGTCGACTCGCTCCAGCCCGGCATATCTTCGTACACAGGCTGCAGGCCGTCGTAGCTATCGGCATCGGTGGGCGCATCTACCAACACATCGCCATTGCGATCCTTGTAGCCCACGCAGATACGGATGGTTTCCAGTCCGTCGAGCACGTCCAGCTTCGTCAGGCAGATCCCGGAAATGCTGTTGATCTCGATGGCGCGACGCAGGATCACCGCATCGAACCAACCACAACGACGTGCACGACCGGTCGTCGAACCGAACTCGTGACCGCGCTCGGCCAGGCGAGCCCCGATGTCGTCAAACAGCTCAGTTGGGAACGGACCGGAACCTACGCGCGTGGTATACGCCTTGGTGATACCCAGGATGTAATCCAGATAGAGTGGACCGAAGCCAGAACCCGTAGCAGTGCCACCAGCGGTGGTGCTGGAGCTGGTCACGTACGGGTAAGTGCCGTGATCGATATCCAGCAGCGAGCCCTGGGCCCCCTCGAACATGATGCAGGCGCCCTGCTTGCGCAGCTCATGCAGACGAGCCGTGACATCAGTGATAAGAGTCTTGAGGATTTCCGCATAACCGAGCGCTTCGTCGAGGGTCTTCTGGAAATCAACCGGCTCGACCTTGTAGAAGTTCTCCAACACGAAGTTGTGGTACTCAAGCAGCTCACGCAGCTTGACCGCGAAACGCTCGGGATTGAAAAGGTCGGCGATACGCAGACCGCGGCGCGCCACCTTATCTTCGTAGGCCGGGCCGATACCACGCCCAGTGGTGCCGATCTTGCCCTCCGAGCGGGAAGCTTCGCGCGCCTGATCCAGCGCCACGTGATAAGGCAGGATCAAGGTGCAGGAAGGACTGATGCGCAAGCGCTCACGCACCGGCACACCTTTTTCTTCCAGCTTAGTGATTTCACGCATTAGCGCATCGGGAGCGACCACTACGCCGTTGCCGATCAAGCACTGCACGTTGTCGCGCAGAATGCCGGACGGAATCAGGTGCAGCACGGTCTTCTCACCGTCGATGACCAGAGTGTGACCGGCATTGTGGCCGCCCTGGTAACGGACGACCGCAGCCGCCTGATCGGTCAGCAGATCGACGATCTTGCCCTTGCCCTCATCACCCCATTGGGTGCCCAGGACCACGACATTCTTACCCATAACCCTTTGTCCTCTTCGGCGAAGCATACCGGTCGCAACCGGCGATAATCGAAACCAGGCCAGCACCGCGGCGCGGCACCGTAACCATCAGGAAGCCAGCGAGGCTACCGTCCAGACACCATTACTTAGCAACAACTGTCGATCACAACCTAGCTGCGCGGCGTCGCTGTGCGACTGCCCATCAAGGGCCTGCACTACACGCTCCCCCTCGCGGCGCAGCTGACGGACGGCGCACCACAAACCAGGCTCGTCACCCTGAGGCGCCCAGATACCCGATACAGGCGCCGACAAATCCGCATTACCCAGACTGACCAGTGTCTTCAGATCCGTGGAGAAGCCCGTCGCCGGCCGAGCACGCCCGAAATCGGCGCCGATGTCGTCGTAGCGACCACCTTGAGCGATCGACTGCCCCACACCCGGCACGAACACCGCAAACACCGCACCAGTATGGTAGTGATAACCACGCAGTTCACCCAAATCGAAATACAGCGGCACGCCTGGGTAGCGCATTGAGAGCTGGTCCGCGATTGCCGTCAGTTCTTCGAGCGCCTTCTGCACATCGAGAGGTGCCTTAGCCAATGCGGCACGCGCCTCATCGAGCACTTGGCGACCGCCGCACAGCCTTGCCAGCGCACGCAGCATGCCAGCCAGCGCCGGATCGAGCGCGGCGGTCAGCTCAGCAATTTCATCCATCGCCTTGCGCTGTAGCGCATCGAAGAGACGCTGCTCGGCTTCACGACCCAGCGCCGCAGCCTTGGCCAGCCCCCGATAGATTCCGACATGCCCCAGATCCATGTGCAAGTCCGGCACATCGGCTAGCTCGAGCATGTCCAACATCAGACTGATCACCTCAATGTCACTGGAGGTAGACGCATCGCCGTACAGCTCAGCGCCCAGCTGGATTGGACTGCGCGAGGTGGACAAGGCCTGCGGCTTTGCATGCAGCACGCTACCGGCGTAGCAAAGGCGGCTAGGCCCATCACGACGCAGGGTGTGAGCGTCTACTCGCGCCACTTGCGGGGTGATGTCCGCACGCAACCCCATCTGCCGACCGGAGAGCGGATCGATGACCTTGAAGGTACGCAAATCCAGATCTTGCCCAGAGCCTGTTAGCAGCGACTCGAGAAACTCCACATGCGGGGTGATGACCAGCTCGTAGCCCCAGCGCTGGAACAAGTCCAGCACGCGCCGGCGTGCCGTTTCGATACGCGCCGCCTCTGGCGGCAGCACCTCTTCGATGCCATCTGGCAATAGCCAGCGGTCTACCGTTGCCATTCGCGAAATCACCTCTCGTTCCGGTAAGCCCAGACGAAAACCGCAGCAGCAGCCTTAGCTGGCCATCGGTCGCGTGCAGTTGTATTCGAATCATGGCATCCGAGCCACGCCCCTAAGGGGATCGGCATGACCACTGCATGCCTGGGATCGCCTGCAACCTCTGGGGCACAGACGCAAAAAAGCCGGGATTTTCCCGGCTCGCGGATCATAGCAATCTTTTCCCTACCGGTCACCCGACGACACTCTCGTGTCACCGGGAAACCCGCTGGGTCGCCATGAAGCGCTACTTGCTGCTTTCCAGATAGCGGAAGAAGTCGCTCTTGGCGTCAAGTACCAACACGTCTTCTTTGCTGGAGAAGCTTTCTCGGTAGGCCTGCAGGCTGCGATGGAATGCGTAGAATTCCTGGTCCTGCCCATACGCCGCAGCGTAGATCGAGGCAGCACGCGCATCACCGTCACCGCGCAGCTCTTCAGCCTCACGGAATGCCTCAGCCAGCAGTACTCGACGCTGACGATCAGCATCGGCACGGATGCCCTCGGCAAGCTCCTTACCCTTGGCACGGTGCTCACGAGCTTCACGCTCACGCTCGGAGCTCATGCGCTCGAACACGCTACGATTCACCTCGCGCGGAAGATCAATGCCCTTGACGCGAACGTCGACGACTTCAACACCCAACTCCTGCTGAACGGCGCGATTCAGGCTGGTGGTGACCTGAGCCATCAGCTCATCACGCTGACCAGACACCGATTCGTGCAGCGTGCGCTTACCGAACTGGTCGCGCAGAGCCGCCTCAAGACGACGAGCCAGACGCTCGTCGGCAATCTGCTTCACACCTGAGGTTGCGGTGTAAAAACGCTCGGCATCATCCACACGCCACTTGGCATAGGAGTCGACCATCAGTGCTTTCTTCTCCAGCGTAAGGAAGCGTGAAGTGGTCGTATCAAGCGTCAACAGTCGTGCATCGAACTTGCGCACCGAGTTCACGTACGGAATCTTCATGTGCAGACCTGGCTTCACGTCAGGCTCGACGATCCGACCGAAGCGCAACATAACAGCACGCTCTGTCTGAGAAACAATGTAGAAACTGTTCCACAAGACGATTGCCAGCACCACGCCCACGATAAGGGCCGTAAGGGATTTATTGCTCATCAGCGACTCTCCCTCGTACGAACTTCACGCGGATCCAGCTCCGGCGGCAAGCGAGTGCCCTGGGTCGCCGCACCAGACGCCACCCCCGCAGGAGCCGGCGTGCTTGCACCACGACTGTTGATCATCTTGTCCAGCGGCAGATAGAGCAGGTTCTGTCCACCATCGCCACTAACCATGACCTTGCTGGTATTGCTCATGACTTCCTGCATGGTTTCCAGATACAGACGCTCACGCGTCACATCCGGCGCCTTGCGGTACTCGGAGACGAGCTTGCTGAAGCGGTCCGCCTCACCCTGGGCACGAGAAATAACTGCATCGCGATAACCGCTGGCCTCTTCCAGCATCCGCTGGGCCTGACCACGAGCCTCGGGAATGACACCGTTGGCGTAGGATTCGGCCTGATTCTTCTCACGCTGCTCGTCTTCACGCGCGCGGATCACGTCATCGAACGCTTCCTGCACTTCACGAGGCGCCGCCGCGCTCTGCAGGTTGACCTGCGTCACGACGATACCGGTGCTGTAGTTGTCAAGGAACCGCTGCAAACGCTCCTTGACCTCACTGGCCATGACTTCACGACCTTCGGTGAGCACCTGATCCATGGCGGTCGAACCCACCACGTGGCGAACAGCACTGTCGGTGGCATGTTGCAAGCTCACCTCAGGCTGATCGACATTGAGCACGAAGGACTGCAGATTGCTGACCTTGTATTGAACAGTTAGCGGCACCTCGATGATGTTCTCATCTTCGGTGAGCATCTGACCCTGCTTGCTGTAGGAGCGCTCGCGAGTGACGTTTTCCTGGAACTTGCGATCGATCGGCGGGAAATAGATATTCAGGCCCGGACCGACAGTCTCGTGATACTTGCCGAAGCGCAGAACCACTGCCTGCTCCTGCTCGTCAACGATATAAATGGCATTGAACAGCCATACGGCCAGCAACACGACCAAGGCGACCCAGACCAAGCCGAAACCGCCACGCTTGCCACTGCCGCCGAAGCTGCCGCCACTGCCACGCTTCTTGCCACCGAACATGCCGTTCAGACTGTCCTGCAGTTTGCGGAAAGCTTCATCGAGATCCGGTGGGCCTTTCTGGTCGCCACCGCCACCGCGACGACCACCGCCACCACCACTTCCCCAGGGATCCTGGTTGTTCGAGTTGCCACCCGGCTCATTCCAAGCCATAGCGCTCTCCATTCTAATAAAGCTAAAGGCGCGCCCACGGCGCGCCCGCCAATGCTACAGAAAGCCCCGAACGACCGGCGAAATTGCCGGCCGAGGCTTTATTGCAAAGTGTGTTGCGCGATGAACTCATCCACGCGCAACCCTTCGCGACTGATCAAACGATTCAATTCGATTCGCGGCAGACGCACTTCCAGCAGACTGCCACCTTCTTCATCATGTGTCTCGCGCTGGACCGCACTGAGCTCGAAGAACTGCGCACGCAGTCGGCCGAGCCGCTGCGGCAAGCACAGGGTACCGACAAATAGATCATTACCCAGCAGCTCGGAGATCGCCTGGCGGACCAGGTCAAGGCCCAGCCCATCACGGGCAGATACCCATACACGCTGCGGGCGACCATCAGCGTCACGCTGGATTTGCGGCTCGATGCCTTCCATGAGGTCGACCTTGTTGTAAATCTCCAGCATCGGCAGCTCGTGCGCGCCGATCTCGCCCAGCACTGCAAGCACCTGCTCGATCTGTTGATCCCGTTCAGGCTCGTGCGCGTCGATGACATGCAGCAGAAGATCGGCGTTGCTCGACTCCTCGAGCGTCGCCCGGAACGACTCCACCAGCTTGTGCGGTAGATGGCGGATGAAGCCCACCGTATCAGCCAGAATCACTGGGCCGATATCATCCAGCTCAAGCCGACGCAGTGTAGGATCGAGCGTCGCAAACAGCTGATTGGCTGCATACACATCGGACTCGGTCAGCGCATTGAACAGCGTGGACTTGCCGGCGTTGGTATAACCGACCAGAGAAACGGAAGGGATATCGGCCCGACGACGGCCACGTCTAGCCTGCTCGCGCTGCCCGCGAACCTTCTCCAGGCGCTGCTTGATCTGCCGGATGCGCACACGCAACAGACGGCGGTCGGTTTCCAGCTGGGTTTCACCAGGGCCGCGCAGACCAATACCGCCTTTCTGCCGCTCCAAGTGAGTCCAACCTCGGACCAGGCGCGTGCTCATATGCTCAAGCTGCGCCAGCTCGACCTGCAGTTTGCCCTCATGGGTACGGGCGCGCTGGGCGAAGATATCCAGAATCAGGCCAGTACGATCCAGCACGCGACACTCAAGAGCACGCTCGAGATTGCGCTCCTGACTGGGCGTCAGCGTGTGATTGAAGATCACCAGTTCGGCCTCGCCATCCTTGACGAGATCATGCAGCTCATCGACCTTGCCGCTACCGATCAGGAACTTGGCGGATGGCTGATGCCGGGGCACGTTGACGAAGCCAACCGCCTCGGCACCAGCCGAGCGCGCCAGCTCCTGGAATTCCTGAGGGTCCTCGCGCGCCGCGGGATCCTGGCCATCCAGGTGCACCAGGATAGCCCGCTCCCCACCACCGGGACGTTCGAAGAACAAAGAAACCTACCTCAGTCGTTGCCCGACTCGGATTGCTCGGCATCACCGGCGGTCGGCAGGCGCACTGGGCGGCCCGGAACCACGGTGGAGATGGCGTGCTTGTAGACCATCTGGCTGACGGTATTTTTCAGAAGAATGACGAACTGGTCGAAGGACTCGATCTGACCCTGCAGCTTGATGCCGTTGACCAGATAGATGGAAACCGGGACGCGTTCCTTACGCAGTGTGTTGAGGTAAGGGTCTTGTAGCGAATGCCCTTTTGACATGTGCCGCACTCCTTAGAGGATCTGTTTTCATTAGTGTTCTAAAAGTACAACCGACGATCCACGTGTTGAGAATAGACGGTCAATTCGCAGTGTCAGCTCAATATGGAGAGCGATTGCAGGTATTTCAATGCGCGCGGCAGATTGTCGCGGGACAAACTGTCCAGCCAGTGTACCTCCCCCCAACTGCGCAACCAGGTGAACTGCCGTTTGGCCAGCTGCCGAGTTGCGATTATGCCGCGCTCCACCATTTCCTCTCGGGTCGATGATCCGTCCAGATATTCCCAGACCTGACGATAACCGACCGCACGCATCGACGGCATTCCGGGATGCAGATCACCGCGGCGCATCAGGGCTTCGACCTCTTCGACGAATCCCTGTTCAACCATGTGCCGGAAACGGCTCTCGATACGCTCGTGCAGGATATGGCGTTGCGCAGGGGCGATGCACAGTTGCGCGACAGTATAAGGCAAGACTCCTGAGCCTGGAGCGTCTGCGACGGCTTTTTGCGACCTTTGTCGGGCGCGGTGCTCGCTCATGGTCAATCCGCTGACGCGATACACCTCTAACGCCCGCACCAAGCGTTGCGGATCGTTGCGATGAATGCGCGCGGCGGATTCGGGATCGACCTGCGCCAGCTGATCGTGCAGCACCTGCAAACCTTCCGCTGCGGCCAGCGCCTCAAGCTCGGCGCGCACCGACGGGTCAGCCGCCGGCATGTCAGCGAGACCTTCCTGCAACGCCTTGAAATACAACATGGTTCCGCCAACCAGTAACGGGATACGGCCACCGGCGCTGATCTCGGCCATGGCTTCAAGGGCATCAGCGCTGAACTGCGCAGCGGAATAGCTCTCAGCCGGATCGAGGATATCCACCAGACGGTGCGGAAACTCGGCCAACACCTCAGCCGACGGCTTCGCGGTACCGATATCCATGCCGCGATAGACCAGCGCTGAATCAACGCTGATTAGCTCGCAGGGCAGCACACGCGCCAACTCCAGTGCAAGATCGGTCTTGCCCGAGGCAGTTGGACCCATGAGAAAGATGGCAGAAGGAAGGGCAGACATCAGCGAGCTCGACTGGCTTGGCCGCATAGTTTCCGGCGGTAGCCCCCCGGCTGCAAGCATGGCATGCAGCCAGCGAAAGCGTTCAGCGACCGCGCAGGAACAGCTTGTCCAGCTCGTCCATGCCCAGCTGCGTCCAGGTCGGGCGGCCATGGTTGCATTGCCCGCTGCGCTCGGTGTGCTCCATGTCGCGCAACAAGGCATTCATCTCCGGCAGCGTCAGTCGCCGATTGGCACGCACGGCGCCGTGGCAGGCCATGGTCGCCAGCAGCTCGTTGAGATGCGCCTGAATGCGGTCACTGGTGCCGTACTCCAGCAGATCCGCGAGCACGTCACGCACCAGCTGGGTGGCTTGCGCCTGCTTTAGCAGCGAAGGCGTCTGCCGGATCGCTAACGTCTCTGGCCCCAACCGCTGCAGTTCAAAACCTAATTTTTGGAACCACTGGCCGTGCTCTTCGGCACAGTCGGCCTCACGCTGACTGACCGCGATGGATTCGGGTACCAGCAGCGGCTGACCGCGCAGACCTTCACTGGCCATTGCGGTCTTCAGTCTCTCGTAGGTGATGCGCTCGTGGGCGGCGTGCATATCCACCAGAACCATGCCCTGGGCGCTCTCGGCGAGGATATAGACCCCCTTGAGCTGAGCCAGGGCATACCCCAATGGCGGCACGTCATCCTGGCTTGCCGGCAATGCAGCAGGACCGTTTTCAGGTAGCGGCGTGAAGAACTCGCGATAGGCGCCCTGGGCCTCGGCGGTGTAGCCAGCAGACGCAGGCCTTGGCGCCTGATAGCCGGCCCCAGCGCCGCGCCAAGCCGCCGCCTCGCCCTGCGGGCGCTCCAGAACGCTCGCAGCCAGGCTCATTTCGTTTTGCCCAGCGAACTCGCCAGCAGCCTGTCCTGATACCCGGGTCATTGGCGTGACATTGGCCGGCGCAGCCAGCTGATCTTCCGGTCGAACATCCCCTAAGGCGCGATGCAGCGTGCCGTAGAGGAAGTCATGCACCATGCGGCTGTCGCGGAAACGCACTTCGTGCTTGGTGGGGTGCACATTAACGTCCACCACCGCCGGATCAACATCGAGGAACAACACGAAGGTCGGGTGCCGGCCATTGAACAGCACATCGCGATAAGCCTGGCGCACGGCATGGGCTACCAGCTTGTCGCGCACCATGCGGCCGTTGACGTAGAAATATTGCAGATCTGCCTGGCTACGCGAGAAGGTTGGCAGTCCGACCCAGCCCCACAACCGCAACCCATTGCGCTCGATCTCAATGGGCAGTGCCTGCTCAAGAAACGCCGAGCCGCAAACCGCAGCCACCCGTCGTGCGCGCGCCGCGTCGTCGCCGGCCTGATGCAGCGCCAGCACCGCCTTGCCGTTATGCCGCAGATGGAAAGCGACGTCGAAACGCGCCAGCGCCAGGCGCTTGATCACTTCCTGCAAGTGATCGAATTCGGTCTTCTCGGTGCGCAGAAACTTGCGCCGCGCCGGTGTATTGAAGAACAGGTCGCGAACCTCCACGGAGGTGCCGACCGGATGCGCTGCAGGCTGCACGCGCGCTTCCATTTCACGGCCTTCGGTTTCCACCTGCCAGGCTTCGCTGGCGTCGGCGGTGCGCGAGGTCATGGTCAGACGCGAGACGGAACTGATTGAGGCCAGCGCCTCGCCACGAAAGCCGAGACTCATGACCCGCTCGAGATCCTCCAGGTCGCGAATCTTGCTGGTGGCATGACGAGCCAGGGCCAGCGGCAGATCGTCCGGCGGAATGCCGCAGCCATCGTCGCGCACGCGCAGCAGCTTGACCCCGCCCTGCTCGATATCCACGTCGATTCGCGTCGCCCCCGAATCGAGGCTGTTTTCCAACAGCTCCTTGATCACTGACGCTGGGCGCTCGACCACCTCCCCTGCGGCAATCTGGTTTGCCAGCCGCGGGCTGAGCAGCTGGATGCGTGGTGCGCCGGTCATGGCTGGGAGGCCAGCGTAGTCGCTGGAATGTTCAAGGTTTGACCGACTTTTATCACGTCGTTGCTCAGTTTGTTGGCACTGCGCAGCGCCGCGAGACTGACCTGATAGCGCTGGGCAAGCAGCGCCAGACTCTCTCCGGAGCGTACGACATGCTCACGTGGGCCGTTGGCAATCTTGCCCGAGTCACGCAGCCAGGCGATGTAAGTCCCTGGCGGCGGGTTTTCATGGAAGAACTGCCGCACGCCGCTATGTACGGAGCGCGCCAGAGCTTGCTGATGGCTGGCGGTCTGCAGCTTCTTGGCCTCGGAGGGGTTCGAAATGAAGCCCGTCTCCACCAGGATCGACGGGATGTCAGGCGACTTCAGCACCATGAACCCGGCTTGCTCCACACGGCTTTTATGAAGTCGAGTGATGCGCCCCATGTTGCTGAGCACCTTCTGCCCGACGTTGAGGCTGGAGGACAATGAGGCGGTCATCGACAAGTCCAGCAGCACTCCAGCGAGCATCTGGTCCTTGTCGCCCAGGCTGAGATTGCCCGCGCCACCGATCAGGTCCGAGCGGTTTTCGCTGTCGGCCAGCCAACGCGCAGTTTCCGAGGTAGCGCCGCGGTCGGACAGGGCAAACACCGAAGCGCCATACGCTGCAGTACGCGGCGCCGCATCCGCATGGATCGAAACAAACAGATCAGCGCCTTTCTTACGGGCAATCTCGGTACGCTTGCGTAACGGAATGAAGTAATCGCCCGTACGCACAAGCTCAGCACGGAAGCCTTTCTCGGCGTTGATCTGACGCTGCAGCTCCTTGGAAATCTGCAGTACCACATGTTTCTCGTAAACCTTGCCTGGCCCGATAGCACCGGGGTCCTCGCCACCATGTCCGGCGTCGATCGCGATCACGATGTCACGTTTTCCGCCAGGCGTTGCGGGCAGCTTTACTGCCGGCAGGGTGGGTGAGACCGGCGCGACCGGCGTGGACGGTGTAGCGGTGGCCGGCGGCAGGGTTGCTGTACGAGCAGCGGTGGCCTGATCGAACAGATCGACAACCAGGCGATGGCCGTACTGCTGATTGGGCGCAAGGCTGAAGCTCTTCGGCGAAACGGGCGCGTGCAGATCGACGACCACGCGCAGCGTATTGGCATCATGCTGGCCAGCGCGCAGGGCAGCGACCGGGGTGTTCTTCAGCGCAAGCTGGTCCAGTTGGGCCTTGAGGTTGGCACCGGTCACATCGATGACCAGCCGATCGGGCGCGGTGAGCGTGAAGATCTTGTGCTCGACCGGGCCGGACAGATCGAACACCAGGCGGGTGTTATCCGGCGCGCGCCATAGACGCACACTCTGCACATCGCTGGCCGCGAAAAGGTCCGCTGCCACGAGCAACAGCGCCAAGCCGCCAATCAGGGTGCGAATGCGCATACCCAAACCCATGTTATTCATAGTTCTCCGTCGGTCAGGGCGGCACACCAAGCTTCGCCCCGCACAGTGTGGGGCGACAGGCGCAGCGTACGGCCGGCCTCATGCGGCGTAATGGTAATGTCCATGTCGGCCTTTGGCAAAACGCCGGCACCGCGCTCCGGCCACTCGATGAGACACAAGGCGCTGCCTTCGAAATAGTCGCGAATGCCAAGAAACTCCAACTCCTCGGGATCGACCAGGCGATAGAGGTCGAAATGGAAAACCTGCACCTCACCCAGCTCGTAAGGCTCGACCAGGGTGAAGGTTGGGCTCTTGACCTTCCCTTCATGCCCGAAGCCGCGAATCAGCCCCCGCGACAGCGTGGTCTTGCCCGCACCGAGATCACCATGCAAATAAATGATGCCGCGCCCGCCGGTGGCCAGGGCAATGCGTGCGCCTACCTCCAGCATGGCAGCCTCGTCCGCGGCGTAGAGGTTCACTTCAGGCATGGAGACTGCTCCTCAAGCAACTGACGGATCACGGGAATCAGATCGCCGGCGGCTAGCCCCCGGCCTTGCTGGCCGATACGTTCGCCAGCGGCGGCATGCAGCCAGGCGCCCAGGCAGGCTGCATCGAATGGCGCAAGCCCCTGCGCCAGCACGGCACCGATCACCCCTGCCAGCACGTCACCGAGGCCGGCACTCGCCATCGCCGGATGGCCGCGATCACAGAGCGCCAGTCGGCCATTTGAATCGGCGATCAACGTACCCGCGCCCTTGAGCAGCGCCACACAAGCGTAGCGACGGGCCAGCGCACGCGCCGCAGCGGGGCGATCAGCCTGTATCTCGGCCACCGAGCATTGCAACAGACGCGCAGCCTCGCCCGGGTGCGGCGTGATTACGCCCGCTGCCGGCAATTCGATGCTGCCAGCCGCCAGCAGGTTAAGCGCATCGGCATCCCACACTTGGGGCGACTCATGTTGGGCCGCCAACGACAGCAGGCTACGCCCCCAGGGCGCCTGACCCATTCCAGGGCCGACCACCAATACATCGGCGCGCTCGACCAGCGCCGTCAGCGCATAAGTCGATTCGACGCCACTGCACATGATTTCCGGGCGGCGCACCAGCGAAGCGGTGACATGCTCTGGGCGTGTTGCCAGCGTCACCATGCCCGCACCGCAGCGCAATGCCGCCTCGGCGCTAAGCAGTGCGGCGCCGCCAGTTCCCAGATCGCCGCCAATCACCAGCACCTGTCCGAAGCTGCCCTTGTGCGCTACTGGCGAGCGCGGCGCGACACGTATGAGCGAGCCGTGGTCCAGGCGCACGGCCTCGCTCGCCACCTGCGCGACGATCGCCGGATCGGCCTGCAGATCGTCGAACACCAGGGTGCCGACGCGATCAGGACCGTCGGCGGTAAACAGGCCGAGCTTGAGGCCGGTAAAGGTAACACTGATGTCGGCACGCACCGCATGGCCCAGCACCCGCCCGCTGTTCGCACACAGACCGGACGGCAGATCGATGGCCAGCACCGGCAATTCGCTGGCATTGATCGCCTCGATCGCGGCGACATAGGGCTCGCGCACGTCACCGGCAATGCCGGTGCCCAGCAGCGCATCCACCAGCACGCCCTGCAGCGGCGCCTCGGAGTGCCAGCGCTCGACGGCCACGCCGCTTGCCCGTGCCTCGGCCAGGGCCTGCGCGGCATCGCCTTGCAGCGTTTGCGGATCGCCCACCGCCAGCACCCGAACCTGCCAGCCGGCGCGCTGCGCCAGCGCTGCCAACAGGTAACCATCGCCGGCGTTATTGCCACGTCCGGCCAGCACGGTGACGGCACCCGCATCAGGCCAGCGTCGGCGCAACGCGCGCCAGGCAGTATGGCCGGCACGCTGCATAAGCTCGAAACCGGGAGTGCCGCCGGCAATCAGGTGCGCATCGAGTTCGCGCACCTGTGCGGCGGTATACAGAGCGACTGGCAGGGAATCGGTCATCGGTGCAGGGATCATCGCGGCAGAATGTCTGGCAGAATTATACGCACCCGCCCGCCAAGCCGCCCTACTCTCCGATGTCCGACCCAGCCCTCGATCCAGC
Source organism: Pseudomonas sp. E45-MNA-CIBAN-0222 (assembly GCF_040310405.1). Classification (NCBI taxonomy): domain Bacteria; kingdom Pseudomonadati; phylum Pseudomonadota; class Gammaproteobacteria; order Pseudomonadales; family Pseudomonadaceae; genus Pseudomonas; species Pseudomonas sp. E45-MNA-CIBAN-0222. The sequence continues at coordinate 13,519 of NZ_JBEOPU010000002.1, forward strand.
CGCCCTCGCCCAGTCCATCAAGGAGTGGGGCCGTGAGCTCGGCTTTCAGCAGGTCGGCATTACCGATGTTGACCTCGGCGAGCACGAAGCGCACCTGGAGGCCTGGCTGCAAGCCGGTTATCAGGGCGAGATGGATTACATGGCCGCCCATGGCAGCAAGCGATCCCGACCGGACGAGCTGGTCCCCGGCACGCTCAGAGTGATCTCGCTGCGCATGGACTACCTGCCCGGCGACACGCGCATGACGCAGCAGCTCGCAAGCCCGGAGAAGGCCTACGTGTCGCGCTATGCGCTGGGCCGCGATTACCACAAGCTGATCCGCAAACGCATCCAGCAACTGGCCGAGCGCATTCAGCAGACGGTTGGCCCATTCTGCTTTCGCGCCTTCGTCGACAGCGCACCGGTGCTGGAGAAGGCCGCCGGGCAGCAGGCCGGGCTCGGCTGGATCGGCAAGAACACCCTGCTGCTCAACCGCAAGGCCGGCAGCTGGTTCTTTCTCGGCGAATTGTTCGTCGATATCGCGCTGCCGGTCGACAAGCCAACGACCCGCGATCACTGCGGTAGCTGCCACGCCTGCCTGGACGTCTGCCCCACCGAGGCTTTCGTCGGCGAACGGCTGCTGGATGCGCGGCGCTGCATTTCCTATCTCACCATCGAGCTGAAAGGTGCGATCCCCATCGAACTGCGCGACAAGATCGGCAACCGCGTATTCGGCTGCGACGATTGCCAGATCGTCTGCCCGTGGAACCGTTTCGCCCGCCCCACCGAGCAAAGCGACTTCCAGCCGCGCCACAGCCTGGACAACGCCGATCTGGCAACGCTGTTCCGCTGGACAGAAGAAGAATTTCTCAGCCGCACCGAGGGCTCACCGCTGCGGCGCGCCGGTTACCAGCGATGGCTACGCAATCTCGCGGTCGGCCTGGGCAATGCGCCGTCGAGCATCCCGGTGCTGGAAGCGCTCCAGGCGCGCCGCGACGACCCGTCGGAGCTGGTGCGCGAGCATGTCGAATGGGCGCTGGCGAAGCATGCCCAGCGCCAGCCCGACTGACTCACCAGCCCTGAGGCCCCATCAGGCCTGAGGGGATGTCTGCGCCGGATCACTGGTCGGAGCAGCGCTGAGCTCACGCAGCTGCTCGGCATCCAGAGTCTCCTGCTGTAGCAAACGCCGCGCGCACCGCTCGAGCAATTCATGTCGTTCTTCAAGCAACCCCAGGCTGCGCTGGAATGCAGACTGCACCAGCTCCTGCACTTCCTCATCGATAGCGGTTGCCGTGCTCTCCGCATAGTCGTGTTGCGGCTTGAGGCCGAGCATCGCCTCGTTGCCAAGGAACGAGTTCGGCTCACGCTCCAGCGCCAGATGCCCGAGACGCTTGGACATGCCGTAACGGGTGACCATGGCCCGGGCGATATCGGTGACCTTGGCCAGATCGTCCGCGGCGCCGGTGGACAGATGCGCATACACCAGCCACTCCGCCGCACGCCCGCCGAGCAATACAGCCATCTTGTTTTCCAGCTCGTCGCGGGTCATCAGGAAGCGATCCTCGATGGGGCGCTGGATGGTGTAACCCAGCGCGCCCATGCCGCGCGGAATGATCGACACCTTGTGCACCGGATCGACCCCCGGCAGCGCCATGGCCACTAGCGCATGGCCCATCTCGTGATAGGCGACGATCTCGCGTTCGCGCGGGTTGAGCAGGCGGTTGCGCTTCTCCAGCCCGGCGATGATCCGCTCGATGGCCGCGGTGAAGTCTTCCATGGCCACCGCTTCGGCATTGCGCCGGGTCGCCAGCAGCGTCGCCTCATTGACCAGATTGGCCAGATCGGCACCGGTAAAGCCCGGCGTCAGCGCGGCGATGGCCTGCGGGTCGACATCGATACCCAGACGCGACTTCTTCAGGTGCACATTGAGAATCTGCACCCGCCCGACCTTGTCCGGCCGATCGACCAGCACCTGGCGGTCGAAACGGCCGGCGCGGAGCAGCGCCGGGTCGAGAATTTCCGGGCGGTTGGTGGCCGCCAGCAGGACCAATCCGCTGGAGGTATCGAAGCCGTCCATCTCCACCAGCAGCTGGTTGAGCGTCTGCTCCTTCTCGTCATGCCCGCCGGACAATGGTCCGGCGCCGCGGGCGCGGCCGAGGGCATCCAGTTCGTCGATGAAGATGATCGCTGGCGCCTGGGCCCGCGCCTGTTCGAAGAGATCGCGCACCCGCGCGGCACCGACGCCGACGAACATCTCGACGAACTCGGAGCCGGAAATGGAGAAGAACGGCACTTTTGCCTCGCCGGCCACGGCCCGCGCCAGCAGCGTCTTGCCTGTGCCCGGGGGCCCGACCAGCAGCACGCCTTTCGGCATGCGCCCGCCGAGACGACCGTACGTCTGCGGGTCGCGGAGGAACTCGATGATCTCCTTGAGCTCGTCCTTGGCCTCGTCGACCCCGGCAACATCGGCGAAGCTCACCTTCATGTCGGTCTCGACGTAGACACGCGCCTTGCTCTTGCCGATCTGCATCATGCCGCCGCCGCCCAGGCCGCTGCCGATGCGCTTGAGCAGGAACAGCCAGATGCCGAAGAAGAGCATGGCCGGCACGATCCACGACAGCAGGTCACGCACCAGCGTGCTTTCCACCTTACCGGTGTAGCGCACCGGGTACTGCTGCAGATGCTCGGCCAACTGCGGTTCGACGCGATTGCTGATGAACCGCCGCTGACCGCTGGCCAGCGGCTCCTTGAGCAGGCCCTCGATGCGTCGCTCGGTGATCGCCAGCTCTTCGACGCGGCCCTCCTTGAGGTGCTGCTCGAACTCGCTGTAGGGGATGGTCGCCACCTCCTGCTGGATCGACAGCAGGTACTGCAGGCCGAGAAACACCAGAATGGCGATCATCCAGTAATTCATGTGGAACTGAGTTCGGTCTTTCACACCTGTTCTCCTTGTGCCGCAGACGGGGAAATTATGCCTGCTGCACGGGAGGCCAGCCTGAACCCAGATCAGTAATAAGGCGCGCCGCTCAAAGACCGCCGCGCACGCCGAGGCCGACACCCAACTCCGCCGCCACGGCGAAGGGCAGCAGCAGCGTATCCACCAGGGCGCTGGCGGGCAGATCCAGCGCGGCATATTTCGGCGGCATGGCACCGAATCGATCCACGGGGCAGCAGCCGCCGTTGAGGCTGTACCAGTCCAGGCGCGTGCCGGAATAAATGATCGGCGCGCCAGGCTTGGCGGCGTCCAACGTGCGCACGCTGGCACAGCCGCCGAGCAGGCTCAGCGTCGCCAGGACTAGCAGCGCTCGGCCGAGCATGTCAGTCGTCGCTGACGATATGGTGCTCACCCCAGCGCGGCAGCATGTCCTGCGGGATGTTGAGCAGATTGAGGATGCGCGCGACGACGAAATCGACCAGGTCGTCGATGGTCTGCGGCTGATGATAGAAGCCTGGCGAGGCCGGCAGGATGGTTACGCCAAGGTTGGACAGCTTGAGCATGTTCTCCAGGTGGATGCTCGAATACGGCGCCTCGCGCGGGACCAGGATCAGCTGGCGGCGCTCCTTGAGGGCAACGTCGGCGGCACGCTCAATCAGGTTGTTGCAGGCGCCGGTGGCAATTGCCGACAGCGTGCCAGTGGAGCAAGGCACCACCACCATGGAGGTCGGTGCACCGGAGCCGGAGGCCGGTGGCGCCATCCAGTCCTCCTTGGCGAACACGCGGATCTGCCCGGCGGCGGCACCGGTGTATTCCGAGAGGAATGCCTGCATCGCCTGCGGCTTGGCCGGCAGCACCACGTCAGTCTCGGTGGCCATGACCAGCTGCGCGGCCTTGGAGATCAGGAAGTGCACCTCGCGGTCTTCCTGGATCAGGCAATCGAGCAGGCGCAAACCATACTGCGCGCCGGAGGCGCCGGTCATGGCCAGGGTGATGCGTTCCGGTCCGCTCATGTATCTGCTCCCTTTGTAGCCGCTTGGTCGTGTTCGGGTAGGCTGAAGCGGAACGCCGCCCGACCCACCCTGCTTGCTGATGCGATCCGCGTGGAAATGCCTTCGGCGATTTCCACCCTGCCCACGGTCATCGTCGGGTGGAAAACCGCGAAGCGTTTTCCACCTTGAGCAATCAGCTCAACGCCTCGGCCAGCTTGTTGTGCAACCCGCCAAAACCACCGTTGCTCATCACCACCACTTGGGTGCCCGGCACGGCGTCAGCTTTCACCTTGGCGATGATCGCCTCCAGCGAATCGCAAACGGTGGTCGGCACCGGCGAGCCGGCGACGGTTGCGGCCAGATCCCAGCCAAGATTGGCGGGTGCGTACCAGATCGCCTGGTTGGCCAGCGCCACGGATTCAGCCAGGCCCTCGCGGTGTGCGCCCAGCTTCATCGAGTTGGAGCGTGGCTCGATCACCGCGATGATCGGCGTATCGCCCACACGCTTGCGCAAGCCGTCGAGCGTGGTGGCGATGGCGGTCGGGTGATGGGCGAAGTCATCGTAGATGGTCACGCCATTGACCTCGGCGACCTTCTCCATGCGTCGCTTGACGCTTAGGAACTCGCTCAGCGCCTCGGCGCCCTGCTTTGGCAGCACGCCGACATGTCGTGCCGCCGCCAGCGTGGCCAGCGCGTTGTTGACGTTGTGCTGGCCGGTCAGCGCCCATTCCACCACGCCTTGTACGGCGCCATCGAAGATCACCTCAAAACGCGAACCGTCGGCGCTGAGCAGCTTGGCCTGCCACTCGCCGCCGTCACCGGTGGTCTGCACTGGCGTCCAGCAACCCATGCCGATCACGCGCTTGAGCGCGGTCTCCGACTCGGGATGGATGACCAGCCCTTCGCTCGGCACGGTACGCACAAGATGGTGAAACTGCCGCTCGATAGCCGCGAGATCCGGAAAAATGTCCGCGTGATCGAATTCGAGATTGTTCAGGATTGCCGTGCGCGGGCGGTAATGGACGAATTTGCTGCGCTTGTCGAAGAAGGCACTGTCGTACTCGTCGGCCTCGACTACGAAGAACGGAGTGCCACCCAGGCGCGCGGAGATGCCGAAGTTCTGCGGAACCCCACCGATGAGGAACCCCGGGCTCATGCCCGCGTGCTCCAGTACCCAGGCGAGCATGCTGCTGGTGGTGGTCTTGCCATGGGTGCCAGCCGCGGCTAGGACCCAGCGCCCCTGCAGCACATGATCGGCCAGCCACTGCGGGCCGGAGACATAGGGCAGACCCTTGTTCAGCACGTACTCCACGGCAGGGTTGCCACGCGACAGCGCATTGCCGATCACCACCAGATCCGGCGCCGGCTCGAGCTGGCTCGGCTCGTAGCCCTGGGTCAACTCGATGCCCTGGGCTTCGAGCTGGGTGCTCATCGGTGGATAGACGTTGGCGTCGGAGCCGGTGACGCGATGCCCGAGCTCCTTGGCCAGCACCGCAAGCGACCCCATGAAGGTGCCGCAGATGCCGAGAATATGGATATGCATGGATGCCCTCAAAACCGGTGAGACCCACTGAAAACTGCGGCGCAGGTTAGCACAGCAGGCCATCCCAGCCGACCAGGCGCCGTTAGTCAGACGCAGGGCCGAAACGCGACTGATCGGTCACCTTCTTGAGCCAGATCATTTCGCCCCCCGGTCCAGATGCGATGCTGCAAGTACCACTTTCAGACAATCACAAGGGAATTCTCCATGAGCAGCACCTTCTTCATCCCCGCAGTGAACATGATGGGCGCCGGTAGCCTCGATGAGGCGATGGTCGCTATCGCCAACTACGGCTTTCGCAAAGCGCTGATCGTCACCGACGTTGGACTGGCACGCGCTGGAGTCGCCGAAAAGGTTGCCGCGCTGCTGGCCACCCAGGACATCCAATCGGTCGTATTCGATGGCGCCCAACCCAACCCAACCGTCGGCAACGTTGAAAAGGGCCTGGCCCAGCTACGCGACAGCGCTTGCGATTTCATCATCTCCCTCGGCGGTGGCTCGCCCCATGACTGCGCCAAGGGCATCGCCCTGTGCGCGACCAATGGCGGACAGATCGCCGACTACGAGGGCGTGGACCGCTCGGCCAAACCACAAATGCCACTGGTAGCGATCAATACCACCGCCGGCACCGCCAGCGAGATGACGCGCTTTTGCATCATCACCGACGAAACCCGTCACGTGAAAATGGCCATCGTCGACCGCAACGTCACACCGCTGCTGTCGGTGAACGACCCGGCACTGATGGTCGCAATGCCCAAGGGACTGACCGCAGCCACCGGGATGGATGCGCTCACCCACGCGGTTGAGGCCTATGTCTCGACCGCCGCCACGCCGATCACCGACGCCTGCGCGCTCAAGGCCATCGAGCTGATCTCGATAAATCTGCGTACCGCCGTCGAGAACGGCAGCGACATGCCCGCCCGCGAAAACATGGCCTACGCGCAGTTCCTCGCTGGCATGGCGTTCAACAACGCCTCGCTGGGCTACGTGCACGCCATGGCTCACCAGCTCGGCGGCTTCTACGATCTGCCGCACGGCGTCTGCAACGCCGTACTGCTGCCCCACGTGGAGAGCTACAACGCCAGCGTCTGCCCCGAACGCCTGCGCGACGTTGCAACCGCGATGGGCGTGGAGACCCGCGGACTTGACGCCGCGCAGGGTGCCGAAGCCGCACTCGTGGCAATCCGTACCCTGTCGCAGGCAATCGGCATTCCGGGCGGCCTGGCCGAGCTTGGCGCCAAGGCCGATGACATCCCGACGCTGGCCGCCAACGCCATGAACGATGCCTGCGGCCTGACCAACCCGCGCCGCGCCACGCAAGAGGAAATCGAAGCGATCTTCCATAGCGCCCTCTGAGCCCCTGGGCCGGGGCTTCTGCCCCGGCCCGACCGCGCGGCAGCGCTCGCTATGCCGCCACGAAAAGCGCCCCTGGCCACCGCGACAGTATTCAAGTCGTGATCTACGCTTTATGCAGCGAATCTCCATCCAAGAACAAATTGGAGCCCCCCCATGATCTACACACCTCCCGGCACCGAAGGTGCCCTCGTTACCCTCAAGGCCCGCTACGGCAACTTCATCAATGGCGAGTTCGTCGAACCCGTCAACGGGCAGTATTTCACCAACCTGTCTCCGGTTAACGGACAGCCGATTGCCGAATTCCCCCGCTCCGACGCCGCCGACATCGAAAAGGCCCTGGACGCCGCCCATGCCGCTGCCGACGCCTGGGGCAAGACCAGCGTGCAGGCGCGCTCGCTGATCCTGTTGCAGATCGCCGACCGCATCGAGCAGAACCTGGAGATGCTCGCCGTCACCGAAACCTGGGACAACGGCAAGGCGGTGCGCGAGACGCTGAACGCGGATATCCCGCTGGCCGCCGACCACTTCCGCTACTTCGCCGGTTGCATCCGTGCCCAGGAAGGCACCAGCGCCGAGATCGACGAACACACCGCGGCCTACCATTTCCACGAGCCGCTGGGCGTGGTCGGGCAGATCATCCCGTGGAACTTCCCGATCCTGATGGCCGCCTGGAAGCTCGCCCCGGCGCTGGCCGCGGGCAACTGCATCGTGCTCAAGCCGGCCGAGCAGACCCCACTGGGTATCAGCGTACTGATGGAGGTCATCGGCGACCTGCTGCCCCCGGGCGTGCTCAACGTCGTACAGGGCTATGGCCGTGAAGCCGGCGAAGCCCTGGCCTCGAGCAAGCGCATCGCCAAGATCGCCTTCACCGGCTCCACCCCGGTGGGCTCGCACATCATGAAGCGCGCCGCGGAAAGCATCATCCCGAGCACCGTGGAGCTGGGTGGCAAGAGCCCGAACATCTACTTCGAAGACATCATGCAGGCCGAACCGACCTTCATCGAGAAAGCCGCCGAAGGCCTGGTGCTGGGCTTCTTCAACCAGGGCGAGGTGTGCACCTGTCCGTCCCGCGCACTGGTGCAGGAGTCGATCTACGCGCCGTTCATGGAAGCGGTGATGAAAAAGGTCGCGCAGATCAAACGCGGCGACCCGCTGGACACCGAGACCATGGTCGGCGCCCAGGCCAGCCAGCAGCAGTTCGACAAGATCCTGTCCTACCTGGAAATCGCCAAGGGCGAAGGTGCGGAGGTACTGACCGGCGGCGCCGCTGAAAAACTCGAAGGCTCACTGGCGACCGGCTATTACATCCAACCGACCCTGCTCAAGGGCACCAACGAGATGCGCGTGTTCCAGGAGGAAATCTTCGGCCCGGTGATCGGCGTCACCACCTTCAAGGACGAGGCCGAGGCGCTGGCCATCGCCAACGACACCGAATACGGCCTCGGCGCCGGCGTCTGGACCCGCGACATCAACCGCGCCTACCGCATGGGCCGGGCGATCAAGGCCGGGCGTGTGTGGACCAACTGCTACCACCTCTATCCGGCCCATGCCGCGTTCGGTGGTTACAAGAAGTCCGGCGTAGGTCGCGAAACCCACAAGATGATCCTCGACAGCTACCAGCAGACCAAGAACCTGCTGATCAGCTACGACATCAACCCACTGGGCTTCTTCTGATGGATCGGCGCGGGTGGCACACGCCACCCGTGCCTTGAACAAGACACCTGCCGGGCTCCGCCGTGGTGCTGTGGAGCACGCAAAAGGTGCGTTCCTGCTGAACTTGGCTGACAAATCACTGCAAACAACCCGTTTGTAGCGTGGGGCATGACGCTTGCTAGGGAGAGACTTGCCAACCTATCCAAGAGGATTCCCCCATGGCTCTCGAACACAGCCGTTCAACGCCACCGCACCATGCAATCGATTTCGAAACCGTTGGCAGTAGCTATTTCCAGGAACGCGAACTGAAGAAAGGCGCCGCCGGCTGGGTGCTGCTGGTCGGCCTCGGCGTCGCCTACGTCATCTCCGGCGACTATGCCGGCTGGAACTTCGGCCTCGCCCAGGGTGGTTGGGGCGGGCTGTTCATCGCCACGTTGCTGATGGCGACCATGTACCTGTGCATGTGTTTCTCGCTGGCCGAGCTGTCCTCGATGGTCCCGACCGCGGGCGGCGGCTACGGTTTTGCCCGCACCGCGTTCGGCCCGCTGGGCGGCTTTCTCACCGGCACGGCGATCCTCATCGAATACGCCATCGCGCCGGCGGCCATCGCCGTATTCATCGGCGCCTATTGCGAATCGCTGTTCGGCATCGGCGGCTGGGCGATCTACCTCGTCTTCTACATCGTCTTCATCGGCATCCATATCTTCGGCGTCGGCGAGGCGCTGAAGCTGATGTTCATCATCACCGCCGTCGCCGCCCTGGCGCTGGCCGTGTTCATCGTCGCGATGGTGCCGCACTTCTCGGTGGACAAGCTGCTCGATATCGCGCCGACCACCGCTGCCGGTGCCAGCAACTTCCTGCCCTACGGCTACGTCGGCATCTGGGCGGCGATTCCCTACGCGATCTGGTTCTTCCTCGCTGTGGAAGGCGTGCCGCTGGCCGCCGAGGAAACCAAGAACCCGCAGCGCGACATGCCACGCGGGCTGATCGGCGCCATGCTGATACTGGTCGCCTTTGCCGGCCTGATCTTGCTGGTCGGCCCAGGCGGCGCCGGCTCCAGCACCCTGGTGGCATCCGGCAACCCGCTGGTGGAAGCACTGACCACGGCGTACGGTTCGTCCACCTGGATGAGCGGCTTCGTCAATCTGGTCGGCCTGGCCGGGCTGATCGCCAGCTTCTTCTCGATCATCTACGCCTATTCACGGCAGATCTTCGCGCTGTCGCGGGCCGGCTATCTGCCGCGCAAGCTATCGCTGACCAACAAGAACAAGGCGCCGGTGCTGGCCCTGGTGATTCCCGGTGTGATCGGTTTCCTGCTGTCGCTGACCGGCCAGGGCGACCTGCTGATCCTCGTCGCGGTGTTCGGCGCGACCATCTCCTACGTCTTGATGATGGCCTCGCACATCGTCCTGCGCCTGCGCCGGCCAGACCTACATCGCCCGTACAAGACACCCGGCGGCATCGTCACCTCGGGCGTGGCGCTGGTGCTGGCCTGCATAGCGGTCATCGCGGGTTTCCTGGTCGATCCGCGGGTGGTGATCGGCGCCGCGATCATCTACGGGATCTTCATCGCCTATTTCGCGATCTACAGTCGACACCATCTGGTGGCCGGCACGCCGGAAGAGGAATTTGCGGCGATCGAGCAGGCCGAGGCCACACTCAAGTAGGGAGAGCAGCATGACGTACTCGCACAGCGTGGGCGGCACCACCTGGCGCTTCGACGATCTGCGCGAGGTGATGGCCAAGGCCAGCCCGGCGCGCTCCGGCGACCAGCTCGCCGGAGTCGCGGCGGGCAGCGACGCCGAACGCGTGGCGGCGCAGATGTGCCTGGCCGCGGTGCCGCTCAAGCGCTTTCTCGAGGAAGCACTGATTCCCTACGAAAGCGATGAAGTCACTCGGCTGATCATCGACAGCCATGACGCCGCTGCCTTCGCCCCGGTCAGCCATCTGACCGTGGGCGATTTTCGCAACTGGCTGCTCGGCGAGGAGGCGGACGAGTCGTCGCTAAAGGCTCTGGCACACGGCCTGACGCCGGAGATGGTCGCCGCGGTGTCGAAGATCATGCGCGTGCAGGACCTGATCCTCGTCGCGCAGAAGGTCCGCGTCGTCACCCGCTTTCGCAACAGCATCGGTCTGGCCGGACGCATGTCCACCCGGCTGCAGCCGAACCATCCCACCGACGACGGCGCCGGCATCGCCGCGAGCATTCTCGACGGCCTGCTCTACGGCAACGGCGACGCCGTGATCGGCATCAACCCGGCCACCGACAGCACCGCCGGCATCTGCGAGCTGCTGAAGATGCTCGACGCAGTGATCAGCCGCTACGACATCCCGACCCAGGCCTGCATCCTCACCCACGTCACCACCTCCATCGAGGCGATCAATCGCGGCGCGCCGCTGGATCTGGTGTTCCAGTCCATCGCCGGCACCGAGGCGGCCAATGCCAGCTTCGGCATCAGCCTGGCGACGCTGCAGGAAGGCTACGAGGCCGGTCTGTCGCAGAAGCGTGGCACCCTCGGCGACAACCTCATGTATTTCGAGACCGGCCAGGGCAGCGCGCTCTCGGCCAACGCCCACCACGGCGTCGACCAGCAGACCTGCGAAGCCCGCGCCTACGCCGTCGCACGCCGCTACAAGCCGCTGCTGGTGAACACCGTGGTCGGCTTTATCGGCCCGGAATACCTCTACAACGGCAAGCAGATCATCCGCGCCGGGCTGGAGGACCACTTCTGCGGCAAGCTGCTCGGCGTGCCGATGGGTTGCGACATTTGCTACACCAACCACGCCGAAGCCGACCAGGACGACATGGATATGCTGCTGACCCTGCTCGGCACGGCGGGCATCAACTTCATTATGGGCATCCCGGGCTCGGACGATGTGATGCTCAACTACCAGACCACCTCCTTTCACGACGCCCTTTACGTGCGCCAGGTGCTTGGCCTGCGGCCCGCGCCGGAGTTCGAGGAATGGCTGGCGAAGATGCAGATCCTCCGGCAGGACGGCAATCGCCTGCAGCTCGGCCGCGAGCTGCCCGAAGCCTTCCGCCGGGCGCTGGAGAAAATGGCATGAAGCCGCTCGCGTAAGCTCGCCATCCTCAGGTGGAAAACGCTGCGCGCTTTTCCACTCGCTTGCCCGTCACACTCCGAGGTAGCCATGCACGACCGCTCCCCCACCACCGACAATCCGTGGCAGCACCTGCGCCAGCTGACCCCGGCGCGCATCGCCCTTGGCCGGGCTGGTGTCAGCCTGCCCACCGACGCGCAGCTGGATTTCCAGTTCGCCCACGCCCAGGCGCGCGACGCCGTGCATCTGCCGCTGGACTGCGAGGCGCTGGCTGCCGAGCTGGAGAAACATGAACTTGGCTGCCTGCACCTGCGCAGCGCCGCTTCAGACCGACAGATCTATCTGCAGCGTCCCGACCTCGGTCGGCGCCTCGACGAAGCCAGCGCAACCACGCTCGACGAGCATGCGGGAGACGGCTGCGACCTGGCGCTGGTGATCGCCGACGGCCTCTCCGCCCTGGCCGTACAACGCCACGCCGCACCGATGGCCTTGAAGATCGCCGAGCACTGTCAGGCCGAAGGCCGGTCGCTCGGGCCGATCACCCTGGTCGAACAGGGCCGCGTGGCGATTGCCGACGAAATCGGCCAGCGCCTCAAGGCGCGCATGGTGGTCATTCTGCTCGGCGAACGCCCAGGGCTCAGCTCGCCGGACAGCCTGGGCCTGTACTTCACCTGGGCGCCGCAGGTCGGCCGGCACGATGCGCAGCGCAACTGCATTTCCAACATTCGCCCAGAAGGCCTGAGCTACAACCTCGCCGCGCACCGCCTGCTCTATCTGATGCGTGAAGCCAGCCGCCGGCAGCTCTCCGGCGTACAGCTCAAGGACGAAGCAGAAGTACCGGCGCTCGAAGGCGAGCCTCGCGCCGGCAACTTCCTGCTCGGCTGAGCCGGTTCAGGCCTGCTGCCAGGGCTCAAGCGTCTGGCTGTAGACCACCGTGCCGTCGATGTCGCGCAGGCTGACCTGCAACGCAGCGGTCTGCGCGTCGATCTCCACCTCGCCGAAGAACTGGAAGCCTGCCCGCGGCGAGCTGTTCGCGGTCGGCGGCGCCTTCTGGAACACCACCTCTGGGCCGAAGGTGCCATCCAGCGGATTCGGTCCGAAGCTGCCGGCGTTCAGTGGCCCGGCGACGAACTCCCAGAACGGCTCGAACTGCTGATAGGCCGCCCGATTCGGGTGGTAGTGATGCGCCGCGCAATAGTGCACATCGGCGGTCAGCCAGACGGTATTGCGCACCCGCGCGCGCTGGATGAAGGTCAGCAGCTCGGCAATCTCCAGCTCGCGGCCAAGCGCTTCGCCGTCATGGCCGTTGGCGATCGCCTCCCAGCGCGGACCGTCCGGTACGTGCAGGCCGATGGGCATGTCGGCGGCGATGACCTTCCAGGTTGCGCGCGAGGCCCGCAGCTCGCGCTTGAGCCAGCGCAGCTGCTCGCGGCCGAGAAACGCCGTGTCGGCGCCCTGCTCCGCTTGCAGGTTGTGGGTGTTCGGCCCGCGATAGCTGCGCATGTCCAGCACGAACACATCCAGCAGCGGCCCATAGCTGACCTTGCGGTAGATGCGCCCCTCGGTGTCGCCGCGGGCCATGCGCATCGGCGCGTATTCGAGATAGGCCTGACGTGCGCGCTGCACCAGGGTGTCGATGTCACGCACCTGCTGGTAACGGTCGTCCAGCTCCTTGCTCGGCGACCAGTTGTTCGTCACCTCGTGATCGTCCCACTGCCAGATCTGCGGCACCTCGGCGTTGAAGGCCCGCAGGTTCTCGTCCAGCAGGTTGTAGCGGTAGTTGCCGCGAAACTCGTGCAGCGTCTCGGCAACCTTGCTCTTCTCTTCGGTAACCAGGTTGCGCCAGATGCTGCCGTCCTCAGCGGTTACCTCGGCGGGGATCGGCCCGTCGGCGTAGATCACGTCGCCGCTGTGCAGGAAAAAGTCCGGCCGGCGCATGCGCATGCTTTCGTAGATGCGCATGCCGCCGAAGTCCGGGTTGATGCCGTAACCCTGGCCGCAGGTGTCACCGCCCCAGACGAAGCGAATGTCGCGCGGGCGCGTTGGTGCGCTGCGCAGATGGCCGAACCAGGGCTCGCTGAGCATGCCGCTGCGGGCATCCTCGAAACGCGCGCGGTAGAAGATCGACTGATCCGCCGGAAGCCCGCGCAGATCGACACGGGCAGTGAAGTCCTGGCTAGCGTCGGTGATCAACGAGGCCATGCGCCGTGGATTGCCGAAACGGCTGCGCGTATCCCACTCGACGATCAGTCGGCCGGGCCGGTCGCAGCGGCTCCAGATCAGCGCGCGGTCGCCCGCCACGTCACCGGACTGCACGCCGTCGAGCATCTGCGGACGCTCGCGCGGCGCGGCGATGATAGCGGGCGCAACGCCCAATGCCGGCAGGGCGAGGCCGGCGCCGATGCCCTGCAGCAGTTGGCGGCGTTTCTGATCCGGTGCGGTCATGACGGGGTCTCCTTGCGAGTGGGTAGTGCTCCTGATGTACCCACCACGCTTGACAGTCCCATGACGCGCCGACCGGCGGTACTCAGCTAACCCTCTGCCAACAACACCACCGCCTCGACTTCGAAGAGCATGCCGTCCAACGCCAGGCGCGGCACCGGAGTCAGCGTACAAGCAGGCTTCGGTCCCGGCCCCAGCGCACGTTCCAGCTCGTCGCCAAAAATGTGCAGGCGAGTTTCACTGTGGTCGACGATCAGCACGCCGAGCTTGGCGATCTGCGCCGGCGTCCCGCCTGCGCCCTCGATGGCGATGCACAGGTTGCGCAGCGCCTGGCGCACCTGTTGGCGAAAATCGACTGACAGCTGGCCATCAACCGCCTCACCACCCTGCCCGGCGATGAACGCCATCCGCACCCCCGCCGGCAGCACCGCAACGTGGGAATAGCCGTTGGATGTTGGGTCATAGAGGCCGGGCGGATTGATCAGTGAAAGCCCCTTGCATCCGGTTTGTTCTGTCATGACCTGTTCCTCGTTCGTGCGTAGTGGCAACACGGCAGCCCCCCCACCGTGGCGGACCTGATCAGCAGCTCAACTTAGCAGCACTCGACCATTGCGCAAGATTCCGGCTCGCAGCTGCGTTGCCACTGCGCTCCGGCCAGATGGTACCCAGCTTGCCGCACGGGACGGCCACGCTTAATGTGAGCGCCCACCTAGCTGGAGCCTCCGCCCATGTGGTCCATCCGCGCCTGGCAGCGCAAACGCATCCTTGCCCGCAATCCGGTTGCTCCAGAGCTATGGCAGCAGGTGCTCGACAGCCTGCCGATACTCGATGGCCTGAGCGAGGACGAGTTGAACCGCATGCGTGAGCGCGCTGTGCTGTTCCTGCATGAAAAGCGCCTGACGCCTCTGGCAGGAGTCGAGCTGCAACCCCAGGACCGCCTGCGCCTGGCGCTACAGGCGCAGTTGCCGCTGCTGCACCTGGCCGAGCTTGGCTGGTATCGCGGCTTTCACGAGATCGTGATCTATCCCGATGACTTCCTCAGCCCGCAGAAGCACCGTGATGCGGCCGGCGTCGAGCATGAATGGGACGCCGAGCACAGCGGCGAAGCCTGGCTGCAGGGCCCGGTAATTCTCGCCTGGCCCGGCGTGCAGGAGAGCGGCGGCTGGGAGGCCTACAACCTGGTGATCCACGAATTGGCGCACAAGCTGGACATGCTCAACGGCGACGCCAACGGCCTGCCGCCGCTGCACCGGCAGATGCGCATCGATGCCTGGGCCAGCGCCATGCAGAGCGCCTACGACCAGCTCGACCGCATGCTCGACGCCAACCCCGATGCCGAAACGCCGATTGATCCGTACGCCGCCGAGAACCCCGCCGAGTTCTTCGCCGTCACCAGCGAGTACTTCTTCAGCGCGCCGGATGTGCTGCACCAGGTTTTCCCGGAGGTCTACGCGCAACTCGCCGAGTTCTACCGGCAGGACCCGCTGGCCCGACTGCAACGCCTGCAGGCCGAACATCCGGCGTACCGGGAACCTGCGTAGGTTGTGCACGTCGAACCCCGGCGTGCATTGCGCGCGACATTGCGCCTATAATCGCGCCCACTTTTTTCCGCCCCCAGGCCGCGCTGGCCGATCAGGAGCCCATCGTTCATGAGCTACAGCAAAGTCCCGGCTGGCAAAGACCTGCCGAACGACATCTACGTCGCCATCGAGATCCCGGCCAACCATGCGCCGATCAAGTACGAAATCGATCACGACACCGACTGCCTGTTCGTAGATCGCTTCATGGCCACCCCGATGTTCTACCCGGCCAACTACGGTTTCATCCCGCACACTCTGGCCGATGACGGCGACCCCCTCGACGTGCTGGTCGTGACCCCATATCCGGTTGCCCCGGGATCGGTCATCCGCTGCCGTCCGGTTGGCGTGCTGAACATGACCGACGAAGCCGGCGGCGACGCCAAGCTGATCGCCGTCCCGCACGACAAGCTCTCCCAGCTGTATGTGGACGTTAAGGAATACACCGACCTGCCTCCGCTGCTGATCGAGCAGATCAAGCACTTCTTCGAGAACTACAAGGATCTCGAGAAGGGCAAGTGGGTCAAGGTCGAGGGCTGGGGCAACGCCGACGAAGCCCGCGCAGCAATCACCAAGGCGGTTGCGGCTTACCAAAAATAAGCCAACGCCACCCCATGAAAGCCGGCCACAAGCCGGCTTTTTATTGCCTGCGATTTATGTTTCGGTCAGCCATCCGCTGGCTGCGAAACCCGCGCAGCCGCCCAATTAGGCCGGATACGCGGATGAGCGATCGGCGTGCACCTGATTCCTGCCGCCATGCTTGGCCTCGTAAAGCGCCTTGTCCGCTTGGGCAATCAGGTGATCCACATCGCCCTTCCTCGCATCGGCTTGAGCCACCCCGATACTGACCGTAATGGCGATGTCACCAGCGACAGTTGCAATAGGCGCGTGAGCGACGGCAGAACGGATCTTCTCTGCGACGGTACGTGCGCCCTCGGCGTCTGTATGGGGCAAAGCGACGGCGAACTCCTCGCCGCCAAGCCGACCGAACAGGTCGTGCGCCCGCAGCATACCGGCGCAGGTGGCCGCAAACTGTTTGAGCACTGCATCGCCTATCGGATGGCCGTGCGAGTCGTTGACGCGCTTGAAATGATCGATATCGAGCATCAGCACACTCAGGCTGCCCCCGTGACGGCGCGCCCGCGCAAGCTCGGCCTCCAGGCTACTGAGGAACGAGCGCCGATTACTCACGCCGGTCAGCACATCAGTACTGGCTAGCTGAGCCAACTGATCGTGAGCCTGACGGAGCATGGCCGTGCTCTGGAAGTACCTGCTGGTCAGCACGAATACCAAGACCGCTACAGCAGAAAGCAGCAGCGAGATGATGCCAGCCGAAGCGATCAGCAGCTCTCGGCGCGCGTGGTAGGCCGCCATGAAATCCTTGGGCGACAGCAGCACAACCACCACAACCCCGTCAGAGATCAAGCGCCGATAGGCCCCCAGGCGATACTCACCATCAATAGCGCTGACACCTTCGTAGTACCCCCGCGCGGGGGCGCTCGGGTCGAAATAGGGCTTGTCCTCGGGCATCTTGAACCGCCCGTAGCGCCCGGCGATTGGCGTCCCAGAGGCAATGGCGCGCAAACTGCGATCAGTGCCGAGCAACGCGATACTGCCATTGGGGCCGACGTCGATCTGCTGGTAATAGTCGGCAAAAAAGCTCATCGGCACCGAAAGAACCAACACGCCGGCGAACTCACCGTCCTGGTGGATCGGTCGGGTGAACTGGATGGTCCACTGCTTCGACACCTTGCCCAATACGGGCTTGCTGATGAAGAGGCGATCCTCCCCGGGGTTGTCACGGTGTACGCGGAAATGCTCCCGATCGCTCAGGTCCACAGGGTGGATAGACGCGTCGAGGTTGGAGAAAACCAACCGCCCATCCTTGTCTATCACTGCGAGCTGGGTGACGAAGCTGCCGTAAGCCTTCAACTCCTCGTTCAGGTGACTTCGAAAGTCAGCGTGCTCAAGTACGTCCTCGCGCATGTCCAGCAGCACGATATCCATCAGCCTAATCGTGCTTCGTACGTGCGCCTCGAACGCCGTCGCCAGGTTCATCGCATCATGACGCGCCGCCTCCTCGGTCAAGGCACGCTCGTGTTTGATTTGGTCAAGCACGAAGGCCCACATCGGCAGCAACGCGAGCGTCAGTACGAGAGCAGCCAGTAATCCTGCCTTGCGATTCAATCGTTCACTCCGTCTCTTCCTACGCGAAGTTCTTGTTTTCGAAGCTACCAGACGCCCTGCCTGGCCAGCCAGACACGTTACGGCAAGGGAATTCAACGCGCTGCAGGCTCAAACGTAACACCAAACCGCAGTGAGGCCCCGCCCTAAAAGAGGCAAAAAGCCAGTATTTGCAAGCCCTTGAGGGCATGTCATCGCTAAGAGCAAGACGAAATAAATAATATCCACTGCTTTAGCAGGGATTCCCGTGACCGTACGGTTTCGCTATGGTGGCAAACAGATATCGCGGAGCGATCACATGATCCGGGCTCTTACCCTTGCGCTGCTGTTCGTTGCCTTGCTTGGCTGCCAGCCTGACCCGGAAGCGCTTCGGGTGGGCGGCAATCGTTGGCTGGGTTATGCCCCGCTCTACCTGGCGGATGATCTCGGCTGGACGGCACCCAGCGGTATTCGCCTGGTGGAATATCCAAATGCCACCGGCGTGCTACGCGGTTTTCGCAACGGCATGCTGGACGCGGCCCTTTTGACGCTCGACGAAACCCTTGCACTACAGGGCAGCGCGACCGATCTCGATCTGGAAATAATCCTGATCACCAATGTCTCCGTCGGCGCCGATGCGCTGTTCGCGCGCGCACCAGTGACCAGTATTACGGAGCTTGCAGGCCGTCGGATCGGCGTGGAGAACACGGCACTGGGCGCGTACCTGCTATCGCGCGTACTGGACCAGGCTCAGCTGGACATCAGCGAACTGCACGTCGTCAGCCTGCCTATTCACGAGCAGGTCGAGGCCTTCGGTGCCGGAACGGTGGATGCGGTGATCACCTTCGCCTCGGAAGGCCCGCTTCTGGAGGCACAAGGCGCACGCCGCATCTTCGACAGCCGACAGTTACCGGGCGAGATCGTCGATGTGCTGGTGGTCGATCGACACAAGGTAAACCCAGAGCAACGCCAGCGCCTCCGAGCGCTGTGGTTCGACGCACTTCACGCCTGGCGGGAAAACCGATCCGCAACCGACCCACGTCTTCACGCCCGTCTGGGCCTGACGGCCGAGACACTGGAGGTCACCTTAGGTGGGCTCTTGATGGGCGACGGCAGCGTCAATCGCGACTGGTTCGACGGCGGTCAGCTGACGCAGAGCATTGAGCGGATGAGCCAGTACATGACGGAAAAACACCTGCTCAACGGAACACGCCACTACGGGCTGCTGCCCGGCTGCGAGGTGCTCGGATGCTGACCAGACTGTCGTTGCGCAGGTCGCTGCCGCTACTGCTCGGACTATTCGGGTTGTTGTTCACCGTCCTGCTGACCGTATGGCACCTGCCGACGCGCATCGAGGAAACGCTGGCTGGCTGGCGCAGCCACACCCATCAGCACCTCGCGCTCCTGCAGAGCAGCCTGAGCGACCACCGCCGTCTGGACCGCGATGCCGAGCTGGAAACCGAGCTGGCGGACCTGGCGAGTCTGAATGGCGTGCGCTGGGCCATGGTGGTCGATCATGACCTGCAGATGATCGCGGCCACTCGCCTGGGCCTGATGGCCGAACAGCTTCAGCTGATCAGCGCTGCAGAGCTGAAGTCGTATGTCGGTAGCGGACGCGCAGGCTGGATCGGTGAAGGGCCCACACAACTGGCAGTCTATCCACTGGATCGAGTCGCCCAGGATGGCACGCCGTTGCGTGAAGCGCTGTTGGTGGAATACGACTTCGCGCCGATGCTTGCGCAGACCAAACGCGAAGCCTGGTTCTATCTGGCTCAAACGCTGACGTTGCTGCTGTTGCTTGGCGTGATTCTCAACCGGCTGTACGGTCGGCTGCTGACGCGGCGCCTGGCCCTTATCGATCAAGCGGCCCGCCAGTTCGCCATCGACCAACAGCCCCGGCCCCTCGCGGTCGGTGGTCGCGATGAAATCAGTCGGCTGGCCGTCACCCTCAACCGCATGATGAGCGAGCTGCACGAGCGCCAGCTGGCGCTCAGCGAGAGCGAGCATCTGCTGCGCAATCTGATCGAAACGGCACCGGTCGGTATGCTGGTGGTTGATCACGACTTACGCGTGCTGCAGGCCAACCCGGCCGCCGCCTGCCTGTTCGGCTGCTCACCAGACGAGCTGCGCGGCACGTTGCCCGGCGAGCGCCTGGCCGAGAGCGACGCCACGGCACGCCTGCGCAGCACGCCGCCGAACACGACGCTGGAATTGACCGGGCGGCGCAACGGCCGGGACGTGCCACTAGAGGTCAGCTGTACGCCCTTTCATCGCTACGGCGAGCAGCATTTTCTCGTGCTGCTGCGCGATATCAGCGATCGGATGCGCGCCGAACAGCGCCTGCGCTTTCTCGCCCACTTCGATCCGCTGACCCAACTGGCCAATCGCAACTACCTGATGCAGCGCCTTGACCAGTTGCTGGCTGCGCGCCTGCCTCTGAGCCTGCTCTATCTGGATCTGGACCACTTCAAACGCATCAACGACAGCCTGGGTCACGAGATCGGCGACAAGCTGCTGATACAGATCGGCGATCGCCTCGGCCAGCTGATGCCCGAACATTCGCTGCTATCGCGTACCGGCGGCGACGAATTCATGCTGCTGCTGGACAGTGACGACGTCGCCGCAGCCGAGCAGCTGGCCCGACGCATCATCGAAGGTTTTCAGTTGCCCGTACGCATCGGCCAGTACGAGTGTTTCGTCAGCCCCAGCATCGGCGTCGCCGTCAGCGACGGACGGCACAGCGCCACCGATCTGCTCAAGCAGGTGGACCTGGCCCTGTATGCGGCCAAGGACGCCGGGCGCAACTGCACGGTGATCTACAACGAAGCGCTCAGCGATGCCGCCGCCGGCCGCCGCGCCCTCGAGCAGGCTCTGCGCCGGGCGCTGGACCGGGACGAGTTCGTGCTGCATTACCAGGCCCAGGTCAATGCCCAGGGCGAGCCCGAAGTCATGGAGGCGCTGCTGCGCTGGAATTCGCCGGAGCGCGGACTGGTACCGCCCGGAGAGTTCATCCCGGTGCTGGAAGAGAGCGGCATGATCATCGAGGCGACCCGCTGGGTGGTCCGAGAGGCCTGCCGCCAGGCCTGCCGCTGGCACGCCATGGGCCATCCGCTACGCATCGCGATCAACCTGTCGCCGCTGGACTTCCGCCAGGCCGATCTGGCGGGCAGCCTGCTGGCGATCCTCGCCGAAGAGGGTGCGTCGCCCGACATGCTGGAGCTGGAGATCACCGAAAGCGCGCTGCTGGAGGCCGACGAACATGTGCAGCAGACCCTCGGCCGTCTCAAGGCCGCCGGTTTGCCACTGCTGCTCGATGACTTCGGCACCGGCTATGCCTCGCTGACGTACCTGCAGCGCTTCCGCTTCGACGGTATCAAGATCGACCGTGAATTCGTCAGCGGGCTGCCGGACAGCGAGCAATCGGTAGCCCTGGTGCGGGGCATCCTCACCATGGCCAGCCACCTTGGGCTGCATGTGGTGGCCGAAGGGGTGGAGAACGAGCGTCAGGCGGCCTTCCTGCGCCTCAACGGCTGCCCCAGCCTGCAAGGCTTCCACTATGCGCGACCGCAGCCGGCAGCGCAGTGCCGTCTGCAGCTGAATGGCCGGCCGGTCAATCTGCAGCTGCCGCTGGACGGCTGATCGGCATCGATAGCGGCAAAGCGCCTGCAATTGCGAAGCGTTCGCATCTGAGTTAGGTTCGTGCCCCCTTCCGGTGGCACGCACCCATGCGCGACAACAACAAGATTCCCGATGCCTGTCTGCAATGCTATGTCCATCACCGCCAACGGCTGGTAGCCCATCTGACTCGCCTCGGCGGCTGCCGAGCACTGGCCGAGGACCTGGCCCAGGATGCCTGGCTGAAACTGGCGCAGGTCATGCCCGAGCAGAGCCTCGCCAACCCCAAGGCCTATCTCTTTCGCATCGCCACCAATCTCTTGCGTGATGCCCTGCGCCATCGCGCGCTTGTCGGTGCCGGCGACGAGGCACCGCTGGAACTGATCGAGGCCGTGCAGGCCGACCCCTGCGGGCTGGTGGAACACCAGTGTGCGCTGCGATGCGTCCTACGCCAGCTCGACGACTTGCCGCCACGCTGTCGCCAGGTGTTCGAACTGGCGCGGCTGGAAGGGCTCAGCCAGGCGGAGATCGCCGAGCGTCTGGGCATTTCGGTGAACACCGTGATCGCTCAGCTGGCCAAGGCGCGCCAGCGGCTGGAGCGCCCGTAATTTTTTTTCTTCGACCCCGTAATGGTTTTTCCGCGCTGATTCGTCTTGCCTGTGCCCTTGCGCAATTGAGAGTAATTCTCGATTAAACGGCATCCTCGCAGATGCTTTCGTGCGGCCACGCCGCCAGACAAGAAACCACCGACGCCGCGAAAACGGCCCGCTCCGGGTCGCGGCCGCGCTCGGCCCGAGGAATGTGCATGACCCCGTCCAGTACCGTAGTGCCCTTCGCCCCCGGCCCCGCCAGCAACGGGCTGTTCACCCGCAGCAATCATGATGACTACCGCCGGCTCCTGCAGCAGGGTCTGAACCTGGTGCAGCAGTGCCTGCAGCGTCAGCAGCAGCCGTTCAGCGGCATCCTTCCGCAGGAGCTGGCCGCCGACTTCGAACGCGTCGATCTCGAGCGCCCGCTGGGCGACGCCGGTGCCGCGCTGCGCGAGCTGGATCAGCTCTATCTGCGCGACGCGGTGTATTTCCACCATCCGCGCTACGTCGCCCATCTCAACTGCCCGGTGGTGCTGCCGGCGCTGCTCGCCGAAGTGCTGGTGTCATCGCTCAATTCCTCGCTCGACACCTGGGACCAGAGCGCCGGCGGCACGCTGATCGAACAACGCCTGATCGACTGGACCTGCGCGCGCATCGGCCTCGGCAGTCAGGCCGACGGCGTCTTCACCAGCGGCGGCACCCAGTCCAATCTGATGGGGCTGCTGCTGGCCCGTGAGCACGTCTGCAACCGTTTGTCCGGCCACGGCGGCAACCTCCAGCACGGGCTACCGCCGGACGCGGGCCGACTGCGCATCTTCGCCTCCCGTGCCAGCCACTTCAGCGTGCAGAAATCCGCCGCGCTGCTGGGGCTGGGCTACGACGCCGTGCGCAGCATCGAAACCGACAGCGCCCAGTGCATGAGCGTGCCGGCGCTGGCCCAGGCGCTGGCGGACTGTCAGCGCCTGGGCGAGCTGCCCATGGCCGTAGTCGCCACCGCCGGCACCACCGACTTCGGCAGCATCGACCCGCTGCCGGAGATCGCCGCGCTGTGCCAGCACTACGGCCTCTGGTTGCACGTCGATGCGGCCTATGGCGGCGGCCTGCTGGTCGCGCCGCGCTACCGCCACTGGCTAGCCGGCATCGAACACGCCGACTCGGTCACCGTGGACTACCACAAGTCGTTCTTCCAGCCGGTCAGCTGCAGCGGCTTCTTCGTTCGCCAGCGTCAGCACCTGAGCTACATCACCCACCACGCCGACTACCTCAACCCGCGCAGCCAGACCCGCGAGGGCACGCCGAACCTGGTCAACAAAAGCATCCAGACCACCCGCCGCTTCGACGCGCTGAAGCTCTGGCTGACCCTGCGCATCCTCGGTGCCGAGCATCTCGGCGCGATGTTCGAGGAGGTCATCGATCGCGCCGCCGACACCCATCGCCTGCTCGCCGACGACCCGGCCTTCGAAGTCTTCGCCCCGCGCCTGAGCACGCTGGTGTTCCGCTTCGTCGCCGCAGGCGTGGCGGACGAGCGCCTGGACGAGATCAACCGCGAGATCCGCAAGGCGATCTTCCGCTCCGGCGCGGCGGTCATTGCCGCCACCGTGGTCAAGGGTCGGCAGTACCTCAAGTTCACCCTGCTCAACCCGGAAACCACGCTGGACGACCTGCGCGCCATCGTCGAGCTGATTCGTGACCACGGCGCCCGCCTGCTCGACGACCGTCAACCAGTAGGAGATCGCTCATGAACAAGATCTACGACTTCATAGGCATCGGCATCGGCCCGTTCAACCTTGGCCTGGCCTGCCTGGCAGAGCCCATCGACGGACTCGACTGCCTGTTCCTCGACCGCGCCGAGGGCTTCAACTGGCATCCCGGCATGATGCTCGACAGCGCCACCCTGCAGACGCCGTTCATGGCCGATCTGGTGACCCTGGCCGACCCCACCAGCCGTTTCAGCTTTCTCAACTACGCCAAGCAGATCGGGCGGCTGTACGCCTTCTACATCAAGGAAGACTTCTTCCTGATGCGCCGCGAATACAACCAGTACTGCCAGTGGGTGGTGGAGCAGCTCGACAGCCTGCGCTTCGGGCATTTCGTCCAGCACGTCGACTACCTCGACGAGCGTCGCTGCTACCGCGTGCGCGGGGTGCATGCGCGCAGCGGCGAGGGTTTCGAGTTCCTCACCCGCCGCCTGGTGCTCGGCACCGGCACCACGCCCTATCTGCCGACCTGTTGCGAGGCACTGGCCGAGCACGTCAGCCACAGCGGCAACTACCTGCAGGACAAGCCGCGCCTGCAGGGCAAGCGCTCGATCACCGTGGTCGGCAGCGGCCAGAGCGCGGCAGAGATCTACTACGACCTGCTGCAGGAAATCGACCGCCACGACTATCAGCTGAACTGGATCACCCGCGCGCCGCGCTTCTTCCCGCTGGAATACACCAAGCTGACGCTGGAAATGACCAGCCCGGAGTACATCGACTACTTCCACAGCCTGCCGCGCAGCACCCGGGAAAAGCTCATCGACAGCCAGAAGGGCCTGTACAAGGGCATCAACGCCACGCTGATCAACGCCATCTACGACGAGCTGTACAACCAGAGCCTCAAGGGCGAGGTACCGACCCAGCTGCTGACCAATGCCGAGCTGCGTCGCTGCCAGCGCCTGGGCGATGGCACGCTGGAGCTGGAGTTCTTCCAGCATGAGCTGGAGCAGAGCTATCGCCACCGCTGCGATGCACTGGTGATGGCCAGCGGGTATCAGTACCGCCTGCCGCGATTTATCCAGCCGATCGCCGAACGTATCGCCTGGCAGGCACCGGAACGCTTCGCCGTGGCGCGTAACTACAGCATCGACCGCAACGGCGGCGAGGTCTTCGTACAGAACGCCGGACTGGTCGATCATGGCCTGGTCACGCCGGATCTCGGCATGGGCTGCTACCGCAACGCCTGCATCCTGCGCGAGATTTGCGGGCACGAGCACTACGCGGTGGAAACGAAGATCGCCTTCCAGCAGTTCAGCCTGCCGCAATCGCTGGCACCGCAGGGCGCGGTGGCGGCGCGATGACGCTGCGACGTGCGCTGATCGGCATGACGCTGCTGGCAGTGCTCGGCGATAGCCTGCTGATGCCGTTCTACCCGCAGTACTTCGCCGAGCGCTTCGGCGAACTGCGCAGCGAGCAGGTCGGGCTGTACCTTGCCGCGGTTTGCCTGGTGGCGATGCTCGCCCTGCCGCTGTGGGTACGCCTGTCCAGGCATGCACATCCGCTGCGGCTGCTGATCTTCGGCCAGCTGATGGCCGGACTGCTGGCACTGGCCTGCGCAACGATCGAGCAGCAATGGCTGTTCTGGCCGGTATCGCTGACGATGATCGCCTTCAAGGCCAGTTACCTGCTGATGTATCCCTACGTGATGGGCCTGGTGGGCGCCGACCAGCAGGTACGCACCATCGGCCTGCTCTCGGTAGTCGTGCACCTGGGCGCAATTGCCGGCGCGACGCTGGGCGGCGGGGTGCTGCACTACCTCAGTCCGGCGCGGATGTTCGTGCTGATGGGCCTGATGGACTTCGTGCAGATGGCCGTCAGCCTGCTGCTGTTGCGCCATGCGCCGCAGCCCACCCGGGTCGATGCAAGCACACCACCGAGGCCACGGGAAGAACATCTGGCCATTGCCCGACTGTGCCTGCTGATGCTGGCGTTCTACTTCTGCATCTACCTGGCGCGGCCGTTCTTCACGCTGTACTGGGAGCAGCTCGGTGGGCCTCAGGCCAGCTGGATCACCGGTCTGGTCTATGCCATTCCCGGCATGCTGGCGCTGCTAGCCCTGGCCCTGCACTACCACGCAGGGCAGCACCTGACCGCCTGGCTGCTGCTGGGGGCCGCCGGGCTGGCGTTGCAGGGCATCGAGCAGATGCCGACGGTGCTCGCCGGACGTGTGCTGTTCGGCTGGGCGCTGTACCAGCTCACCGTCGCGCTGGATGCGCGACTGTTCGCTCTTAGCCGGCCGGAGCATTACGGCCGCGACTACAGCCTGATCAACATCTTCCAGAACCTCGGCGTGCTCGCCGCTTCGTGGCTCGCCGGATTGGTGGTGCGCGATGCCGGCCTCGCCGCGCCGTTCTTCCTTTCCGCCCTCGGCCTCGTTCTCACCGCCTGCGTGCTGCGCTGGCTGCTGGTTTCAGCAGCGACGCGTGCGCCCCTCTGTGGAGCCAAATCATGAATACCGCTCTTTCCCGCGCGGATGGTCCGCGCTTCGTTCGCTACTGCGCGCTTGGCGCCATGCACTTTGAAACCGTGCAGCCAGAACATTTGCCGTTACTGCATGACTGGCTGCGCCGCGACTACGCGCGCTTCTGGGCCATGGGCCATTTGAGCTTGGCTCAGTTGACCAATTACGTCGACGAAATCCAGCGCAGCAGCCATCGCGACATTGCCCTCGGCATGTGCAACGGCGAGCCGGCGTTCCTGTTCGAGGGCTATCACCCGGCCCACGACCGCCTCGCCGACCACTACCAGGTGCGCCCCGGTGACCGCGGCATGCACCTGCTGCTCGCCCCCTGCGAGCGCCCGGTGCACGGCTTCAGCCTGGAAGTGATGCGCAGCATTCTCGCCTATCAATTCGCCGACCCGTTCGCGCGGCGCATCGTCGTCGAGCCCGACGCGCGCAACGCCAAGGTGCATGCCTTGAACCAGCGCGTCGGCTTCGTCTACCAGCGCCTGCTGCACCTGCCGGAAAAAGACGCCTGCCTGGCGTTCTGCACCCGCGCGCAGTTCCTCGCCACCCTTCAGGAGAATCCGCAATGAATCAGCTCGTGCAACTACCAACGGTCCCTGCCGACCTGGCCACCGAACACCTGCAGGCCGAACATTGGGCCCGCGCCAATCGCCTGCTGCTGAAGAAAGCCCTGGCCGAGTTCAGCCACGAAAGGCTATTCAGCCCCGAGCCGCTGGGTGACAGCCACTACCGCGTCGCAGTGCCGGACAGCTCGACCGAGTACCGCTTCAAGGCGCGACGACTGGCGCTGGATCACTGGTCCATTGTTACCGACTCCATCGAGAAACTCAGCGATGGCGTGCAACAACCACTGGACGCGCTGAGCTTCATCATCGAGTTCGCCGACACCCTGGGCATCTCGGAAAACAACCTGCCGGTCTATCTCGACGAGATCAGCAGCACCCTGTTCGGCAGCGCCTACAAGCTCGCCAACAGCCCGCTGAGCGCCGCCCAGCTGGCCCTGGCGGACTTCCAGCAGATCGAGACCGGGATCCGCGAAGGCCACCCGGGCTTCGTAGCCAACAACGGGCGGATGGGCTTCGACGCCCAGGATTACCGCGCCTACGCGCCGGAAGCGGCGAGCCCGGTGCGCCTGGTCTGGCTTGCCGTGCACCGCAGCCGCGCCAGCTACAGCGCCATCGACGGGCTCGACCAGCCGACCCTGCTGCGCGAGGAGCTGGGTGGTCAGCTCGACGTGTTTCATAACCAGCTGCGGGCGCTGCAGCTCAACCCCGACGACTACCTGCTGATGCCCGCGCACCCCTGGCAGTGGCACAACATCCTGGCCATCGGCTTCGCCGCGGAGATCGCCAACCGGCACATCGTCCATCTCGGTCTGAGCAATGACCGCTACCTGGCGCAGCAGTCGATCCGCACCTTCTTCAACCAGAGCCAGCCGCAGCGGCGCTACGTGAAGACCGCGCTCTCGATCCTCAACATGGGCTTCATGCGCGGGCTGTCGCCCTACTACATGCAGGCGACCCCGGCGATCAACGCCTACCTCGCCAAGCGCGTGGCCAGCGACCCCGTGCTGCGCGACTGCGGCTTCCAGTTGCTGCGCGAAGTGGCAGCGATCGGCTATCGCAACCCTTACTACGAGCAGGCGCTGCCGGCCAGCAGCCCCTACCGCAAGATGCTTTCAGCGCTGTGGCGCGAGAGCCCGCTGGGCCACATCGAACCCGGCCAGCGGCTGATGACCATGGCCGCGCTGCTGCACAGCGACGGCGACGAGCGCGCCCTGCTGCCGACGCTGATCAGCGCCTCGGGGCTTACCGCCGACCGCTGGCTGCGCCTTTACCTCAATGCGTACCTGAGGCCGCTGCTGCACTGCTTTTATGCCCACGACCTGGTGTTCATGCCACATGGCGAGAACCTGATTCTGGTGCTGGAAGATCACCTGCCGGTGCGCGTTCTGATGAAGGACATCGGCGAGGAAGCGGTGATTCTCGATGGTGAGGCGCAGATTCCCGAGGCTGTGGGTCGCCTGGCGGTATCGGTGCCGGACGAGCTCAAGGTGCTGTCTATCTTCACCGACGTGTTCGACGGCTTCTTTCGCTACCTCAGTCAGATTCTCGATGAGCAGGTCGGCCTGCCGGAGCAGCGCTTCTGGCAACAGGTGGCCGACTGCATCGCCGACTACCAAGCGAGCCAGCCGCAGCTGCGCGACAAGTTCGTCCGCTACGACCTGTTCACCGAGGAATTCGCCCGCTCCTGCCTGAACCGTCTGCAACTGGGCAACAACCGGCAGATGCTCGACCTGACCGATCCGGCCGGTGCGCTGAAATTCGCCGGCACCCTGAAAAATCCCGTCGCGCCCTATGCTCCGGAACGCTGAAACCCAATGGGCGGATGACGAGGCGCTGAACGACCTGCTGCTGCGGGTGCGCAGCGCCCTGCCGGGACTGGACGGTCGCGTCGGCTCGCCAGGACCCGACGAGCTGATGCTGGATCGCCCGCAGTCACTGGTGGCCTTGCTGGCGCACTGGCAGACGGCGCATCCGGAAGCGGGCCGCCATTACTGGGCCGCGCGCTGCTGGACACTGTTGGTCTGGCAGCCGATCTATCTGCAGGTGCTGGCCGTGCAACTCGACGGCCAGTCACCCGAGCTGGACGGTATCGCGCAAGGTATGCAGCAAGGCTTCGTCGCCGGCTTCTGCCTGCCGGATCATCAGCCGCTGCGCGCCGACGCCCAGCACCTGCTGCGCCATGCCGGGCAGCAGATCCGCCAGTTCTGCGCCCAGGCCCATGCGGCTTGCGGCGCGTTGCTCGGCCTGCATCCGAAGCTCGCGCAGCGTCTCGCTGCGGACTGCGTGATGGCCGCGCTGCTGCACGCGCAACGGACCGATGGTTGCGGCAACCTGCAGCTTTGCCGTCGCGCCGATGCCTGGCTGGACGCCTGCGCCATGCCTGGTGCCAGCGGACTGCTGGCGGTGCAGCTGGCCGATGGCAGCACCCGCCTCGGTTTGCAGCGCAAGGCCTGCTGTCAGCATTTCCGCCGCGCCGACGGTGAGCTCTGCGACAGCTGCCCGAAGCTCTCGGCAAACGAGCGCAGCAGGCGCCTACTCATACAGGGCTGAACGACCCGCTAGCCGACGCGCAGCGGCTTGGATACTCTGCATCTTTTTGGTGCAGGCCCACCCATGACGCTGTTCGAGATTCTGCTGCTGGTCGCTGCCGGCTTCGCCGCTGGCGGGATGAATGCGCTGGCTGGTGGCGGCACCTTCTTTTCCTTCCCCGCTCTGCTGGCCATCGGCCTACCGCCGGTGACAGCCAACGCCACCAATGCCGTCGCGCTCTGGCCGGCGAGCCTCGCCGGCGCTTGGGCCGCGCGTTCGAGCCTGCGGCCGCTGGGGCCGTATCTTCTGCCCTTGCTTCTGGCGGGCCTGGCCGGTGGGCTACTCGGCGGCCTGCTGTTGCTGGCCGGCGGCGACGACGTGTTCAGCCTGCTGATCCCCTGGCTGCTGCTGTTGGCCACCGCCCTGTTCGCCGCCAGCCCATGGCTCAGCCGCTGGCTGGCGGCGCGGCGCAAGGAAGAAACTGCCGTGCCACCGCACTCCCCTGCGTCGATGGCCGCCCACGGCCTGGTGTCGATCTACGGCGGCTACTTCGGTGCCGGCATGGGCATCCTGCAGCTGGCTGCGTTCTCCATCGAAGGCCATGCGCTGGTACGCGCCAACGCCCTGAAGAACCTGATCTCGGCTGTGATCTACAGCGTCGCCAGCCTGACCTTCATCATCGCCGGGCGCGTCAGCTGGTACGAATTGCTCATCCTGCTCACCGGCGCCACGCTGGGTGGCTATGCCGGCGGAGCGCTGAGCCAGAAGCTGCCGGCGGCCTGGCTGCGTGTCTTCGTCATCCTGGTCGGCGCCAGCATGACGGTCTATTACTTCTGGGCGACCTACGCCGCCTGATACCCGCCGCGCCGGCGAACCTTGTGGCTGCGACGGGCCTTTCTTTGCTAATGTCGCGCCCGTTTCCGACTCGCTGCCGACGACAGGTTCCCGCATGGCCCGCAAGAAAGCTGCCCTCGATTTCGAACAATCCCTCGCCGAGCTACAACAGCTGGTTGAGCGCCTGGAAAGCGGCGAGCTGTCGCTGGAAGACTCGCTGATCTGTTTCGAACAGGGCATCGGCCTGACCCGCGACTGCCAGGCTGCGCTGAGCCAGGCCGAGCAGAAGGTACAGATCCTTCTCGAACGCGACGGCAGCCTGCAGGAAGCCCCCTTCGAGTCGGACCCCGAAGCATGATGATTGGCGACTACCAGAAGAGCTGTCAGCAGCGCGTCGACGGCTGCCTCGAAACCCTCTTCGCCCCGCCACTGCCGCAGCTCGAACGCCTCTATCAGGCCATGCGCTACAGCGTGATGAACGGCGGCAAGCGCGTCCGCCCGCTGCTGGTCTACGCCGCCTGCGAAGCACTGAACGGTGACAAGGCCAGCGCTGACGGCGCCGCCTGTGCCGTCGAGCTGATCCACGCCTACTCGCTGGTGCACGACGACCTGCCAGCCATGGACGACGACGACCTGCGCCGCGGCCAGCCCACCACCCACAAGGCCTTCGACGAAGCCTGTGCGATCCTCGCCGGCGACGGCCTGCAAAGCCTTGCCTTCGAGGCCATGGCCCAGGCCGAGCACAATCCACAGGACGCCACGCTGCGCCTGCGCATGTTCGCCGTGCTGGCCCGCGCCGCCGGGCCGGCTGGCATGGTCGGCGGCCAGGCCATCGATCTCGGCTCGGTCGGTCTCAAGCTCGATCGCGACGCTCTGGAGCTGATGCACCGACACAAGACCGGCGCACTGATCGAAGCCAGCGTGCAGCTCGGCGCGCTCGCCAGCGGCCATGCCGACGCCGATAACCTCGCCTCGCTGAGCCAGTACGCCCGCACCATCGGCCTGGCCTTCCAGGTCCAGGACGACATTCTCGACGTTGAAAGCGACACCGCGACCCTGGGCAAGCACCAAGGCGCCGACATCGCCCGGGACAAGCCGACCTACCCGGCGCTGCTCGGAATGGACGCGGCCAAGGCCTACGCGCTGGAGCTGCGCGATCAGGCTCTGCACGCCCTGCGGCCGTTCGATACCGCCGCCGAGCCGCTGCGCGAGCTGGCGCGCTATATCGTCGAACGACGCAACTGAGCCTTTTGCCGAAATAGCAGTCAAACCCCTACCGGACCCGGGGCCGTTCTTATCGAGGGGCCCATCGGGTAAACTGCCGCTCTTTTTTCAACAACAACGATCCGCCTGATGCCCAAGACTTTTCACGAGATCCCTCGGGTTCGCCCCGCGACGCCCGTTCTTGACCGCGCGGCGACCCCCGAACAGCTGCGCCGACTGGGCGAGGCGGAACTCGAAGAGCTTGCCAACGAACTGCGCCAGGAGCTGTTGTACAGCGTCGGCCGCACCGGCGGGCACTTCGGCGCCGGCCTCGGCGTGATCGAACTGACCATCGCCCTGCACTACGTCTACGACACGCCGGACGACCGGCTGGTGTGGGACGTGGGCCACCAGGCCTATCCGCACAAGATCCTTACCGGCCGCCGTGAGCGCATGGGCACCCTGCGCCAGAAGGACGGTCTGGCCGCCTTTCCGCGCCGCGTGGAAAGCGAGTACGACACCTTCGGCGTCGGTCATTCCAGCACCTCCATCAGCGCCGCCCTGGGCATGGCGGTCGCCGCGCGTCTGAAAGGCGAGCAGCGCAAGTCCATCGCGGTGATCGGCGACGGCGCTCTGACCGCCGGCATGGCCTTCGAAGCGCTCAACCACGCTCCGGAAGTCGGCGCCAACATGCTGGTGGTGCTCAACGACAACGACATGTCGATCTCGCGCAACGTCGGCGGACTGTCCAACTACCTGGCCAAGATTCTCTCCAGCCGCACCTACTCGAGCATGCGCGAAGGCAGCAAGAAGATCCTCTCGCGCCTGCCGGGTGCCTGGGAAATCGCCCGCCGCACGGAGGAATACGCCAAGGGCATGCTGGTGCCGGGCACGCTGTTCGAAGAGCTGGGCTGGAATTACATCGGCCCCATCGACGGCCACGACCTGCCCACGCTGATCGCCACCCTGCGCAACATGCGCGACCTCGACGGCCCGCAGTTCCTTCATGTGGTGACGAAGAAGGGCAAGGGCTTTGCCCCGGCCGAAGCCGACCCGATCACCTGGCATGCGATCAGCAAGCTGGAGCCGGTCGGCGCCCCGGTCAAACCGAAGAAGCCCTCAGGGCCCAAGTACTCCAATGTGTTTGGCCAGTGGCTGTGCGACATGGCCGCCGCCGACCCACGCCTGACCGGCATCACGCCGGCGATGAAGGAAGGCTCCGACCTGGTGGCCTTTAGCGAGCGTTACCCGGAGCGTTACTTCGACGTCGCCATCGCCGAGCAGCACGCGGTGACCTTGGCCGCCGGCATGGCCTGCGAAGGTATGAAGCCGGTGGTGGCGATCTACTCGACGTTCCTCCAGCGCGCCTACGATCAGCTGATCCATGACGTCGCGGTGCAGAACCTCGACGTGCTATTCGCCATTGACCGCGCCGGGCTGGTCGGCGAAGACGGCCCGACCCATGCCGGCAGCTTCGACCTCTCCTACCTGCGCTGCATCCCCGGCATGCTGGTGATGACGCCGAGCGACGAGAACGAGATGCGCCGCATGCTCACCACCGGCTACCACTTCGAAGGCCCGGCCGCAGTGCGCTACCCGCGGGGCAGCGGCCCCAACGCCGCCATCGAGCCGGGGCTGGAACCGCTGGAGATCGGCAAGGCCGTGGTGCGCCGCAAGGGGAGCAAGGTGGCGCTGCTGGTATTCGGCGTGCAGCTGCCGGAGGCGCTGCAGGTCGGCGAGGCGCTAGACGCCACGGTGGTCGACATGCGTTTCGTCAAACCGCTAGACGAAGCCCTGCTACGCGAATTGGCGGGCAGCCACGAGCTGCTGGTGACGATCGAAGAGAACAGCATCATGGCTGGCGCCGGCAGCGCGGTAGCCGAGTTCCTTACGGGCGAAAGCATTCTCAAACCGATGCTGCATCTGGGCCTGCCTGACTACTACGTCGAGCACGCCAAGCCGAGCGAAATGCTCGCCGAGTGCGGCCTGGATGCAGCCGGTATCGAAGCGGCCGTGCGCAAGCGCCAGGCGGCACTCGGCAAAGCCTGACGTCGTTCTGGTGGATGGGTGAAGCGTCATCCACCCTACGATCACAGCGCCGCTGAGTGGGAGGCGTAGGGTGGAAAACTGCGCAGCATTTTCCACGACGTGGCTCCGCTGCGGTGGATGGGTGGAGCATCATCCACCCTACACTGGCAACTCCGAGTGGCCCCGTTGGCAGACAATCCCGTTCTCTCAAAGCGGCGGATTTCAGCCACGCAACAACAAATCACCTTCGATCGGCACGTAACGCGTTGCGGCACGGATCAGCGATTGGGCGGTGAGCCCAGGCACGCCGTAGGCCGTCGCTTCGGCGCCACCGGCACGCACCCGCTCGAGCAGCAGGTCGAAATCGCCGTCGCCGGAAGCCAGCACCACTTCGTCGACCCGCGCCGCCGCGTCCAGCACGTCGATGGTGATGCCCACGTCCCAGTCGCCCTTGGCCGAGCCGTCGCTGCGCTGAATATAGGGCTTGAGCTTCACTGTGAACCCCAGGTTGCGCAGGATCTGCTGGAATTGCTGCTGGCGCGCATCGCCACGTTCGATGGCGTAGGCGTAGGCCTCGACGATGGTGCCGCGCCGACTGACGTCAGCCCACAGCGCCGCATAGTTGAAGTGGCAGCCATGGGCCTGACGCACGGTGTAGTAAAGGTTCTGCACATCGGCGAACAGAGCGATCTTCTTCACGCGGCAGCCTGAGTCTGGAATGGGCCACCAGTATGGACGGCGAAATCACGCATGTCCCGCCCTCGCCGCATCCGTTACAGTGACGCCCCGAAACGACTCCCTCACCTTCGGTCTGCAATGAACGTTCTTGCCATCCTGCGTGACGCCTGGTTCTTCTACTCCCGCCATTTCCTGACCATCGTCCGGCTCTGCCTGCCGCTGATCCTGCTCGAAAGCATCACCCGCCTGGCGCTCGATCACTGGCTCGGTGAGAACGCACCGCCCGCGCTGGACCTGCTGGTGGGTCTGATCTTCTATCCGCTGTACGTCGGCGCGCTGATCCTCTATCTGGATGCACGCAGCCGCGGCCATGATCCGGCGCTGCGCGCGGTATATGCCCGAGTACTGCCGCTGTGGCCGGCACTGGCGGTGCTCTCGGGGCTGGGCTCACTGCTGATCCTGCTTGGTGCTTCGCTGTTCGTGCTGCCGGGCATATGGGTGATGGTCAAGATCGCCTTCGCCGAGTACCTGCTGGTACTGCGCGGTCTGTCGCCACTGGCAGCGCTGAAGCAGAGCTTCCTCCTCACCCGCGGGCATTTTCTGCTGGTACTCGCCTGCGTGATGACCGTGCTGTTGCCGATCTGGATACTTGAAGTCTGGATAGCTGCTCAACTGTTCGCCGAGCAGACGCCACCGCTGCTACCGTCGATGTTGCTGGATGGCGTAGTCGGCCTGCTGCAGCTGCTGCCGACGATCATGCTGTTCCGTTGCTTCATGCTTTGCACCGAGCCGCCAGCACGCGCGCCAGATGCCGAATGAGCCAATCTCCCGGCTAACGCTCCGGCGCAGCGCTCTGGGCCTGCTAGGCTTGGTCCGGCTACATCAGGAGATGCCGCAATGACCGAACAGAACCCAAGCATCCTTTCGCACATTTCCCTGGGCAGCAATCGCTTCGACGAAGCGGTTGCCTTCTATGACCAGGTCCTCGCCCCCCTTGGCTGCAAGCGCATCCTCGAACACCCCGGCGCGGTTGCCTGGGGTCGCGAATACCCGGAATTCTGGATTCAGCGCCCCATCGATGGCGGCAGCGCATCCGTGGGCAACGGCACCCATGTCGGCTTTTTCGCCGCTGCTCAGGCGGAGGTAGACGCCTTCCATCGCGCGGCAATCGCCGCCGGCGCAGCCGACGAAGGCGCACCCGGCCCGCGACCTGAATATGGCGAGCCCTACTACGGCTGTTTCGTGCGCGACCTGGACGGCCACAAGATCGAGGCGTCGTATTGGGACATGGCGCTGATGCAGGAGCTATACGGCAGCGACGCCTAGCGGGCCGTATTCAGGAGGCGCGCCCGCCGAGCAGGCGCGGCAGCAGCAAACTCTGGTACAGCCGCGGGAAACAGCGCGCCAGCAGTTGGGCCTTCCAGTCCAGGTTGGACAGCACCAGCAGCCGGCGCCGGCGAAGCGCGCCCTGATAGATTGCCTCGGCCACATCCTGCGGCGATGCCACCCGGCCAATATCCAGCACCGGCTGCGGCGCGGTGGAGCCATCGCCGACCAGCACGTTCTTGCGCAGATCGGTGGCGGTGTAGCCTGGACAGACCAGCATGACGTTGACATCGGTATCGCGCAGCTCGCAACGCAGCGTTTCGAATAACCCGTGCAGGGCATGCTTGCTGGCGTTGTAGGCGGCACGGTCAGGAACTGGCGCATATTGCGAAAGCGAACTGAGCACGATGATCTGCCCGTCCCGGGCAAGCAGGCTCGGTAGCGCGGCCTGAGTACAATTCAGCGCGCCATAGAAATTGACCGCCATGACCCGCTCAAAGACTGCCAGGCTGGTGGTCGCTACCGGGCTGCGATGGGTAATGCCGGCGTTATTGATCAGCACGTCGATGCCACCATAACGCTCGACCACCAGAGCCACTGCGCGCTGCACCGCTTCTGCATCGCTAACATCGCAACAAAGACCTAGCGCGTCGGTATTGTGGTGATCGGCCAGATGCTGCACCAGGCCATCCAGCGCATCCTGTTGCAGATCGAAGATAACCAGTCGCGCGCCTGCCTGAGCCATGCGCACTGCCAGTGCGCGACCGATACCGGCGCAGCCGCCGGTGATCACCACCACCTTGCGGTTGAATACCTTGCGATCGAACACCTTGCGCTGCATGGGCTACTCCTTCGTGTCGCATTCTTCGCGTCGTGGTTTGAGCATAGGTCGATATATACGGACATTCCTCACGCCGCAGCAATATGGCTCATGGACAACCGGGCATCGCCTGAGCATCCTTGTTGGAACAACGCAAGGCAGCGATTGATCCATTGAAAGCACTTCTCTATCTGGCCGTGACGGTGATCCTGGGCGTACCTGCCGCGTCCTTGGCCGAGCCCACTGCTCCGCGCATCCTCAATGTCGGTTATTACGAATTCGCCCCCGCCATTTACACCGATGCCCATGGCACTGCACGCGGCGAGCTGGCCGAACTGACGCGGCGTGTCGCGCGGCAGGCAGGCTACGGGGTGCGCTTTCGTGCACTACCCAGTGCGCGCCTCTACGGCGCATTGGAGAAGGGCAGCATTGATTTATGGCCCGGAGCCCAAGGCAAGCCGGAGCTGGCGGCACATACGCTGGAAGGCCGACACATGCTCAGCCAGATCAATCTCAATCTGTATCACCGTGCGGGTACGCCAGCACCGCGCATACCTGAAGACCTTGCGGGCAAGTCGCTGATCCTGATCGGCGGCTACAGCTACTGGCCCAACATCAACGCACTGCTCGACGACCCCGGCCTGGACCTGCGCGTGCTGCGCACCAGCAATCACCTTTCTGCGCTGGAAATGTTGCGACGCAACCGTGGCGATTACCTGCTCGATTACCAGATTCCGGTCGAGCAGGCCCGCCAGCGGCTGCAGATGGAAGAATTGCCCTACCAACGCCTGACCCAGGTCCCGATCCACTTCATCGTTTCACGCCATGCGCACGACGCCGAAACCATCGTCGATGCACTGGATCAGGCCTACGAAACGCTGCGCCAGGCCGGCGAAGACCTCAGCCTGCCCTCCGACTGAGCCTCACTGCCCGCGTGGCTTGGCCCGGGCGGTGGGCTCGGCGACCAGCGGATCGTCCGGCCAGTAGTGCTTGGGGTAGCGCCCCTTCAGATCCTTCTTCACCTCGGCATAGGTATTGGCCCAGAAGCTGGCAAGGTCCTGGGTGACCTGTACCGGCCGGCGCGCTGGCGACAGCAGGTGCAGCTTGACGACCTGCCGGCCGCCGGCGATACGCGGCGTGTCGGCCAGGCCGAACAGCTCCTGCAGGCGCACCGCCAGCACCGGCGGCTGCTCGCTGTAGTCCAGCCTGATGCGCGAGCCGGAGGGCACCGTCACGGCCACCGGTGCCTGCTCCTCCAGGCGCTGCGGCAGCGGCCAGGGCAGCAGGGTGGCGAGCATCGCGGCGAGATCGAGCTGGGCGAAGTGCGCCAGCCGCGTGACCTTGCCCAGATAAGGCAGCAGCCAGTCCTCCAGGCGTGCCAGCAACGCGGTGTCGCTGACGTCCGGCCAGTCGCTGGTGTCGCCCGCAGCCAGATCGAGCTGGCGCAGCAGGCCGATGCGCGCCTGCCACTGGCGCAGCTCCGGCGTCCAGGCCAGCAGCTCCAGCCCCTTGCGCCGCACCAGCGCGAGCAGCGCCTTGCCACGTGCTTCTTCGTCCAGCGTCGGCAGCGGTTCGCGACTGAGCACCAGCTCGCCGACCCGCCGCTGCCGCTCGGCACGCAGCACGCCCTCGCGCTCGTCCCATTCCAGCTCGTCGCGCACGGCGACCTGCTCGGCCAGCGCGCTCTCGAACAAGGCCGGGTCCAGCGCCACGGCGCGATAGATGCGCTCCTCGCGCTGGCCCTGGTGACTGCCCAGCTCGGCGATCACCAACCAGGATTCCTTCATCAGCGGGTCCGGCTCGCCGAACTGCGCCGCGCGGCCGTTGGCCAGCCGATAGCCACCGCCGCCCTCGCGGCGCTGGCGGGCCACCCGGTCCGGATAGGCGAAGGCCAGCAGCGCGGCCAGCGCGTGTTGCTCATCGAGTTCAGCAGCCGGCGCCGCCGCGGCAGCGCGCAGCAAGCTGCGAAACTGCCGGGCCAGTTGCCGGACGCGCTGCACCCCAGCTCCACGACCATCCTGCAACTGATGCAGGCGCAGAGCGAGATCGGCTCCGCCGCCGCGCTGCCCGCCGGGTTGAATGTCACGCTCGACCAGCAGCGCCGCCACGTCGGCAGCCAAGGCAGCCACACCCAACGCCTGCCCGCGCAGCAGCATGTGCGCCAGGCGCGGATGCACCGGCAGCCCGGCCATCGCCTGGCCGTGACGGGTCAGCTGCCAGCCGCCGTGCTCGCTGCGCTGCAGCGCACCGAGGCGCTCCAGCAGGGCCTGCGCCTGACCGTAGGCGGCGGCCGGCGGACGATCGAGCCAGGCCAGCTCGTCGGGCTCGACGCCCCAGCGCGCCAGCTGCAGCGCGACGCCGGCAAGGTCCGCCTGGAGAATTTCCGCCTCACCGTAGGCCGCCAGCTGCCCGTGCTGCTCCTCCGACCACAGCCGGTAGCAGGCGCCCGGCTCCAGCCGCCCGGCCCGCCCCGCCCGTTGCGTGGCCGAGGCGCGGGAGATGCGCCGGGTTTCCAGGCGGGGCATGCCACTGCCGGGATCGAAGCGCGGCACCCGCGCCAGCCCGGCGTCCACCACCACCCGTACACCTTCGATGGTCAGACTGGTCTCGGCGATATTGGTCGCCAGCACCACTTTGCGCAGGCCCGCCGGTGCAGGCTCGATGGCCGCACGCTGCTGGGCCAGCTCCAGTTCGCCATGCAGCGGGCAGAGCAGGATGTCGCCGCGCCCCTCCAGCTGTTCGGTCAGCGCTTCGTTCACCCGACGGATCTCGGCCTGCCCCGGCAGGAACACCAGCACGCTGCCGCGCTCGTCCTGCAGCGCCTGCAGCACCGTCTGCACCACCCGCGGCTCGATGCGCTCGCCCGGCGCCAGCGGGCGGCCCCAGCGCTGCTCCACCGGGTGCATGCGCCCCTCGCTGCGCACCACCGGTGCCTCGTCGAGCAACGCCGACAGGCGCTGGCCCTCCAGCGTCGCCGACATCAGCAGCAGCTTGAGCGGCTCGTCGCGCAGCAGCTGACGCGCATTGAGCGTCAGCGCCAGGGCCAGATCGGCATCCAGGCTGCGCTCGTGGAATTCGTCGAAGATCACCAGCCCGACGCCTTCCAGTGCCGGGTCGTCCTGCAGGCGGCGCGCAAGGATGCCCTCGGTGACCACCTCGATGCGGGTGTTCGGCCCGACCTTGCTGTCCAGGCGGATGCGGTAGCCGACCGTCTCGCCGACCCGCTCGCCCAGCTCGCTGGCCAGGCGTTCGGCGGCGGCGCGGGCGGCCAGCCGGCGCGGTTCGAGCATGATGATGGTCTGCCCAGCCAGCCAGGCTTCGCCGAGCAGCGCCAGCGGCACGCGGGTGGTCTTGCCGGCGCCGGGCGGCGCCTCGAGCACGGCTTCGTCGCGCTGCTGCAGGGCCTGGCGCAACGCAGGCAGGGCTTCGTCGATGGGTAGGGAATTCATGAGCACTCGCTTCGGGCAGACGATTCAACAACCGAAGCGCCCGCCCGAAGCTGGGCGCATCAGTTGACGCTGTAGCCGCGTCCGGTCAGGCAGGCACCGAGGGCGCGCTTGTAGGTGTCGGCAACGCTGGCCGCCGGGGCCGTCCGGGCGCTGGCCGGGTCGAAACCGCTCTGGCTGACCGCCCAGCTATGGCACTCGTAGCGGTCGCGGCTCTGCTGCTCGGCACTCTGGCCCTTGGCCGGATAGGCGATCACATCATATCGCGTGGCCTCGCTGGCCGGCAGCGGCGGCTGGCTGACGGGTTCGTAGACGTTGCGCTCGGCATTCCACAGGTAATAGGTTCCGGCGGCGACGAAGTAGAGCATGCTGCCGATCCACACTTCCCGCGCGCCGGCTGGCAGTCCGTGCCCATGACGCGGCCCTGGCGCAGGGTAGGGCCCCGGGCCTCCCGGCCCACGCTGCATGCCCGAACCCGGCCCGGGCGGTGCAGCAAGGGCGGTCGCTGCAACGCAGAAGGAAAGGAACGCGCCGAGCGCGGCGCGCGGCAATGATCCGAACATGGTGGTGCACTCCGAGTGAGAGGAATCGCCACGCGATTATCCGCCTGAGCCGCGCAGGGCTCCGTCAATGCTCGGTAAGGACTGGGTAAAGCTGCCGGGTACCGAACACCCGTGCGTGCGGCATGGTCTGATGTCGAGAAAACATCATCCAGCCCTTGTATAGTTGCGCCACTTTTCCCGGAGGTCTTTATGCGTACCCGTAACCGAATCATCGGCGGCGTGTTGGCCGCTTCCCTGTTCACCCAGCTGACCGCCTGCGGCACGCTGTTCTATCCCGATCGCCGCGGGCAGATCGAAGGCCGCATCGACCCGGCGATTGCGGCTCTGAATGCAGTCGGCCTGATCTTCTACCTCCTCCCTGGCCTAATTGCTTTCGGTATCGACTTCGCCACTGGCGCGATCTACCTGCCCGACGACCAGTACTCCGTTGCGCCGGAGAAACTGCAGGAAGCGATCGGCGCCGATGGGCAGATCGACCAGGCCCGCCTGAAAGCCATCATCGAGGCGGAAACCGGCCGCAGCCTGCCGCTGGACGACCCACGACTGATCCAGCACAACGGCAGCGTCGAGCAGCTGGCCGCTTTCGGCCTGCGCCCGGCCGCCTGACGCGCACAGGGATAGCCGCCGCCGATGAGCATCAATCGCGACCACGCCCGGCTCATGCGCCGGGCCACCGCCGCGGCATTGGCGACGGCCATCCTGCTGGCGCTGAGCAAGGCCGTCGCCTGGTGGCTGAGCGGCTCGGTGAGCCTGCTGGCCGGCCTCACCGACTCGCTGCTGGACGGCGCCGCCTCGCTGCTCAACCTGCTGGCGGTGCACTACTCGCTGCGCCCGGCGGACGACGATCACCGCTACGGCCATGGCAAGGCCGAGGCACTGGCCGGGCTGGGGCAGGCGGCATTCATCTGCGTCAGCGCGATCCTCGTCGGCGTGCAAGGCGTCGACCGCCTGCTGCATCCGCAACCGTTGGGCGCGCAGGGTGTAGGTATCGCGGTGATGATCTTCTCGCTGGTGATGACCGCCGTGCTGCTGACCTACCAGCATCACGTGGTGAAAATCACCGGTTCCACCGCCGTTCGCGCCGATTCGCTGCACTACCGCTCCGACCTGCTGCTCAACAGCAGCATCCTGCTCGCGCTGGTCCTCGCCAGCTTTGGCTGGGAGCGTACCGACGCGTTGTTCGGCATCGCCATCGCCTTCTACATCTTCTGGAGCGCGATCAGCATCGTCCGCGAGGCCGGGGCCGTGCTGATGGATACCGAGCTGTCGCCGGAGATCAGCGAACAGATGCAGCAACTGGTCTGCGAAGTGCCCGGGGTACATGGTTGCCATGACTTCCGCACGCGGGTTTCCGGCACGCGCTGGTTCGTCCAGTTGCACCTGGA
Organism: Pseudomonas sp. E45-MNA-CIBAN-0222; assembly: GCF_040310405.1. Classification (NCBI taxonomy): domain Bacteria; kingdom Pseudomonadati; phylum Pseudomonadota; class Gammaproteobacteria; order Pseudomonadales; family Pseudomonadaceae; genus Pseudomonas; species Pseudomonas sp. E45-MNA-CIBAN-0222. Next base: position 55,026 of record NZ_JBEOPU010000002.1, read on the forward strand.
ACTGCCTGGTGAACTGCCGCTGTCGCAGGCACATGATCTGTGTGTGGCGGTGGAGAATGCGATTCACGACCGCTATCCGAACGCGGAGGTGCTGGTGCATGCCGACCCGCTTGAGGTGGCGCCGCCGAGGCGGTGAGCCTTCGACCAGTGTGAGGCGTCGGGACGAGAGCCCCTGTCGATCACATCCAAACCCCACAACGCCCACAACGAAAAAGACCACGCCTGGGCGTGGTCTCTTCGATTCGTCTGGCCGATGGTAACGGCTGCTTCGCACGGTGCCTCGTGAGCGCCGGAGGCCCGGACCGTCGGTCTCGGTAAGACTTTCGGTGACCGCGGCGGGGATCGCGTGCCGTGGTCGTTCTGCCGGGGGCTGAAGTTGAGATAAAGCTTACGCCGCCCCGACCGGCACCGGATTGCGAAGATTGCTGATCAAGGCACCTCTTGCGCAATCAACAGCCCTGGATCCATCATCACGCGCAATCCGACCCCAAAGGCATCCCTCCATGAGCAAACTCGACCGCTACGACCTGCGCATTCTCGCCGAACTGCAGCACGACGCCCGCATCTCGAACCAAGAGTTGGCCGAACGCATCGGACTGTCGCCCTCGCCCTGCTCACGCCGCGTCAAGCAACTGGAAGACGACGGCTATATCGCTCGCCAGGTAGCCCTGCTCGACCGCAAGAAGCTCGGCCTGACGCTGACCGCCTACGTGCTGATCGGCATGGACCGGCACACCCCGGAGCGCTTCGAGCACTTCGAGGGCGTGATCGGACGCTGCCCGGAAGTGCTGGAATGCAGCCTGGTCACCGGCATGGATGCCGACTACCAGCTCAAGGTGGTGGTGCCGGACATGGACCACTACCAGCAGTTCCTGCTCGGTACCCTGACGCGTATCGAAGGCGTCTCCAGCGTGCGTTCCAGCTTTGTCCTGCGTCAGGTGGCATCGAGCACCGAGCTGCCACTGGAGCATTTGCGCAGCTGAGACGCAGCGCACAGGCTGTACCCTACTTTCCGAAGGGTTACTGCCTATAATCCGCGCCCTTGTATCCGGTGTCGCCAGGCGCGCCGGACAGCCGAATGCGACGCTCCGTACAGGCGCCGCTCCCGAACCTTCGTGCCAGGGATGCCCCATGAACGACACCAACCGCGTCATGCAGAGCTATGGCCGCTGCTGCGCGAGCCCCCGCTTCTTCGATGACTTCTACGCCACCTTTCTCGCCAGCTCGCCAGCGATACGGGAGAAGTTCGCCCGTACCGACATGACCGCGCAGAAGCAGCTGCTGCGCGCCGGCATCCTCAACCTGGTGCTGTTCGCCCGCGGCATGCCGGATACCAAGCTCCGTGCGCTGGGCCAGAGCCATTCGCGGGCACAGCTGGACATCCATCCGGAGCTCTATGACCTGTGGATCGATGCCCTGCTCAAGACCATCGGGCAACACGACGAGGACCTGCAGCAGGCGGACCTGCAGGCCTGGCGCGCGGTGCTGAACAAGGGCATCGATGTGATCAAGGCGGCCTACTGAATTCGGGCGAGACATTTCGCCGCACCGGCGCCCGGTCGGCGCGATCCGAACGCTTTGCGAGCACGACCGTCCAACCAGCGGTGGCACACGCGCCGCTTTGCGCAGGCGTATACTGCCCCGCTTTCGCGCCCGGCCTGCCACGGGCGCATTCGTCGAAGTCACTCAGGAGATCCCTGTGGAGCCCGAAGTTTTCGAAAAGTGGATGATGATCGTGCTCGTCGGCGGGCTGATGGCCTTCATGGCGTTCATCATCTGGGACCTGGCCAAGAAGTCGAAGGCCGGGCGCCTTGGCACCGCCATCCTCTTCCTCGGTCTCGGCCTGTGCCTGTTCGCCTTTCTCGCCAAGCCGGTCATCGGATACATCATCGAAGTGACTCAGGGCATCCCGCACTGAGTTGAGGCACCGGCCGGCGCGCTACAGCTGCGCCGGCACTTCCCGCCACTCGCCCGGCTGCAGGCCGTCCAGCGCCCAGGGGCCGATGCGCACCCGTACCAGGCGCAAGGTCGGCAAGCCAACCGCCGCCGTCATGCGCCTCACCTGGCGATTGCGCCCTTCGCGAATCACCAGCTCCAGCCAGCTGGTCGGTACGCTCTTGCGAAAGCGCACCGGCGGATTGCGCGGCCACAGCTCGGGCTCATCGAGCTGCCGCGCTTCGGCCGGCAGGGTCATGCCGTCGTTGAGTTCGACGCCATCGCGCAAGCGCTGCAGCTGCTCGGCGCTGACCTCACCTTCCACCTGCACCCAGTAGGTCTTCGGCAGCTTGTGCTTCGGGTCGGCGATACGCGCCTGCAGCTGGCCGTCGTTGGTCAAGAGCAGCAGACCCTCGCTGTCGCGATCCAGTCGGCCGGCCGGGTAGACGCCCGGCACCTGCACGAAATCCTTCAGCGTCGCGCGGCCATCGGCATCGTTGAATTGCGTGAGTACATCGAACGGCTTGTTCAGCAGCAACAGGCGTGGCTCGCTCGGTGGTGCCTTGGCCACTCGCCGCGGCGCGGACGGGCGCGCGGTTCGTGCAGGCGGACGCGAGGATGGAGGACGCGGTGGGCGGGGCATGGCGACGGGTCTCGATGCGGGCCGGCCATGCTAGAAGTGACGCTCGGCAGCCGCAAGTGGCGGAGCCCTCCTGTGCAGCACTGAAATCGGGCAAAGCGGCCTCCAGCGGTGCACCACCGGCCTTCGCGTGCACCAGCATGGCTCACCCCGAAGGCCGGCAAAACAACGACAGATCGCCGCAAAGCCTCGCCCCATAAGGCTTTGCGCCATTTGGCACGGATGCTGCCATTACTCCTGGCGTTCCGATGTTTTCAGCCCACAGTTGCGCACGGACAGCCAAGGAGCCCCACAATGAAACGCCGTCCTCTGATCAAGACCACCCTCGCCGCCAGCGCCCTGATGCTCAGCGGTCTGTTCCCCTTTACCCTGCAGGCCGCCGAGACCATCAAGGTCGGCATCCTGCATTCGCTGTCCGGCACCATGGCCATCTCCGAGACTTCGCTCAAGGATATGGCGCTGATGACCATCGACGAGATCAACGCCAAGGGCGGTGTGCTCGGCAAGCAGCTCGAGCCGGTGGTCGTTGATCCGGCGTCCAACTGGCCGCTGTTCGCCGAAAAAGGCCGCCAGCTGCTGACCCAGGACAAGGTCGCGGTGACCTTCGGTTGCTGGACCTCGGTGTCGCGCAAGTCCGTGCTGCCAGTCTATGAAGAACTCGACGGCCTCTTGTTCTACCCCGTGCAGTACGAGGGCGAGGAGCTGTCGCCGAACGTGTTCTACACCGGAGCCGCGCCAAACCAGCAGGCCATCCCGGCGGTCGAGTACCTGATGAGCGAAGACGGCGGCAGCGCCGAGCGCTTCTTCCTGCTCGGCACCGACTACGTCTACCCGCGCACCACCAACAAGATTCTGCGTGCCTTCCTGATCAGCAAGGGCGTACCGGAGTCCAGCATCGAAGAGGTCTACACGCCGTTCGGCCACAGCGATTACCAGACCATCGTCGCCAACATCAAGAAGTTCTCCGCCGGCGGCAAGACCGCAGTGGTCTCGACCATCAACGGCGACTCCAACGTGCCCTTCTACAAGGAACTGGCCAACCAGGGCCTGGAAGCCACTGACGTTCCGGTCGTCGCCTTCTCTGTCGGTGAAGAAGAGCTGCGCGGCATCGATACCAAGCCACTGGTCGGTCACCTGGCCGCCTGGAACTACTTCCAGTCCGTGGAAAACCCGGTCAACGAAGCCTTCGTCAGCAAGTGGAAAGCCTATGCCAAGGCCAAGAACCTGCCGGGCGCCGACAAGGCGGTGACCAACGACCCGATGGAAGCCACCTACGTGGGCCTGCACATGTGGGCGCAGGCGGTCGAGAAAGCCGGCACCACCGACGTCGGCAAAGTACGCGACGCGCTGGCCGGTCAGACCTTCAAGGCGCCGAGTGGCTACACCCTGACCATGGACGAAAAGAACCACCACCTGCACAAGCCAGTGATGATCGGCGAAGTCCAGGACGACGGACAGTTCTCGGTGGTCTGGGAAACCGAAAGCCCGGTCCGCGCGCAGCCATGGAGCCCTTACATCCCAGGCAACGACAAGAAGCCGGATCACGCGGTGAAGTCGAATTAAGGGTAGGTCCGCAGGGTGGGCCGGGCGGCATTCCGCTTCAGTCCACCAGCAGATATCACACAGCCCACCCTACGACAAGAAACCCACCGGACCGACACTACGAAACATCCGCCTAAACGCTCCACCAAGAGAGCGCCCGCTAGGGAAAACTCACATGAACACTGCCCTGTACCGCATTCTCCTGTTGCTCCTGCTGGCCCTGCCCTGCGCAGCCCACGCCGGAGACGCGGCCGACTACGCCAAGGCCAGCCCGGCCAAGCAAGCCAAGCTGCTGGAAAACTGGGCCAACGCGCCGGCCCCTGAGCGTCTTGAACTGATCGAGGCCCTACGCGCCAGCCGCGTGGCCATCGACCAGAACAAGACGTCCTTTATCGAGGAAAACGGTGTCTACCGTGCCCTGGAAGGTGACGCCGAGCCGGTCGGCACGCCGAAGAAGCTGCGCCTGAATAACCGCCTGCGTGGTCTGCTCAACACCGCCCTGGCGAGCCACCAGCTGTACGCCGAAGACCCGACGCAGCGCCTCGCTGCGGCCAAGCGCCTGCAGCGCAGCGGCAAGCCGGAACAGCTCGAGCTGCTCCAGCAGCGCCTGAACGTAGAGGAAGACGCTGCCGTCAGCGAGGCGCTGACCCTGGCGTTAGCCAACCTGCAGCTGACCGCGAGCGACCCGGCCGTGCGCCTCGCCGCCGTGCGTCTGCTTGGCGAAACCGGTGCTCCGCTGGCGCGGGTAAGGCTGGAAAACCTGCTCGCCGATGAAGCGGAAACCGACGCAGCCGTACGCAAAGCCGCAGAAACCAGCCTGGCCCAGGTCAAGCGCAAGCTCTTGATCGGCGAACTGCTCGGCCAGGCCTTCAGCGGCCTGTCGCTGGGCTCGATCCTGCTACTCGCCGCCCTCGGTCTGGCGATCACCTTCGGCCTGCTCGGCGTGATCAACATGGCTCACGGCGAGATGCTCATGCTCGGCGCCTACACCACCTACATGGTGCAAGTACTGATGGCGCGTCTCGCCCCTGAAGCGCTCGCCTTCTATCCGCTGGTGGCGCTGCCGGTGGCTTTCTTTGTCACCGCTGCGGTCGGCATGGCGCTGGAACGCACCGTGATCCGCCACCTCTATGGCCGTCCGCTGGAAACCCTGCTGGCGACCTGGGGCATCAGCCTGATCCTGATCCAGCTGGTGCGCGTGCTGTTCGGCGCGCAGAACGTCGAAGTCGCCAACCCCGGCTGGCTCTCCGGCGGCCTGCAGGTATTGCCGAACCTGGTGCTGCCGTACAACCGCATGGTGATCATCGGCTTCGCGCTGTTCGTGGTGCTCCTGACCTGGCTCTTGCTGAACAAGACACGTCTGGGCCTGAACGTGCGCGCGGTCACGCAGAACCGCAACATGGCCGCCTGCTGCGGCGTGCCCACCGGGCGTATCGACATGATGGCCTTCGGGCTGGGCTCCGGTATCGCCGGCCTCGGTGGTGTTGCACTTAGCCAGATCGGCAACGTCGGCCCGGATCTCGGCCAGAGCTACATCATCGACTCCTTTCTGGTGGTGGTGCTTGGCGGTGTCGGCCAGCTGGCCGGCAGCATCTTCGCCGCCTTCGGCCTCGGCATCGCCAACAAGATCCTCGAACCGCAGATCGGCGCCGTGCTGGGCAAGATCCTCATCCTCGCGCTGATCATCCTCTTCATCCAGAAGCGTCCGCAGGGACTATTCGCTCTCAAGGGGAGGGTCATCGATTGAACCAGCCACTTACCCTCACCGCCGCACAGAAAGCCGGGCCGAAACTCACCGCCGTCGCCCTCGGCATTGTGCTCGTCATCCTGCTGGCCATGCCGCTGCTGCACATGCTGCCGGCCGAGCATGCCCTGCACGTTTCGGCCTACACCCTGACGCTGGTGGGCAAGATCCTCTGCTACGCCATCGTCGCCCTGGCGCTGGATCTGGTCTGGGGTTACGCGGGGCTACTGTCCCTCGGCCACGGCCTGTTCTTCGCCCTCGGCGGTTACGCCATGGGCATGTACCTGATGCGCCAGAGCGCCGGCGACGGTCTGCCGGCATTCATGAGCTTCCTCGCCTGGAACGAGCTGCCCTGGTACTGGTACGGCACCTCGAGCTTCCTCTGGGCCATGTGCCTGGTGGTGCTGGTGCCCGGCGTGCTGGCCTTCGTCTTCGGCTTCTTCGCCTTCCGCTCGCGGATCAAGGGCGTGTACTTCTCGATCATGACCCAGGCGCTGACCTTCGCCGGCATGCTCCTGTTCTTCCGCAACGAGACCGGCTTCGGCGGCAACAACGGCTTCACCGATTTCAAGACCATTCTCGGCTTCTCGATCTCGGCTCCGGCAACCCGCGCCACGCTGTTCCTGGCCACCGTCGCCCTGCTGGTTGGCAGCCTGCTCCTTGGATGGCGGCTGGCACGTAGCAAGTTCGGCCGGGTGCTCACAGCGCTGCGTGATGCCGAGAACCGGCTGATGTTCTGCGGCTACGATCCGCGCGGTTACAAGCTGTTCATCTGGACGCTGTCAGCCGTGCTCTGCGGTCTGGCCGGCGCGCTCTATGTGCCGCAAGTCGGCATCATCAACCCCAGCGAGATGGCGCCAACGCAATCCATCGAAGCCGCCGTCTGGGTCGCCCTCGGCGGACGCGGCACGCTGATCGGCCCGCTGCTCGGCGCCGGCATCGTCAACGGCATGAAGAGCTGGTTCACCGTGGCCTTCCCCGAATACTGGCTGTTCGCCCTCGGCGCACTGTTCATCGTCGTCACCCTGTACCTGCCCAAGGGCGTCATCGGCCTTATCAAGCGGAGGGGCGAAGAATGAAAACCGTACCCTGCAGCGCCGTCATCGACGGCTTCGACCCCACCGGCGGCGGCCTGACCCGCGATGCCATCGGCCTTGGCCGGGTCGCCGAGAAGGGCCTGGACGTACGTCACGGCACCATCCTCAGCCTCGAAGACATCAACGTCAGCTTCGATGGTTTCAAGGCGCTGACCAATCTCAGCCTCTACATCGGCGTCGGTGAACTGCGCTGCATCATCGGCCCCAACGGCGCCGGCAAGACCACCATGATGGATGTCATCACCGGCAAGACGCGCCCCACCAGCGGCAGCGCGTATTTCGGCGAAACCCTGGACCTGACCCGCATGAGCGAGGTGGACATCGCCCAGGCCGGCATCGGCCGCAAGTTCCAGAAGCCCACTGTGTTCGAGGCGCTCTCGGTGTTCGAGAACCTGGAGCTGGCGCAGAAGACCGACAAGTCGGTGTGGGCCAGCCTCAGGGCCAGGCTTTCCGGCGAGCAGAAGGACCGCATCGACGAAGTGCTGGAGACCATCCGCCTCGGCCAGTCGCGTCATCGCCCAGCCGGACTGCTGTCCCACGGGCAGAAGCAGTTCCTTGAGATCGGCATGCTCTTGATGCAGTCGCCGCAGCTCTTGCTGCTCGACGAGCCGGTAGCCGGCATGACCGACGCCGAGACCGAATTCACTGCCGAGCTGTTCAAGAGCCTGGCGCGCAAGCATTCGCTGATGGTGGTCGAGCACGACATGGGCTTCGTCGAGACCATCGCCGACCACGTCACCGTGCTGCACCAGGGCCAGGTGCTGGCCGAGGGTTCGCTGCAACAGGTGCAGGCGGATGAGCGGGTGATCGAGGTGTATCTGGGGCGGTAAGCGGCTCGCAGGGGTGAATGAGGCCGGCTTGATCCATCAATGCCATTCCACGGTGGATGGGTAAAGCGTCATCCACCCTACGCCCGCCGAGCGCCCATGCCCGCATCATCACAAACCTAATCGTAGGGTGGATAACGCCAGAGGCTTATCCACCAAGTGAAGGAGTCGCACATGCTGCAAGTCCAGCAACTGCACCAGTACTACGGCGGTAGCCATATCCTGCGCGGCCTCTCGTTCGAGGCGAAGGTCGGCGAAGTCACCTGCTTGCTCGGACGCAACGGCGTCGGCAAGACCACCCTGCTCAAGTGCCTGATGGGCCTGATCCCGGCCAAGGAAGGCGCGGTGAACTGGGAAGGCAAGCCGATCACCGGCTTCAAACCGCACCAGCGCGTGCACGCCGGCATCGCCTACGTGCCGCAAGGGCGCGAGATCTTCGGCCGCCTCACCGTCGAGGAAAACCTGATGATGGGCCTGTCCCGCTTCAGCGCCAGGGAAGCCAGGGAAGTACCCGAATTCATCTACGAGCTGTTCCCGGTGCTGAAGGAGATGAAGCACCGCCGCGGCGGCGACCTCTCCGGCGGCCAGCAACAGCAGCTCGCCATCGGCCGCGCGCTGGCGAGCAAGCCACGCCTGCTGATCCTCGACGAACCCACTGAAGGCATCCAGCCCTCGGTGATCAAGGAGATTGGTGCGGTGATCAAGAAGCTCGCCGCCCGCGGCGACATGGCGATCCTCCTGGTGGAGCAGTTCTACGACTTCGCCGCGGAACTGGCCGACCAGTACCTGGTGATGAGCCGCGGCGAGATAATCCAGCAAGGACGTGGCGACACGATGGAAGCAGAAGGCGTACGCGGACTGGTAGCGATCTAGCACGAAGCGTAGAGCGCACCAAACAGCAGCCACAAGAAAGCCCCGCACGAGGAGGGGCTTTTGCTTTCCATAAGCTCAGGCAGGGGTGCCTGAGGACGAGCCGCCTCTGATTAGCGACTCATGCCAGCCAGTCGCTGCGATATAGCCTGCATACCCTGACCGAGCTCGCGCAGGCTGGCGGCATCGCGCGCGCCCTCCTCACTGGCTGTGTGAATACGCACCGCCAGTTCGTTGATTTCCTGCGTTACATGGCTTTGTTGCTGCGCCGCCACGGCGATTTGTTGGGCACGCTGCACGATGTCATCGAAGCTGGAGACGGTATGGCCAAGCGTCACGGCCACGCCGTCAGCCTGTGCGACGGCTTCATGGGTACGTTGCGCACCTGCCTGCATCGTCGACACAGCTTGCGCGGACGCCTGACGCAACTGGGTAATCATCTGCTGGATTTCGTTAGCAGAACTCTGCGTACGCCCAGCCAGCGTGCGTACCTCATCAGCTACGACCGCAAAACCTCGCCCTTGCTCGCCAGCGCGCGCGGCTTCAATAGCCGCATTTAGTGCCAGCAGGTTGGTCTGTTCCGAGATAGATTTGATAACGTCCAGCACACTGCCGACCCGCTCGATGTCAGCACCCAACTGAGTGATCGCCGAGGCGGCGTGGGTTATGTCGCCTGCCAGGCTGCCGATCACTTCGCTGTTGCGCTGTACCTGCCCCTGCCCCTGCTCAGCTGTGGACAGCGAATGACGGGCCGTATCCGAGCAATCGGTAGTGTTATGCGCAACCTCCGCCGCGCTGGCGGACATTTCAGTGATAGCAGTCGCCAACAAGGTATTGTCCTGCCGCTGGGCTTCGGCGCGATCAGCGAGGCCGATCGACAGCCGCGCCAGATCATCGGCCTGCCGTTCGAGGCTCGCCGACTCATCACCAATGCGCCGCAGCATTTCGCGCAGCGATCCCGCGTAGCGATTGACCGCGGCCCGGAGCGCCCCGAGCTCATCAGCGCGACGTACCTCGAGTTGAGCATCATCGCGTCCACCGCCCTGCCCGAGCCGCTCGATCTGGCCGGTAGTTTCGTCAAGCTGCGCCAGCAGACGCCTGCCTGCCAACCAGGCGACGCCCAGTAGCACGGCCAGTAATGGAAGCAGGAGCAGCAGCATCTGCGTGGTCAGCTCGTCAGCAAGTCCGGTAACGTTCGCCTCAGGGGTGACCAGGCCAACGCGCCAACCCGTGCCCTCCATGGTTTCCAGCGTCACGTAGGCCGGGCCGTTCACCAGACCGTCGTGCTCGAGATACAGCGTGATATCCCCAGTACCGCGGGTGGCAATGGCGTCGGCAACGGGCCTTAGCCAGGGCTGCTCACGCACACGATCGCCGATTGTCGGCAGGCCGCCGCTGGCCTTTACACCAGGAAAGAACAGCAGATTGCCGGCCTGATCGAGTGCAAAGGCATAGCCTCCAGTCACGCCACCATTTGCTTCGAGGAAACTGGCCAGGCCATCCAGCTTGAGGTCGAGGGTGGCAACACCGGCAAAAGAACCCCCGCGCTTGTAAGGAACGCTGCAGGTGGTCATTGCCACGCCGCTGACCGTGTCCAGGTAACCATCGGACCAGACACAGCGTCCGGGCGTTGCCGAGCGAGCATCGCTGTACCAGGACTCGGCGTGATAGGCCGGTGTCTGCAGCATGTTGTAGTCGTTCGAATAATCGAGCCCGCCGCGTTCGTTACGGGCCCAGAAGAAACTGCGCCGCTCGACACCGGGAGCAAACGCATTGGGCTCCGGCCACAAACCGCCACCCGCAATCGCCTCATCGCCTTTGCCGTCGATGAGGTTCGGCAGCACCGACATCGCCAGTGACTCTTCATTGGGCATCGTTTCGGCCAGGTGCGCCATGGCCGCGGTCGTTCCTTCGATACGGCTGAGTTGCACAGTCAGCTGCCGGGCCAGGGCGGTGACCGACTGCTCGGCTGCGGCCGTTCCCGTGGCGACGAGCCGGGGTTTGCCGCCCAAGGTCATGACCGCAAAAATGGCCAGTGCCGTGAACAGCAGAAGAAGGAGAACACCAAGCGTCATTCGCGAGGCGATCCGGGTGGGAAGAAAGGACATGCAACAACTCCGCGAGGGACCTACGTTATGCAGGGTTACGGCCGGTCGCCCACAGCATTGAGCGCCAGAAGAAATGTTGCGACGGGCGGTCGGACATCGGACCCATGCAACGCACCATAACCGTGCAATACATCCACTCCCGACTCGCAACGCGCCAACCTGGTGCAATTCACTATTCAGGCAGTACAGATCAGCCTTGCGATCACATCGCCATCTCCAAAGGCCCGACGGCTCTTCTGCACCGCAATGGCGCAAGAGGCACGACTATTGCTGAAGTTCAGCCAACATCACCAACGCGTGCCGATCATGACTGCAGCGAACTCGTTGTTCCTCCCACGCTGGGAAGCGGAGCTTAGCCTCCGCTATGCCGCGTTCGGGCGAACGACGCGGCCAGTGCTGCGTCGCCACAGCGGGCCGCTGCGGGTGCAGAAGCATCTCTACCCCGAGGGGCCGGAAGTCTGTCAGCACATCATCGTGCATCCGCCGGGTGGCATTGCCGGCGGGGATCGGCTGGATATCAGCGCCACGGTTGCCGCCGGTGCCTGGGCGCAGCTGACCAGCCCCGGTGCGGCCAAGTGGTATCGCGCCGTCGGCCCGGCGTTTCAGGACCTGCGCTTGCACGTCGAGGCCGGCGCCACGCTGGAATGGCTACCGCAGGAGACCATCGTCTACTCCGCGGCGCAGGCAGAGCTGAGCACAGTCATCGAGCTGGAAGGCGACGCCCGGCTGTTCTACTGGGACATGGTCGCGCTCGGCCGGCCGGCGGCGAGCGAGCGCTTCGACGCCGGGCATTTCCAGGCGCGCCTGGATATCAGCCGCGATGGCCAGCTCATCTGGCACGAACGCCAGCGCATCGCCGGCGGCGACGGCCTGCTGGATTCGCCGATCGGCCTAGACGGGCGTTCGGTGTTTGCGACCCTGATCGTCAGCGGTGAAATCGATGCCGAGCTGATGGAACGCTGCCGTGAATTGCCCAGCCGCGTGCGCGGCGACCTGACTCAGCTGCCCGGCCTGGTGGTAGCGCGCTGCCTCGCCGACGAAGCGCTGCATGCGCGCGCCTGGCTGATTGATCTGTGGCGGCTGCTGCGCCCCGAATTACTGGGCCGCGAGGCCGTACCGCCACGAATATGGAGTACCTGAATGATCGATGGGCAAGGCTGCGCCGTTGCCCACCCTACGCCGGCGCGCCTGCGTGCACGCCGCCCTGAACAACGCTGCGTGGTCTCGACCACCAGCCGGCGGATGTGAAAAGCGACATCCACCCTACGACTGGAGCTGTTATGGATCTGTCACCGAGAGAGAAGGACAAGCTGCTCATCTTCACCGCCGGTCTGGTGGCCGAACGCCGTCTGGCGCGCGGGTTGCAACTCAACTACCCGGAAGCCATGGCCTACATTTCCGCGGCTCTGCTCGAAGGTGCGCGCGACGGCCGGACTGTCGCCGAGCTGATGCACTTCGGCACCACCCTGCTGAGCCGCGAACAGGTGATGGAAGGCGTGCCGGAGATGATTCCGGAGATCCAGGTCGAAGCCACCTTCCCCGATGGCACCAAGCTTGTCACCGTTCATCAACCAATTGCCTGAGAGACTGGTCAATGTTCTGCGCCCTGCGCGCACTCAGACCATTTCCTAAGGATTGCAACGTGCTGATACGCGACGCTCGCCCAACCGATCTCGAAGGCATCCTCTTCATCTACAACGATGCCGTGCAGAACAGCACGGCAATCTGGAACGACACGCCGGTGGATCTGGCTAACCGCCAGGCCTGGCTTGATGAGCGCCAGCAACAGGGCAACCCGGTGTTGGTGGCGATCGATGATGACGAGCAGGTGATTGGCTATGCCAGCTACGGCCCATGGCGACCCCATGACGGCTTCCGCCACACGGTCGAGCACTCGGTCTACGTGCGCGACGGCCAGCGCGGCGGCGGTGTCGGGCGAGGCCTGATGCGCGAACTGGTCGCCCGTGCCCGCACGGACGGCAAGCACGTGATGGTCGGTGCCATCGAAAGCGAGAACCGGGCCTCGATCCACATGCACCAGCAACTCGGCTTCATCCACGTCGGCCAGATGCGCCAGGTCGGCTGCAAGTTCGGCCGCTGGCTGGACCTGACCATGATGCAACTGACCCTGAACAGGACGTCCCAACCATGATTCCCGGCGAATACCAGATCCAGGACGGCGACATCGAGCTGAACGCCGGCCGCCGCACGTTGACCCTCTCCGTGGCCAACAGTGGCGACCGGCCGATCCAGGTCGGCTCGCACTATCACTTCTTCGAAACCAACGACGCGCTCACCTTCGACCGCGCCGCCACGCGCGGCATGCGCCTGAACATCCCGGCCGGCACCGCGGTGCGCTTCGAGCCGGGACAGAGCCGCGACGTGGAGCTGGTCGATCTGGCTGGCGAGAGAAAGGTATACGGCTTTGCCGGGCGGGTGATGGGCGCGCTCTAAAAGCCCCTCACCCCAGCCCTCTCCCAGGGGGAGAGGGAGAAAAAAACAACCGCCGCAGCGAGATGGACCAACTCCGATCAACCCCTTTCCCTCTGGGAGAGGATAGGGGTGAGGGCAATGCGGGGACGCACGCTACACCGCAGCTCCATCTCCCTCGGGGAGAGAGCAGTAAACCAGCCCGCCACGACGGGATAGACCAGCGCCGCCCCCTTTCTCCGGGAGAGGGTTCGGATGAGGGCAATGTCGGGACGCACGCTACACCACAGCTCCATCTCCCTCAGGGAGGCAGCAGTAAAGCAGCCCGCGCGACGGGTGGACCAACGCCGATCAGCCCCCTCTCCCTCCGGGAGAGGGTTGGGGTGAGGGCAGAGCCAATACGGACGATCAGGAAGCGCCAATGAAGATTTCCCGCCAAGCCTATGCCGACATGTTCGGCCCCACCGTCGGCGACAAGGTGCGCCTGGCCGACACCGAGCTGTGGATCGAAGTCGAAAAGGACTTCACCACCTATGGCGAGGAAGTGAAATTCGGCGGCGGCAAGGTGATCCGTGACGGCATGGGCCAGGGCCAGCTGTGCGCCGCAGATGTGGTCGACACCCTGATCACCAACGCGCTGATTCTCGACCACTGGGGCATCGTCAAGGCGGACGTGGGGCTCAAGGACGGCCGCATCGCCGCCATCGGCAAGGCCGGCAACCCCGACATTCAGCCCGATGTGACCATCGCCATCGGCGCCAGCACCGAAGTGATCGCCGGCGAAGGCATGATCCTCACCGCCGGCGGCATCGACTCGCACATCCACTTCATCTGCCCGCAGCAGATCGAAGAGGCGCTGATGAGCGGCGTGACCACCATGATCGGCGGCGGCACCGGGCCTGCTACCGGCACCAACGCCACCACGGTGACGCCCGGCCCCTGGCACATGGCGATGATGCTCAAGGCCGCCGACGCCTTCCCGATGAACATCGGCTTCACCGGCAAGGGCAACGCCTCACTGCCCGAGCCGCTGATCGAGCAGGTCAAGGCCGGTGCCATCGGCCTCAAGCTGCACGAGGACTGGGGCACCACCCCGGCGGCCATCGACAACTGCCTGAACGTCGCCGACCAGTACGACGTGCAGGTCGCGATCCACACCGACACCCTTAACGAATCGGGCTTCGTCGAGACCACCCTCGGCGCGTTCAAGGGCCGCACCATCCACACCTACCACACCGAAGGTGCCGGCGGCGGCCACGCGCCGGACATCATCAAGGCCTGCGGCTTCCCCAACGTGTTGCCCAGTTCGACCAATCCGACCCGGCCCTTCACCCGCAACACCATCGACGAGCACCTGGACATGCTCATGGTCTGCCACCACCTCGACCCGAGCATCGCCGAGGATGTGGCCTTCGCCGAAAGCCGCATCCGCCGCGAGACCATCGCTGCCGAGGACATCCTCCATGATCTCGGTGCCTTCTCGATGATCAGTTCCGACAGCCAGGCCATGGGCCGCGTCGGCGAGGTGATCACCCGCACCTGGCAGACCGCCGACAAGATGAAGAAGCAACGCGGCGCCCTGCCCGGCGACGGCGCGGGCAACGACAACTTCCGCGCCAAGCGCTACATCGCCAAGTACACCATCAACCCGGCGATCACCCACGGCGTCAGCCACGAGGTGGGCTCGATCGAAGTGGGCAAGTGGGCCGATCTGGTGCTCTGGCGCCCGGCGTTCTTCGGCGTGAAGCCGACGCTGATCCTCAAGGGCGGCGCCATTGCCGCGAGCCTGATGGGCGATGCCAATGCCTCGATCCCGACGCCGCAACCGGTGCACTACCGACCGATGTTCGCCAGTTACGGCGGTTCGCTGCACGCGTCGAGCTTCACCTTCATCAGCCAGGCCGCCTTCGAAGCCGGCGTGCCAGAGCAGCTGGGACTGAAGAAGAAGATCGGCGTGGTCCGGGGCTGCCGTCAGGTGCAGAAAAAGGACCTGATCCACAACGACTACACACCGGACATCCAGGTCGACCCGCAGAACTATCAGGTCCGTGCGGACGGGCAATTGCTCTGGTGCGAGCCCGCCGAAGTGCTGCCGATGGCGCAGCGGTATTTTCTGTTCTGACCTGCAAACCCTCCGCAGGCAATCGCGCTCTACCGCCGCTACGAGCAACGCCGCAGCGGCAACCCTGCCACCAACGCGCACCCAGGCTGGAAGGTCACGGGGCGCGCGAACTCACACGCGGCCGTCAACAACGGCCCTTGCGCTGCACTTCGTCGGTTCGAGAGTGAATCAACCGTTCGACGGATGGGGAAACTAGGGGATCCAATTACCTTCTGCGTACCCCAGACGCGATACCCACCCACGGATGCATGGATGCGAAGCGGCCACCAGTGACCAGGGCAAGGTAGGCATTGCTGGGAGCGCTTTCGGGGAAGGTGTGCGTCGTCGGGTAACCGCGCTAGCCGACACGCGGCTGTGCGAATGACTGAATCCTACGGAGAAACGATCGATGTTCAAAATCAACGCGCTTTTCGCTGCTGTGCTCGCCGTATCCGCTACCCAGGCTTTTGCGGCCAGCAGTGAAGCGGTTATCGAACAAAACGGTTTTGACCAGGTTGCCGATGTCTATCAGGAAGGGGTCGGCCAGGCTTCGTACATCTATCAGACCGGTGCGTCGCAGCAGAACATCGCCACGACCACTCAAACGGGCCAGGACAACTTTTCCGAAGTGTCCCAGGAAGGAGCCCTGCACCAGGCAGACGTCATTCAGACCGGTGTAGAGGGCGAGTCCTACGTGAGTCAGTACGGCGCCGATAACAGCACGCTCATCGAGCAGGCAGGTTTGGCGAACAGCGCTGACGTGATTCAAGATGGATTGAGCAACGACGTTGTACTTCTGCAGGACGGCGCCTTGAACAGCACCGCCGTTGATCAGTTCGGCGAAGGCAACGAGGCGATGATCGTGCAGAGCGGCCAGGAAGGCAGCATTGATGTGAGCCAAGCCGGCAACATGAACGTAGCTGACATCGATCAGGCGGGCCTGGGCAACTCCGTTGACCTGATGCAGCAAGGCGACGGTAACCTCGCGCTGGTCGAACAGTTCGGCGAATCGAGCCAGGCCGTTATCCTGCAAAGCGGCATGGATAACTTCGCCAACGTGACCCAGGCGGGCTTTGCCGATTTCGCCAGCGTCAGCCAGACCGGCAGCAACAACATGGCAATCGTCACGCAGCAGTAAACAGCGCCACGTAGCTCGGCTACCGCAGAAAAGCCCACGCCCCATAAAGGGCCTGGGCTTTTCTGCGTGATGCAGATTGCTGCTGCAGCGCAGCGGTCTGTTCAAAGTGTCACGGCTTCAAAGCGCGCCCCCAATCCGCCCTGCATGTAACACCGCCCCCTTCGACTTGCCTGCACGCCATTCCTACTCGCACCTGCCCAAAGGCGCACTCTGCTGGTGCGCAGCCTGGCTGCAAGCCCATGATTGACGCATCTAAAACGCCAAAGCGCACTCGATAACGGTCCAATCCAGCCACGCTCTGTGTATACAAAATTTCCGGCGAGATACGCCTAAGCTCCTAGAGTTCCCAGCATCTCAGGTGAGGCGTACTGCACCGCCACCTAGGTATTTCGCGAACTCTGCCGTACGCGGAACAAGAACTGCATACAAAAAACAACCAGTCTTGCTCAGAGCGCACCCGATGAATCACGACGACTTTCAGATCAAGCGGATCGACCCCAGTCTGTACAACACCGACCTTGCACCACTCGCCCCCGCTAAACGCAAATGGGGCTGGTTCGAGATTTTCAATGTGTGGTCCAACGACATACAAAGCCTGTTCGGCTACACCCTGGCCGCCACCCTGTTCATCAGTTACGGGCTCAATGGCTGGGCTGTACTGGCCGGCATTGTGGTCGCCGGCTTTATTGTCATGGGCCTGGTACACCTCACCGGAAAGCCCAGCGTGAAATACGGCATTCCATTCCCGGTGATGGCGCGGGCGAGCATGGGCGTGCGCGGCGCGAACTTTCCAGCGGTGGTGCGTGGCATCGTCGCGATCTTCTGGTACGGCGTGCAGACCTATTTCGCCTCGACTGCTGTAGCGCTGCTGATTCGTGCACTTATGGGCGGCGATCCACAAGCGGCCACCTTGCTGGGCTTGACTGCCATCGACTGGGCCGCCTACGTGATCGTCTGCGTGTTCCAGGTGGCGCTGTTCGTTCGCGGTGTCGACTGGGTGACGCGCTTTCTCAACTGGGCCGGCCCGCTGGTCTACCTGGTGATGATCGTGCTGATGATCGCCATCTGGTATCAGGCGGGCCCCAGCCTGCTCGGCGCCTTGGGCAGCATCTTCAGCGGCAGCGGCGAACACGCCGGCGGGCCGATCGCAGCATTCGCCGCAGTGGTGGGCACCATGGTCGCCTACTTCGCCGCGGTGGTGATCAACTACGGCGACTTCGCCCGCTTCGTGAAGGACGAGCGGCAGATGCGTATCGGCAACTTCCTCGGTTTGCCGGTAAGCCTGGCTATCTTCTCGATGATTGCGCTGGTGATCACTGCCGGAACCGTAGTGGTATTCGGCGAAACGCTGACCAACCCCACCGACATCGTTGCGCGCATCGACAACGTTACCCTGACGGTAGTCGCCGCCATCACCTTCTTTGCCGCCACGGTCGGCATCAACCTGGTCGCCAACTTCATTCCGCCGGCCTATGACATCGCCAACCTGGCGCCAGCCAAAATCAGCGCCCGTACCGGCGGCTTCATAACCGCAGGCATTGCCTTCTTCATCGGCGCGCTGTGGGTGGCCTTCATCAGCGAAGTCGGCATCGCCGCCTTCGTCGACACGCTGGGCGCCGTGCTGGCGCCGCTGTACGGCATCATCGTCGCCGACTACTACCTGGTACGCCGCCAACACCTGGATCTGCAGCAGCTGTTCTCCGCCGAGCGCACGGGGATCTATCACTTCAACGCCGGTTGGAATCGCAAGGCGATGATTGCCTTCGGCGTCAGCGCGGTGTTTTCGGTAGCGTCGGTGTGGGTGCCGGGCCTGGAAAGCCTGTCCGGCTTCGCCTGGCTGCTGGGCGCGCTGTTCGGCGGGGTGCTGCACTACGGACTGATGCGTAACCAGTCGCTGCTCGCCAGGGCAGCACAACCCGCTCCGCTCGGCTGACCGGAGCCTGCAGGAGAGGTCGGCCATGTTAAAGTGGCCGGCCTTTTTTACGTCGCTCAGGGCCTGCAGATAGTGCGATCCATCCTCGACGACCTGCTCACCGTCCAACGCATCAGTGCCGTACCGGCGATTCTGCAAGTTGTCAGCGAGACGACCGGCTTGCGCTTCGCTGCGGTTGCCCGCGTCACCGAGACGGATTGGACTGCCTGCGCCGTGCTCGATCGCATCGAGTTCGGTCTGAAGGTTGGCGGCGAGCTCGATATCACCACGACCCTGTGCAGCGAAATTCACGCTTCGCACCGTCCGATCATCATCAGCCAGGTCAGTGCCGACCCCGACTACTGCAATCATCACACGCCACAGATGTATGGCTTCGAAAGCTATATCTCTGTGCCGGTACTGCGCGCAGATGGAAGCATGTTCGGCACACTCTGCGCACTCGACCCGCTGCCGCGAAATCTCTCGGATCCAGCCACACTGGCGATGTTCGAATCTTTCGCGCGCCTGCTGACGCTGCAGATCGACGCCGAGGAGCAGCAGCAGGCCACGCGTGCGGCGCTGGCCGACGAGCGCACCACTGGCCACCAGCGCGAACAGTTCATCGCCCTGCTCGGTCATGACCTGCGCACGCCGCTCGCTTCGATCCAGGCGGCCAGCGATCTGCTGGTTCGTCGCTCCGCCGAGCGTGATACGAAGCAGCTAGCCGAGCATGTACGCGCTTCCAGCCAGCGCGCCTCTCGGATGGTCGACGATCTGCTGGATTTCGCCCGCGGGCAGCTGGGTAATGGCATTCCCCTGAACTGGACGGCGGCAGCCAACCTGCACCTCACCCTGCTGCAGGTGGTCAACGAACTGCGCACCGCCCATCCACGCCGAGTCATTCTCGAACAAGTGCCGGAGCTGCCGGTGTTCGCGTGCGACCCGGACCGGCTCGCCCAGCTGCTGGCCAACCTGATCACCAACGCGCTGCACCACGGCGCGAGCACTGGTCCGGTAATCGTGAGGGCGGAGGTGGTTAACGGGCATTTCCAGCTAGCGGTGCACAACCGCGGTACGCCGATTCCAGCGCAACGACTGGAACGGCTGTTCCGCGCCTACTCGCAGGAAGACGATACGTCGCGCAGCGGCCTGGGACTTGGACTGTTCATCGTCGACCAAGTGGCGAAAGCCCATGGCGGCCGGATGCAGGTGAGCTCTAACGCCGACGTCGGCACCACCTTCACCTTTTCCATGCCGATCCGCCGGGACTAATCAACGCAGCTGACTGTCCTTGCTGCCACGGCGGTTGTAGCCACTGAACTTGGCCTCTTCCTTGTCCTGCTCGGACTGGCACTTAATACACAGCCGAACGCCCGGTACCGCCTCACGTCGGGCTTCTGGGATCTTCTCCCCGCATTCTTCGCAGTGGCTCAGGCTCTCGCCGCGGCCGAGCCGGCTGCGTGCGCGCTGCACCGCGTCTTCGATGGTGCTGTCGATCTGCTCCTGTACCGCACCCTCGTTTGCCCAACCGGTGGCCATCGCACCCTCCTCTGCCCGTCCGGACGCGTTCGTGGGATGTACGCATTCGAACCACATTTGCACCAGACGTTTCAATTTAAGCGTCCACCACGACGGATTACCGCCTCGCCGGCGCACCGGCACCGCCTGTCGATTCACTGGCGCCAAATCGACGAGTGGGGCCCGCCTGTCTACTGTGTTGTCTATCCTCGGCCCCGAATAACCAGGAGGGCAGAGCCGCCGCGCTGGAGCGCTGGCTCGTCCTTCTCTTATCGTGGTCGTCACTGGTCGACCTACCGGACACATCACCAGTGAAGCGGTGTATGGACTACAGATATCTGATAGCGCTGATCCTCCTGCTGGGTGGCTGTGCCAGCCAGCCTGAGGTCGTCGAGCGCGAGGTCGGTCAATTCGATCTCAAGCTTGGCACCGCGCCGACGCGCAGCATGGCCCAGGGCCTGGTGCAGCCCACCACGGCCAGCACGTTTCGTGGCGGCCTTGACCTCACCCATGACAGCGGCGTGTATGTCGGTCAGTGGTCGCCCAGCGTCGGCCTGTTCGACGGCAGCCGGCTGGAGCTCAACAGCTACGTCGGCTATGCCCAACCCCGGCTCGACGATTCGGTGGGCTATGAGCTGGGCGTGATCCGCTACAGCTTTCCCGAAGTCGAGACGCGAAATCGTGAGGAGTACTACGCCGGCATCAACCTCGGTGGCAGCCGTCTGGGCGGCGCGATGAGCAGTTCGCTGGGACGAACGGACAGCACACTGTTTCTCGAGCTAGGAGCGCTGCGGCCATTCGATGTCGGGGTACGGATGAAGTACGCCAGCCACTCGATGGACAGTCCCATGTATCACCCTGGTGGCAGCGTGCGGGTATTCAACGACTGGTCGCTGAACCTCTCCCGCTCGCTGCTGGGCATGCAGATGGACCTGTCCTACAGCGACTCGAGCCTGCGCGGCGCGCAGTGCGGCGTCTACTCGGGGCAGAACGCCTATTGCGAAGGCTTCATGATGTTCAAGGCAGAGCGCTCGTTCTTCTGAGCACGGGCGCAGCGCCGACGAAGCAGAGCCGGCCCTCGCACGGTACCCACGCGGCTGACTTCTGCCAGGCGAGCGTGCCAGCGCAGGGCTTACTCCTTGACCTGCATGTATTCTTCGGCCCAGACGACATATTCATCCGCAGTGGAGTACTTGACCGACAGCTGCGAGGCGTTCAGGTCCAGCGCATCGACCTGGCGCTGTTCGCGCAGGCAGTCGTAGGTCGCCTTGATCGCGGCGAAGTAGGCCGCGTGGCCGTTGACCACGATGCGCACACCGAGTGAGGCCAGGCGGGCGTTGTCGCGCAGGTTGGGGTTGCCATAGGTGACCAGCATCAGCGGCTTGGTCAGCTGGCTGGCGATGCTCTCCAGGTGGTCGAAATCCTCGATGCCGACCAGGCAGATGGCATCGGCGCCGGCCTTTTCGTAAGCCTGGGCGCGGGCGATGACCTCCTCGAAGCCGATCACGCCGGCATTGGTCCGGCCGATGATGGCCATCTCCTGGTCGACCCGGGCTTCCAGCGCCGCGCGAATCTTGCCGACGGCCTCGAACATGCCGATGAGGTCGGTGGAACGGCGGCCGAATTTGGGCGGCAGCAGTGTGTCCTCGATGGTCAGCGCGGAAATCCCGGCGCGCTCCAGTTCGGAAACGGTGCGCATGACGTTCAGCGCGTTGCCGTAGCCATGGTCGGCATCGGCCAGCACCGGCAGCTGGGCGACACGGCAGATGCGCGTGGCCTGCTCGACGAACTCGCTCAGAGTGATGAGGTTGAAGTCCGGCGCGGCGAGTACCTGCAGCGAGGCTACCGAGCCACCGAGGATGCCGACTTCAAAGCCGAGGTCGGCGGCGATCCGCGCGGACATCGGGTCGAACACCGAGGCGGTGTGGAAGCAGCGGTCTGCGTTCAGCAGCTCGCGGAAATTTCGGCGCAGGTCGTTGTGAGAGAGTCGCGGCATATAGGCTCCGTTTGTTGTATGCGGGCACGCAAGGGTCGATTCGCCCTGTCTTTTCATTTCAGTGTTGTTGAGAAGCTGCCTGGTCGGCCGAATGGCACATTTTCGCCGTTTATCCTTCGACCGGTCCCTGGCGGCGCTGCACATAAGCCATGCACAGGCCGCTGGCGATGATCACCGCCATGCCAATCAGCGCCCCGGTATCCGGCGCGTGATCGAAGGCGACATAGCCGACTACTCCGGCGAAGACGATCTGGCCGTAGGTGAACGGCGCCAGCGTCGCCGCGCTGGCGAAGCGGAAGGCATTGGTCAGCAAGAGGTGGCCGAGCATTGCCATGCCGCCGAGCGCGCCCATCAGCAGCGCGTCGTGCAGCGTCGGCGTTCGCCAGTTGAAGACCACCAGCACGCTCAGGGTCGCGCAACCGACCAGGCTGGTCAGGTAGTTGCTGGTCACCGGGTGGTCGGTACCGGCCAGACGCCGTGTCACCAGCTGATACACGGTGAACGACAGTGCCGCGCCAAAGGGTAGCAGCACCGCCGGAGTAAACAGCGCCGAACCGGGGCGCACGATGATCACCACCCCGAGCAGTCCGAAGCCCACCGCCAGCCACTGGCTGCGGCTGACCCGCTCGCCCAGCAGCGCCGAGGCGATGGTAACCAGCACCGGTGTCAGAAAGATCACCGCGGTGGCTTCGGCCAGCGGGATGAAATGCAGGCCATTGATAAACAGCAGACTTACGCTGACCAGGCTCAGCCCACGCAGCAGCTGTGGCCACGGGCGCAGGGTGCGAAACACGCGCTGGCCCATGCGCGGCACGAACAGCGCCGTCATCAGCACCGTCTGCGCGACGTAGCGGGCCCAGATGACCAGAAACACCGGGTAGATTTCCGAGAGGTGTTTGGCCAGCCCGTCATGGCTGGCCAGCAGCAGACCCGACAGCAATATCAGCAGAACGCCGTAGAGCGGGTGATGGTGATCGTTCAACGCAGGCCTCAACCACTTGTTAGCAGGCTAACCATTATGCCTGTCATCTTGTCGCACCGCTGCACCAATCAGCTGAAACCTTTCAGCCGAGCGAGTACGGGGCGCCACTGCCCTGTCCATCCCGCTGCGTGGGCTGACGGGGCGCGGATACGCCGCCCGACGGCAAGCGGAACGCCGGCAATTGGCGTATGATCGCCGGCTTTTTGCCGAGCCGCGCGGCGTTTCGCGGCGTTCGAGTGTAGTCGTGATGTACCAGTTGAGAGCGATGCAGGAGCGCGATATCCCTGCCGTCCTGGCGATCCAGGAAGAATCCTATGCCGCCGAGGTCCTGGAAGACGAGGCGGTGATCCGCTCACGGCTGGCAGCGTTCCCGCAACTGGCGTGGGTTGCCGAGGATGACGACGGTGTCTGCGCCTACCTGTTCGCCTACCACTCGCGCCTGGGCAAGGTGACCCCGCTGGACGGGGAGTTCTGCACCGACGGCGACGCCGATTGCCTCTACCTGCATGATCTGGCCGTGGCCGGGCGAGCCGCCGGCCGCGGCATCGGCCCGGCACTGGTGCGGCATAACCTGCAACAGGCCGGCACCGCACAGCTGCGCTATTCGGCACTGGTGTCGGTGCAGGATTCCACCGGCTTCTGGTCGCGCCTGGGCTACGAAGCCCACGACGAACTCGACCCGCCGCAGGCCGGCAACCTGGCCAGCTACCAGATCCCTGCCGTGTACATGGTGCGCGACCTGCACCAGTAAGGCGCACGCACCTGACCCGACTTCGACAGGCGCACCATGACGGTGCACTAAAAGCCCCATTATCAGGCACGCAGGCCCGATAGCCGCCGCGATCGCGATATATGGGGCCGGTTGGCAAGCCACTTGCTCTTGTTCCGGAAACCATCCGACCGGAACTCTGCTCATGCTGGTGATTCGCCAACGCATCGACGCCCGCCCCGAGTGGCAGGCGGAACTCGAACTGACCTACGACGCGCGCAGCAAGAGTCGCCTGCGCTGCTTCAGTACCAGTGGCGAAGACGTCGGCCTGTTTCTCGAACGCGGCCAGCCGCCGCTGCACGATGGCGAATGCCTGCTCGCCGGTGATGGCCGCGTGGTGCGCGTGCGCGCCCGCCCCGAGCAGCTGCTGCACGTCACCTGCACCAGCGCTTTCGAACTGACTCGCGCGGCCTATCACCTGGGCAACCGCCATGTCGCCCTGCAGGTCGGCGACGGCTGGCTGCGGCTGCTCGACGACTACGTGCTCAAGGACATGCTGTTGCAGCTGGGCGCCCAGGTCGAACATATCGAGGCGCCCTTCGAGCCGGAGCACGGCGCCTACGGTGGCGGCCATCATCACTCCCACGCCGGCGAGGCGGAGTTCAGCTACGCACCGCGCCTGCACCAGTTCGGCGTACGCCCGTGAACGCAGCGGCCGCACCCGGCTCGGCCTGGGCTCTGCTCCGGCTGGCCAGCCCGCAGCTGCCGATCGGCGGCTACAGCTATTCCCAGGGGCTGGAAATGGCGGTGGAGAACGGCCGGGTGAGCGACGCTGACAGCGCCCAGCGTTGGCTTGAGGATCAACTGCTGCTCAACCTCGCCCGCTTCGAGGCGCCGCTGCTGCTCGCGCATTGCGAAGCGGCGGCACAGGACGACTGGCCGCGCCTGTTACAGCTCGCCGCCGAGCACCGCGCCAGCCGCGAAACCCGCGAGCTGCAGCTGGAAAGCCGGCAGATGGGCTATTCCCTGACGCAGCTGCTCGACGGCCTGCCGGAACTCGACCAGCCGGCCCGCGATTGCCTCGCGGCCGCCGACGAGCCCGGCCTGGCACTGGCCTGGTCACTGGCCGCCCGCGCCTGGCGGATCGACCCCGCCGATGCCCTCGCCGCCTGGCTGTGGGGCTGGCTGGAAAACCAGCTGGCGGTGCTGATGAAGACGCTGCCGCTGGGACAGCAGGCAGCGCAGCGGTTGACCTCGCAGCTATTGCCGGTCCTGAGCCAGGCGCAGCGGGATGCCAGCGAACTACCGGAGCGGGACTGGGGTAGTGCGCCGTTTGGACTGGTGCTGACCAGCATGGCGCATGAGCGGCAGTACAGTCGGTTGTTTAGGTCATGAGAGAACTGGCGCGAGTCCCGTGCTTCGCGGCGCCCCATGGAAGCACCCAAGCCACTGCCGACACGCACTGCATCCTCAAGCGGCAAACAAGCTTACCCAACGAATCCCACGCCTGCCCCAACCGGCAGCGACACGTCCTTCGCATCAACCCCGAGGCACCCACACTGCCTCCCAGAGGAGAACACCCATGAACACCCAACCCCTGCGCGTCGGCATTGGCGGGCCGGTCGGTTCCGGCAAGACCGCCCTGACCCTCGCCCTGTGCCAGGCCCTGCGCGATCGCTACAACCTCGCTGTGGTGACCAACGATATCTACACCCAGGAAGACGCCCAGTTCCTCGTGCGCAACGAGGCCCTGGCGCCCGAGCGAATCATCGGCGTGGAAACCGGCGGCTGTCCGCACACGGCGATCCGCGAGGACGCCTCCATCAACCTCGAGGCCGTGGAGCAGCTCAACCGGCGCTTTCCCGGCCTGGATCTGATCATCGTCGAGTCCGGCGGCGACAACCTCTCGGCGACCTTCAGCCCGGAGCTGTCGGACCTGACCATCTACGTGATCGACGTGTCCGCCGGCGACAAGCTGCCGCGCAAGGGCGGCCCGGGCATCTGCAAGTCCGACCTGCTGGTGATCAACAAGATCGACCTCGCACCCATGGTCGGTGCCTCGCTGGAGGTGATGGATCGCGACGCCCGCAAGATGCGCGGCGAGCGCCCGTTCGTCTTCAGCAACCAGAAGGTCGGCCAGGGTCTCGAGGAGATCATCGCCTTCATCGAAAAACAGGGAATGCTCAGCGCCGCCTGACGTCCGCCCGATCACCCAAGGAGTCTCTATGAACCTGCGCAATCCACTGCTCGCCACCCTTCTGCTGCTCAGCCCGACCCTGGCACTGGCACACCCCGGCCACGATCACGCCGGCGTGCTGTCCGGTATCGCTCACCCCGTCTTCGGTCTCGATCACCTGCTGGCGATGCTCGCCGTCGGTCTCTGGGCTGCGCAGCAGAGCGGCAAGGCCCGCTGGGCGCTGCCGTTGGCCTTTGTCTCCAGCATGCTCGTAGGCGGTCTGCTGGGTTTTGCCGGGATCGCGATGCCGCTGATGGAAACCGGTATTGCCGGCTCGGTACTGGCGCTGGGGTTGCTCGTGGCATTGGCCGTGCGCCCGCCACTGGCCGTCGCGGCTGGCCTGACCGCCCTGTTTGCGCTGTGCCACGGCGTGGCTCATGGCCTGGAGCTGCCTGCCTTGGCCAGCCCCTGGGGTTACGCCGTCGGCTTTGTGGCGGCCACCGCTGCGCTGCATGCCCTGGGCTACGGGCTGGTGCGCGGCCTGCCGCAGGCCGCAGCGCCGCTGGTTCGCATCGCGGGGGCCGTATCGGCGGTTACCGGCGCCTGGCTGCTGGTCGCCTGATAGGTGACAGGCATGCCCACAATAACCCTCGCTTATAACCCAGTCCCATCCTGAATCACCGGGAACTCTCGGCGACAGCACAAACCAAAGCTAGTGGACGCGTTCTACGGTGCGGCCTTTAAAGCGCACCGCAGAACGGGCTACCCACTGACAAGGGAGCGATGCTGTTGACCACCTACTCTACGCACGGCTTTGCCTACTGGGCCCTGAAGGCATTTGCCATCGTCCTCGCACTCTATGGCCTGGCGCTGGCGGCGGGCGGCCTCTGGCTGGTGACGCTGGGAGGCTCCTGGTATTACCTGCCCGCCGGTATCGGCATGCTGGTCTCCGGCATTCTGCTGTTATTCATGCGCATTCAAGGCGTGTGGCTCTACTGGCTGGTATTCGTGGCCACGCTGGTTTGGGCACTTTGGGAAGTGGGCCTCGAGCCCTGGCCCCTGGTACCCCGTCTGGTCGCGCCCGCGGTCATCGCGCTGCTTACATTGCTGTTCATCCCCACGGTTCGCCGCCACTCGAATTGAGGTAGACCTATGCGCCTCTGGATCGCGCTCGCCGCGCTGACATTAAGCCTGCCCGACATTCACCACGCCCAGGCTCAGAACAGCCCGACCACCGAACGGGCGACAGCGGCCTCCCCCGCGCCTTCGGACTGGACGTCGTACGGCCGCGACAACGCAGCCACCCGCTATTCGCCGCTCAGGCAAATCACGCGCGACAATGTCGACCAGCTCGAGCCCGCCTGGGTGTACCAGACCGGCGACATGCCGCCACCGGAAGTGGACGACAAGTGGGCCCCGGAAAACACCCCGCTGAAAGTCGGCAACTCGCTGTACCTGTGCAGCGCCATGAATATCCTGATCGGGCTCGATGCCGGAAGTGGTCGCGAACGCTGGCGCTTCGATCCACAGGTGCCGATCGATCACATCCCCTATTCAGCAGCCTGTCGGGGCGTCAGCTATTACGAGGTGCCCGATCCAGAGCCGGCCCAGGCCTGCGCGCGGCGCGTCATCGAGGGCACGCTCGATGCGCGGCTGATCGCCGTCGATGCAGACACCGGCCAGCCGTGCGAGGACTTCGGCAACTCCGGGCAGGTCAATCTGCTCGAAGGGATGGGCGATTCGCCCCCCGGCTACGTCGCGGTGACCTCGGCACCGACCATCGTGCGTAACGTGGTCGTGGTCGGCCACCAGGTGCTCGACGGGCAAAAGGAGGATGCGCCATCCGGGGTGATCCGCGGCTACGATGCCGAAACCGGCGAGCTCGCCTGGGCATGGGACATGGGGCGTCCGGGCGAGACGGGCATGCCGGCCGAGGGCGAGCAGTACACGCGCGGCACGCCCAATGCCTGGACGACCTTTTCGGCCGACGACGAGCTCGGCCTGGTCTACGTGCCCATGGGCAATTCGGCTGTGGATTACTTCAGCGGCAACAGAGAAGACTACGAGCACCCCTACTCCACCGCCCTGGTCGCGCTCGACATCACCAGCGGCGAAGTCGCCTGGGTTTTCCAGACGGTGCACAACGATGTCTGGGACTATGACCTGGGCTCGCAGGGCACGCTTGCCGACTTTCCCATGGGAGAGGGCCAGAGCGTCCCGGCTGTCATTCTGCCGACCAAACAGGGCGATATCTTCGTGCTTGACCGGCGCACCGGCGAGCCGCTCACCGAGGTGCAGGAGCGCCCGGTGCCGGCCAGCAAGCTGCCCGACGAACAGCTGTCGCCGACTCAGCCCTTCTCGGTCGGCATGCCGACACTCGCCAAGCCCAAGCTCACCGAACGCGACGCCTGGGGCTTTTCACCCCTGGATCAGCTCTGGTGCCGGATTCAATTCCTGCAGTCCGACTACGAGGGGATGTACACCCCGCCGAGCGTCGAGCGGCCCTTCATCCAATACCCCGGCTACAACGGCGGCAACGACTGGGGCGGTGGTTCGCTGGACCCCGAGCGCGGCATCTTTGTCGCCAACTACACCGACTTGCCGATGCGTGATCAGCTCATCCGTCGCGAAGAGGCTGATGAGAAAGGCATGGTGCCGCTGGGCGAGCCGGGTGGGACGACCGATTCCGGCGGGCCGGTGCCCCAGGCAGGCTCTCCTTACGCCATCTCGATCAAGCCATGGCGCAACGGCCTGACCGGTATCCCCTGCACCCGGCCACCCTACGGCGGAATCATGGCCATCGACCTGGCCACCCGTGAGGTACTGTGGGACAAGCCACTGGGCACCGCCCGCAACAATGGCCCCTTCGGCATCCCCTCGCGCCTGCCCTTCACCATCGGCACGCCCAACAATGGCGGCTCGGTGATCACCGCCGGTGGGCTGATCTTTATTGCCGCCACTACGGACGACCTCATTCGCGCCATCGATATCGATACCGGCGAAGTGGTCTGGCAGGACGTGCTGCCCGCTGGCGGCCAGGCGACGCCGATGACCTACGAGGTCAACGGACGCCAGTACCTGGCCATCTTTGCCGGCGGTCACCATTTCATGGAGACCAAGATCGGCGATTACCTGGTGGTCTACAGCCTGCCCACCCCGGGGGACTCCAGCTCCACCGAAACGCTGGAGGAGTGACTAGCGAAATGGCGGCTCGTCGAAGCTGCGCAGCTTGCGCGAGTGCAGCGAGTTCAGCTGGCTGCGCAACAGGTCGAGGGCGGCGATGCCGATCTTCAGGTGCTGGGTCACGGCGCGCTCGTAGAACGCATTGGCCGACCCGGGCAGCTTGATCTCGCTGTGCAGGGGCTTGTCCGACACGCACAGCAGCGTGCCGTACGGCACGCGCAGGCGATACCCCTGGGCGGCGATGGTGCCGCTCTCCATGTCCACCGCCACGGCGCGCGACAGGTTGATCAGCGGCCGTTCCTGCGCCCAGCGCAGTTCCCAGTTGCGGTCGTCGTAGGTCAGCACGGTGCCGGTACGCAGGCGCTTCTTCAACGCTTCGCCCTGCTCGCCAGTGACCGTGGCCGCAGCGTCCTGCAGCGCCTGCTGTACTTCGGCCAGTGCTGGCAGCGGAATGTGCGGCGGCAGTACGCGGTCGAGAATGCCGTCGCGGCGCATGTAGGCGTGCGCCAGCACGTAGTCGCCGATGGACTGCGACTGCCGTAGCCCGCCGCAGTGTCCGATCATCAGCCAGCAATGCGGACGCAGAACGGCCAGGTGATCGGTGATGTTCTTCGCGTTCGAAGGACCGACGCCGATGTTGACCAGCGTGACGCCATGACCGTCCTCGGCCATCAGGTGATAGGCCGGCATCTGGTAGCGGTGCCACATCACACCACCGATGATCGCCTGCGCCTCACCCTCCTCCATGCTGCGATCGATGACTACATTGCCCGGCAGCACCATGCGCACGAAGCGCGTGTCGTCACGAAGCATGTCCAGGCCGTGGCGGATGAACTGGTCGACGTAACGGTGGTAGTTGGTCAGCAGAATCCACGGCTGAACGTGGCGCCAGTCGCTGCCGGTGTAATGCACCAGCCGACGCAGCGAGAAGTCCACCCGCGCACCGTCGAACAGCGCCAGCGGATAAGGGTCCGCATGTTCCCAATCGTAGAGCCCGTCGGCGATGTCATCGGTGGCGGCCGAAAGGTCGGTGCTGGGGAATACCCGCGCCAGCTCTGCAGCAGTCACGCCCGTGCCGGCCAGCTCGTCGCCCTGCTCGATCACATAGGGATAGGGAATGTTGCGGTCGCTCATGCCGACTTCAACCGTAACGTTGAAGTCCTGGATCAGCGGTTTCAGCTGATCGAGCAGATAGGCGCGGAACGCCGCCGGATGGGTCACGGTGATGCTGTAAACGCCGGGCGCTTGAACCTTGGCATAAGCGCGGGTCGAGGCCGGGACTTCGCCGTGGCACTCGTAGGTCAGGCGCAGCTGCGGGTAGCGGAACAGGTTGCGCTCCTGAGCGCTGGGCTCGGTGCGGCTGGCAACATAGCGTTTGAGTGCCTGGTTGAGCGCCGCGGTGGCGCGCTCATGGAGTTCGGCAAGGTAGTCCACCGCAGCTTCGGCGCTGGTGGCAATGCGGAAAGTATCACCGGCTGGATTCATGCTGGATTCCTTGTTCATTCGTTGGAAACATCTTGCCTGCTGATCGATGACAGCGATAGCGCCGCAGTCGGCTCATTAGGCTGTCGCCGCAGTGCCAGCTCGCTGGCCAGAGCCTTCAGTCCATGCTGCAGGGCAACCAGACCAGGCGCAGCACTGAGACTCAGGCGTATCGCATCCGACGCCCCGGGACCGACGGCAAAGACATCTGCCGCTGCACATTCGATGCTCGCCGCACGGGCCATACGTGGCAAGTCGACCTCGTCCCCGCGGGCGGGCAACCACAGATGCGGCGACGCGCCTGCAGGCACCCGGGGGCCAAGCATCTTTTGCGCCATGCGCCAGCGTCGTTGGATTTGCTGGCGTTGCCAATCCAACCGACGTGCTGCCGTGCCATCCTCGATCCACTCGCTCGCCACGCGCAGGCACAACGGCGACAGTGCCCAGCCGGTGGCTTGCGCTTCCGGGTCGATGCGCCTCAGCCAGTGCTCAACGGCCACGATAAAGCCGAAGCGCAGCCCTGGGGCGACGGTCTTCGACAGGCTGCCGACCAGCACGCTGCGATCACCCAGCAGCGAAGCCAGCGGTGGCTCGTCGCCGAGCGCACCGTAGACGTCGTCTTCAATGATCAGCAAGTCGTGTCGACGTGCCAGCACAGCAATCGCCTCCCGCCGCGCAGCGTCCATGCTGACGCCCGTGGGGTTTTGCAGGCATGGCATCAGCACCGCGACCCGCGCACCAGTGGCACGAGCCAGGCGATCGAATTCTTCCGGCAGGATGCCGCGCTGATCCATCGCCACGCCGTGCAACGGCAGGCGCAGCTGGCGCGCCGCAGCCTTTATCCCAGGTGAAGTCAGCGCTTCAACCAGGATCGGTTCACCCGGCTCGCACAAGCCCAGCAATGCGGCGAATATGCCCTGTTGCGCACCGGCACAGAGCAGCAGTTGCCCCGGTGGCACCTCAAGCTCGCGCCCCCGCAACCATCGGCTGGCCGCAAGGCGTCCGCGCTGCATGGCCGCAGGCGACGGGTAACCCTGCAATTCGGCGAGATCGGACGAGGCACCCAGCGCCAACAGGCTGCGCTGCAGATCACAATCGTCCGCGTCGATCACCGGCAGATTGGTCGACAGGTCGAGCAACGCCGGCCCCGCATCCGGCTGCTTGAGCAGAAACAGGCTAGCCTCACGGCTGCCGGCCAGCACGTAGGTACCGCGCCCCACCTCGCCGCCTACCAGATGGCGCCGCGCCGCTTCGCGATACGCCTGCATCGCCGTACTCGGGTTGAGTCCCAACGCCCAGGCGAGCCGACGCTGCGGTGGCAGCCGATCGCCCGGCTTGAGCACGCCCTGCTCGATCGCCCGTGAAATGGCATCAACCAACGCCAGGTAGCGCGGCTGATCGTTATCGATGAGTTCAGGAAGCCACATTGCCTGCCATGCAATATAAGGATTTACCCATACAATGGCGGCACCCTAGGCTGTTCGTCAAACAGCCAGGAGTCGCTCATGTTCGAACTTACCGCGTTGCGTCAGGCTGCCGAGCTGATCGGCCGTCACGTCCCACCGACCCCGCAGTACAGCTGGCCCCTGCTGGCGCAACGCCTTGGTTGCGAAGTCTGGGTCAAGCACGAGAACCACACACCCGCCAGCGCCTTCAAGATCCGTGGCGGCCTGCTCTATGTCGACGAGTTGCTCAGGCGTGAGCCCGGGCTGCTCGGCATGATCAGCGCTACCCGCGGCAATCACGGCATCAGCCTGGCGATGGCCGCGCAGCGGTCAGGCATCCCGCTGAAGGTGCTGGTACCCGAGGGCAATTCGACGGAAAAGAACGCGGCGATGCGCGCCTGCGGTGCAGAGGTTATCGAGTACGGCCGCGATTTCGACAGTGCCCGCCAACACGCCGCGGAGCTGGCTGCCCAGAGCGGCTGGCACTTCGTTCCGGCGCTGCACCCGGACCTGATCCGCGGGGTGGCCACCTATGCGCTGGAGCTCTTCGAAGCGGCACCACCGCTACGCCGTGTCTACGTGCCGATCGGCATGGGTTCCGGCATCTGCGGCCTGATCCGCACCCGCGATCTGCTGGGTCTGGATACCGAGATCATAGGCGTCGTCTCCAGCGCGGCAGACGCCTATGCGCAGAGCTTCGAACAGGGTCGCATCGTCTCTACCGAGACCGCTGAGACCTTTGCCGACGGCATGGCATGTCGAATGCCGGCCGCCGAAGCCCTGGAAATCATCAACCAGGGTGCAACCCGCATCGTGCGGGTCGATGACGGCGAGATTCGCCAGGCAATCGTCGCCCTGCACGAAGACACCCATAACACCGCCGAAGGCGCCGGCGCTGCTGCACTGGCAGCCGCGATACAGGAGCAGGAACGCAACCGCGGCGAACGCATCGCCGTGGTGCTCAGCGGCGCGAACATCGACCGCAAGCTGCTGGCAGAGATACTGGCCGGCTAGACACCAGTGAGAGTCACTGATCCAGCACGCCTCGGGAAACTCGTCACGGGAATGCACCAGCGCAACACGGATCTGGCGCCGTGCGCAGGCCGGAGCTATCAGACGCTGATTGAGACGGATGTCCCCGGCAAGGACGCCGCGGGGAGGCTGCTGCCGAGGCCCCGTGCGATTTTCTCGCTGTCGTCGAGCTGCTCTTTTATTTCCGAGATGCGCTTGCGGGAATCAGGATCGCTCGTATCACGAACGCTTTTGACGAGGGCCAGCAGAGCCTTGAGACGGCGTACGGCATCCTCGATCAACTCCGCATCGGCACCGCGCTGGCTAGCCTCGGCGGCGTTCGGCTGCTCGTCCTGCCGCGCCTGCTGCAGATTTTCCAGGTATAACTTCAGGGTCATTGCCGTACGGGACGCCGCCTCGTCGACACCTTCTTCCGTTGTCGCTTCGGGCTGCTGGTCGGTGTCGTCTTCCTGTGTGGCCCCCTGCGGCAGCGATGCCGCCTCTCCCTGCAGCCCGGACTGCTCAGCGGAAGCCGCCGTGGCAGGCGCCGCGCCCTCCCCGCCGCCAGCTTGCTTGGTATCACCGCCTGAATCGCCGAGCACCTTGGCAGCCTGGCCAAGCGCCTTCGCCAATTCGCGAATTTCCCGCAGGACACCTTTCGATGCCAGCCCGCCGCTGACCAGCATCCGCAGCATCTTGACGCGCTCTTTGATGTCCTCGATGCGTCGCCGCGCCGCTTCCTTCTTCGCGCTATCGGCCTCGCGCAGCGCAGCGGAAAACGAGCGAGTGGCCTTGGCGGCCGAAAGCAGTCGCTCCCGTGAGCGCTCGCTGAGGGAAATCCGGGCAGGTGACTCGGAGGCCTGCTCCGCTTGTGCCGCAGATCGGGCTGGCACCGCGGTACGCACGGTCTGACGTGCGGCTGCGACGGAAGCGGCGGAGGCGACTATGGGCAGCGTCATGGAGAACCTCTGGGCAATGGCTCCTTGTCGGCCTGGGACCCGACTAACTTGAGTCGCGCCAGCTCTGATACAGCCCGCACGGCGCGTGCAGCCGTAATCGGTAAGGTGCGGAACCAAGCAACATGACCGGCCAGTCTGCATTTCGCCACGTCAGCGCCTGCCATTCGGACCTCTGTCAAACCGGGAAACGATCCGGTTGATGCAGCCACTTCCCCACGCCGACCTTCGCCGCCATACTCGCGCCCGCCCGGCACTCAGTGCTCAGGCAGTAGAGCCCTGCGGTCACGGTGCAGGGCAATGACGGATACACACAGGTAGGCATCATGCAGGTAACACGCCCAGAGACGAACGCCCGTAGTCGCCTGGAACAGCTCATCGAACGGCCGTTCGTTCAGCGCAGCATCCTGCTGCTGATTGTGATCAACGCGGCCATTCTCGGCATGCAGACCTCGCCGTCACTGGTGGCTAGCTGGGGCGAGCTGCTCAGGGTGGTCGATGTGCTAATCGTCGGCGTGTTCGTGGTGGAAATCGCAGCGCGCATCTACGTTCATCGCGCGGCGTTCTTCCGTGATCCCTGGAGCCTGTTCGATTTCACCGTGGTCGCCATCGCGCTGGTGCCCGCCAGCGGCCCGTTCAGCGTTCTGCGCGCCCTGCGCGTACTGCGGGTGATGCGCATGGTCACCATGGTGCCGTCGATGCGCCGCGTCGTCGGCGCGCTGCTTTCGGCCATTCCCGGTCTGGGCTCGATTGCCATGGTGTTGGCGCTGGTCTTCTACGTGTCCGCGGTGATCGCCACCGGGCTGTTCGGCGCAGAATTCCCCGAGTGGTTCGGCAACCTCGGCCGTTCGATCTACACGCTGTTCCAGGTGATGACGCTGGAAAGCTGGTCGATGGGCATCGTGCGCCCGCTGATGGACGTGTTCCCCTACGCCTGGGTGTTCTTTATCCCGTTCATCCTGATTGCCACCTTCACCATGCTCAACCTGTTCATCGCCATCATCGTCAACGCGATGCAGACGGTTACCGATGCGGACCACGAAGCCACCCAGGCAACCATCGAGGCGGCACGCGAGCACATTGAGGCGGACCTGCATGAGGAGGTCCGCGCCCTGCGTGGCGAAATAGCCGAGCTCAAGGAGCTGCTACGCGGGCAGACCCGACAGTAGGTGATTCAACCTGCTCTGAATCACAGCTGCGGCGCGCTGCGGGCAAGCAGCGCGTCGATGTCCAGCCCGCGCGGCAGGGTGCCATAGACGCGCCCCTGCCCCTCCAGACGGCTGACAATGAACGCATCCGAAACGGCCGCGTTGCCGGCTTCGAGCAGCAGCTTGGCCTGCAGCCCGACGGCTACGTCTTCGGTGAGCTGACGGGCGCGGTACTGGATGTCCTCGGTGTCACCGAAGGCCGTCTTCAATCGCTGAATATGCGCCTTCAGCCGTGCATCACCGTGACCGTCACCGAGTTCGGCGAACAGCACCTCCAGCACGCCGGGCTCCTTGGACAGTGCGCGCAGCACATCCAGGCATTGCACATTGCCGGAGCCCTCCCAGATGGAATTCACCGGTGCCTCGCGGTACAGCCGCGGCAGGATGGTTTCCTCGACGTAGCCAGCGCCGCCAAGGCATTCGCTGGCCTCGGCGATCATGTTCGGCGCGCGTTTGCAGATCCAGTACTTGCCGACGGCGGTGACCAGCCGGGCGAACTTGTCTTCGTGCTCGTCATGGCGGTTGTCCTGGGCACGGCCCATGCGCAGGGTCAGCGCCAGCGCTGCCTCGCTTTCCAGGGCAAGGTCGGCCAGCACGTTCTGCATCAGCGGTTGCTCCAGCAGGATCCGGCCGCCGACCTGACGGTGCGCGCAGTGGTGCATGGCCTGGGTCAGCGCCTGACGCATCAGCGAGCTGGAGCCGATCATGCAGTCGAAGCGGGTCGAGGAGACCATCTCGATGATGGTCGGCACGCCACGCCCTTCTTCACCGACCATCCAGGCCAGCGCGCCGCGGTACTCGACTTCGCTGGAGGCGTTGGCCCAGTTGCCCAGCTTGTTCTTCAGGCGCTGGATATAGAACTGGTTGCGCGTGCCGTCCGGGCGATGGCGCGGCAGCAGGAAGCAGGACAGGCCCTTGTCGGTCTGCGCCAGGGTGAGGAAGGCATCGCACATCGGCGCCGAGCAGAACCACTTGTGACCGACCAGCCCGTAGGCCTGCCCGGGGCCACCGGTACCAACCGGATAGGCGCGAGTGCTGTTGGCGCGCACGTCGGTGCCGCCCTGCTTCTCGGTCATCGCCATACCGATGGTGACGCCGGCCTTCTGCTCCATCGGCAGGTTGCGCGGGTCATATTCGCGGGCGAGGATCTTCGGCAGCCAGCGTTCGGCAAGGTCAGGCTGCAGGCGCAGCGCCGGCACGCTGGCGTAGGTCATGGTCAACGGGCAGCTGCTACCGGCTTCGGCCTGGTTGTGCAGGTACATCAAGGCAGCACGAGCCACCTGGGCGCCGGGCTGCGGATCGCTCCAGGGCAGCGACGGAATGCCGTGCTCGACGGCAGCGCGCATCAGCTCGTGATAGGCCGGGTGAAACTCCACCAGATCAAGGCGATGGCCATAGCGGTCGTGACTCTTGAAGACCGGCTTGTTCTCGTTGGCGAGAAAGCCGGCCTGCATAAGCGGCCCACCGGCAAGCGCGCCGTAGACATCCAGACGCTCCTGCGCCCAGCCCGCTTGATAGCGCTTTACCCACTGCTGCAGCGGCAGATCGATGCGATAGAGATTGGCACCGTCGAGTGGCGGCACCTGGTTGGTGACCTCGTGGGTTTCGGCGCAGCTCTGCAGGTTCATCTGGGCGTCCTCCTTCTAATCCGTTGCGCGACGGCTGCCTGCAAGCGTAGTCGGCGAGCAGCAACGTCAGCACGATGGATCAGCAGTGAAACACGCACCGACGCGAGGGTTGAAGCGAGGTATCGGCCAAAAGGTCCGTGCGTCAGGCAATCGGATCGGAGGGCGGAATAGCGCTCGACGAAGCCGCCGACCGTACGGCAGGAGGACTCAGCGCGAGGCGAACGCGGATGCAGAAACGGCTGCCCAGCCCCGGACGCGAATGCTGGTCGAGCTGCCCGCCGAGCACCTCGATCAACCCGCGACTGATCGCCAGGCCGATACCGAGGCCGCCATAGCGGCGGGTCATGGAGCCGTCTACCTGGCGGAACTGATGGTAGAGAAAAGCCTGATCGGCAGCGCTGAAGCCGATACCGCTGTCGATTACCTCAATGTTCAGCTGCAGTTCGCGCAGCTCCACAACCCCGGCGAAACGTAGCGTCACGGTCCCGCGGGAAGTGAACTTGATTGCGTTATCCAGCAGATGGCAAATGCTCTGCTCGAGTTTCTCGCGATCGCCGTACACAAAGTCGGGGAGCTTGTCATCGAGCTCCAGGTCGAAGGCGAGGCCCTTGTCATATGCCTGCGCGGCAAATTGCTGCTGCAGTCGCGCCGCGGTTTCGCTCAGGCTGAAGCGGTAATCCTCCGGGCGCAGCTTGCCGGCCCGCAACTCGCTAAGAGCGAGAATGTTGTTGACCAGGCGCATCATGTCGCGCGCCGACCCAGTGGCGATGTGCTGATACTGCTGCAGCTCCTCCGGAGTGTCGGATGCCGGCAACAACTCCAGAGCACCCATCACACCCATCATCGGCGTACGCAATTCATGGCTGATATTGGAGAGGAACTCATCCTTGAGTCGGTTGCTCTCGGCCAACTCGCGGTTGAGCTGTTCCAGTTCGGCACGGGCATCCTCGAGAATCGTGGCGCGCTCGTCCTTCAGTGCGTTGATGCGATCGGCCAGCGCCATCGACAGCAGCACCACTTCCAGCGCGGCACCCAGCTGGCTGGCATACATCGTGAGGAAGTTGTGCGGCAGATGCCCAAGCACCATCAGAGTGTTGATTTGCCCGCCGATCAGCAACGCACTCCAGGCGATGATGAAGTAGCGCGCGACACGCATGCCGCGCAGCCAGGCGAGGATGCCGGCAGCGAACACAGCCAGAGTGAAGAGCAACGCCAGCGCGGTTGCCAGGCGCAGCGACAGGCCATAGTCGGTGGTCAACGCCAGCACCATGACCACCACGGAGAAGCCGATAATCAGCCGCAACAGCCGGTCCATCCAGCGGCTGTGCTCGGCGGTGCGCAGGAAGCTGCGGGTGAACAGGCAGCCAAACAGCCCGGTGGCACCGATCAGCAACGGCGTGGCGGCATTGGCCCACCAAGTACGATCAGGCCATAGAAACTGTACGCCGGCGCCGTTCACCGAGACCTGATAGAGGCCGAACGCGGCGATGTAGAGGATGTAGTACAGGTAACTGGGGTCGCGGATGCTGATATAGATGAACAGGTTGTAGACCAGCATCGCCAGCAGCACGCCATAGATCATGCCGAGCACATAGATGCGCCCAGGCTGCGCCTCGAGGTAGGCATGCTGCGACCAAAGGCTCAGCGGTACCTGAATCGAGCCTTCGCTCTGCACGCGTAGGTACACCCGCTGCGGCTGGTTGGCCGGCAGCTCGATTTCGAACAGGTAGTTGCCCTGGCGGATCTCGCGACTAGCCCATGGCATGGTGTCGCCGGTGTCACGGGCGAGCCGGTAGCCGCCGTTCCCATCGGCAAGGTACAGCTGCAGGCTGTCCAACGGCGGATAGGCCACCTCCAGCAACCAGCGCCGCGCCTCTTGCGAGGCTTGTGGTCGATAGTTCAAATCGACCCGCACCCAGTGTGCTGAGCGGGAATAGCCAGCGTTGAAGACGGCGCCCTGGTGGGGCTGGAAGCGACTTTCGAATGCTGGCGAGGCAATATCTTCTATCCGCGTCTCGCCGTGCGGATCTTCGAACACCTGCATGAGTGACCCTAGCGGCAGGTGGCGGGTCTCTTCGTCGAGGTCGACGGCGACGGCCAGCGCAGGCACAAGGGCCAGGATGAACAGGAAGACGTACCGCATGGTGCCTCGTGCTGGCCAGATGACGAATACGAGCTCACACCCCGTGAACCCCGCCGTCCGGTCCGAAAACCAAAGTGCCAGCAATCTACCATAACGGCCCTTCAAGCCGGAAAAAGCGAATGCCCCTGGCGATCAATCCGATGGCCGGCGCCGGCAACGGTGGCGGTTCGACGCACAACTGGCGCGTCCCGCTGTCAGCGTTTGGTGATAAGCTCGCACGCCATGAAAAACCCTATTTCAAGACCCGTCGTTCTCTGCCTGTCCGGCCATGACCCTAGTGGCGGCGCGGGCCTGCAGGCAGACATCGAAGCGCTGCTGGCCCAGGCTTGCCATGCCGCACCGACCGTCACCGCACTGACCGTGCAGGACACTGTCAACGTCACCGACTTCCGCGTGCTCGACCGCGAATGGGTACTTGCCCAGGCCTATGCGGTAATCGCCGATATGCCGATCGCCGCCGTCAAACTGGGCATGCTTGGCTCGGTGGAAATGGTCGAGACCGTTCTTGAAATCATGGCCAAGCTGCCCGGCGTGCCACTGGTCTGCGATCCGGTGCTACGTGCCGGCGGTGGCGGTGCATTGGGC
The DNA here is from genome assembly GCF_040310405.1 of Pseudomonas sp. E45-MNA-CIBAN-0222. Classification (NCBI taxonomy): domain Bacteria; kingdom Pseudomonadati; phylum Pseudomonadota; class Gammaproteobacteria; order Pseudomonadales; family Pseudomonadaceae; genus Pseudomonas; species Pseudomonas sp. E45-MNA-CIBAN-0222. Next base: position 94,392 of record NZ_JBEOPU010000002.1, read on the forward strand.
AAGGAGGACGTAGGCTATGCCATGCGCGAGCGGCTGTTTTCCGCTTCTACCATCGCCACCCCCAATCTGCCGGAAGCTCGCATTCTTGCCGAGCTGCCAGACGGCAGCGCCGATGAGTGTGCCGAGCGATTGCTACCGCATATCCGCCACCTGCTGATTACTGGCGGCCACGGCGACGAAACCGAAGTGCATAACCGTCTTTACTGCCGCGACGGCAGCCGTCACGATTTCACCTGTGCACGCCTGCCAGGTAGCTATCACGGCTCCGGCTGCACCCTGGCCAGTGCACTCGCCGGTCGCCTGGCGCTGGGTGAAGAACTGACCAGCGCGGTCAGGTCCGCACTCGATTACACCTGGCGCACCTTGCGCGATGCCGAGGCGCCCGGACACGGGCAATTCGTCCCGCGGCGCCTGCCGCTGGACCTGGTCTGACTGGAGAGCAGCGCATGAAGGAATCGACCCGGCTGCGCGGCCTGTACGCCATCACCGACAGCAAGCTGCTAGCCGAAGGCCGCCTGCTGCCTTACGTCGAAGCAGCACTGAAAGGTGGCGCGCGCCTGCTGCAGTATCGCGACAAATCCAGCGACGAGGCCCGCCGACTGCGCGAGGCCGATGCACTGCGAGAGCTCTGCGCGCAGTATGGCGCGCAACTGATCATCAATGACGATGCCGAGCTGGCAGCCCGCCTTGGCGTTGGCCTGCACCTCGGCCAGGAGGATGGCTCCCTGTCCGCTGCACGAGCCCTGCTCGGGCGCCAGGCGATCATAGGCGCCACCTGCCATGCGCAGCTGACGCTCGCTGAGCAGGCCGCCCGCGAGGGTGCGAGTTATGTCGCCTTCGGCCGTTTCTTCCAGTCGCAGACCAAACCCGGCGCCCCCTCCGCCGATCGCGAGCTGTTGCGCGAAGCCCGCGCACGCGTCGGTCTACCCATCGCCGGCATCGGCGGCATCACACTGGATACGGCACCGTCGCTGATCGCTGACGGTGTGCAGATGATCGCCGTGGTGCATGCGTTGTTCGCCGCCGAAAACGCCGCTGAGGTCGAACGCCGTGCCCGAGCGTTCAGCCAATTGTTCCTCACTCCCTGATTCCGCCACGGCAGACCGCACCACGTCGGTCTGCCCTTGTTTTGCGAGGCCCGCATGTCCCGTTCCGAAACCCTTTTCGCCAGCGCCCAGACCCACATCCCGGGCGGCGTCAACTCCCCCGTTCGCGCCTTTCGTAGCGTCGGTGGCACGCCGCTGTTTCTCAAGCACGCTGCCGGCGCCTATGTGATCGACGAGGATGACAAGCGCTACGTCGACTACGTCGGCTCCTGGGGCCCGATGATTCTTGGCCACAGCCATCCGCAGGTGCTCGATGCCGTGCGCCGCCAGCTCGAGCACGGGCTGTCCTACGGCGCGCCGACCGCAATGGAAACCGAGATGGCTGAGCTGGTCTGCCGCCTGGTGCCATCGATGGAGATGGTGCGCATGGTCAGCTCCGGTACCGAAGCGACCATGAGCGCGATCCGCCTTGCCCGTGGCTATACCGGCCGCGACGACATCATCAAGTTCGAGGGCTGCTACCACGGTCACTCCGACAGCCTGCTGGTGAAAGCCGGCTCCGGCGCGCTGACCCAAGGCGTACCAAGCTCGGCCGGCGTGCCGGCGGACTTCGCCAAGCACACCCTGACCCTGGCCTATAACGACCTCGCTGAAGTCGAGGCCACGCTGAAGGAAAAGGGCGAGCAGGTCGCCTGCATCATCGTCGAGCCGGTAGCCGGCAACATGAACTGCGTTCCACCGGCGCCAGGCTTCCTAGAGGGACTGCGCACGTTGTGTGACGCGCACGGCGTTGTGCTGATCTTCGATGAAGTGATGACCGGCTTCCGTGTTGCACTTGGCGGGGCCCAGGCCTACTACGGCGTGACCCCGGACCTGTCGACCTTCGGCAAGATCATCGGTGGCGGCATGCCGGTCGGCTGCTTCGGCGGCAAGCGCGCGATCATGCAGCACATTGCCCCGCTCGGCCCGGTCTACCAGGCCGGCACGCTGTCCGGCAATCCACTGGCCATGGCTGCCGGCCTGACCACACTCGAGCTGATCAGCCGCCCCGGCTTCCATGACGAACTTGGCGCCTACACCAGCCGTATGCTGCAGGGCCTGCAGGACCGCGCCGATGCCGCCGGCATTCCCTTCGTCACCACTCAGGTGGGCGGCATGTTCGGCCTGTATTTCAGCGGCGCCGATGACATCGTTACCTTCGCCGATGTCATGGCGAGCGATGCCGATCGCTTCAAGCAGTTCTTCCACCTGATGCTGGACGGCGGCGTCTATTTGGCACCGAGCGCATTCGAGGCAGGCTTCACCTCCATCGCCCATGGCGAAGCCGAGTTGCAGATCACCCTGGACGCGGCCGAGCGCGCCTTCGCCAAGCTCAAGTGAGCCCGACGATGGAACTGCTGCAGGCCATCCTGCTGACTCTCACTGCCGGCGCCAGCGCGGTGCTGATTGGCCGCGCCCGGCGACAATACGGCGAAGCGGATCAGCCGGCACTGTTCAGCGCGCTGCTCGGCTTCATCCTGACTGCGGCCAGCGGCGCATGCGCCGCCGCCACGCTGATTGGCATGGATCTGGAGGACGCCTACCAGTGGCTGGAGCGCGCCAGCCTGCTGCTCGGTTTGCCGCTGATAGCAGTGGCTGCGCTGACCCTGGCAAGGCGCTGGGTGTGGAGTCGACCGAACTGGGGGCGCGTGGTGTTGGGGCTGTGCGTGTTCTTCGAGCTGGCGCGTCAGTTGGGCTGGAGCGAGCCCTACGCGCTCGGTCTGGTGCTGACCAGCGCACTGCTGGTGATCTACGCCGGCGTACTGCAATGGCCGGCAAGCCTGCCAACCGTTGCCGGGCTGGTAGCGGGCGTCCTGTTGCTCGGCATGGCACCGCTGCCAAAGGCCATGCTGTTCGACAATCCGCTCAGCAATATAAGCCCACTGCTATTGGCGATCGCCAGCCCGCTATTGGCCGTTCTGCTGGTGCGGTTGCCGGGCAGCACTCGCGAGGATCATGCCGCAGTCGCATAAAAAGCCGATGGCAGGCGGTTAAAGGCTTTGTAAGCAGACTGCAGCTTATCCATAATGTGACGGCTGGCTCGTTCCAGCCTTTCATTACCGCCCTGCTCCTCGAGGCGCCAGATTTCATGATCCGCACCGGCCGCATCCTGTCTTTGGGCTGTCTGCTGCTTCTCTCGCCTCTCACGGCCACCGCCGGCGGGAACACTTTGCTGATCCCGGCGACTGCGCGCTGCGCGCTCGACACGCTTCCCGAGGATCTGCCCGAAGCGCTGCGCAGCTGCCAGCAGTCTGCCAGTGAGGGTGACGTACAGGCCGCGTACGAGCTGGGCGAGTTTCATTACGACGGGCGGCGCGCCCCGCGCGACCTAGCCAAAGCACTGTACTGGTTCGAGCAGGCCTCACTGCGTGGTCACGCAGCGGCACAGCACCGGCTGGGCGTCATGTTCTTCCGCGGCGAAGGCGTCAAAGCCAACAACGTGCAGGCCTACATCGTACTGAAAATGGCTGCCGTCAACGGCGAAGATAATGCACTGGATACTGCCGACCGAGTTTCCGGCCAGATGCGCCGCGACGAACTGGAAATCGCCACTCAGGTGCTTGGCCAGATCTTTCGCGACTATCTGATGCAGCTGCAGGCCGCCGACGCACCGCTTATTCCCTGAGCAGGAAACACCTGGTCGAACCTGCGGCATCCGTCCGTGCTTTCCCCTGCTCGGTCCTGGGCATATAATCGCCGGTCATTTTTTGCACAACGCCGGCCCGTAACATGACCCGCAAGCTTTTCATCGAAACCCATGGCTGCCAGATGAACGAGTACGACAGCTCGCGCATGGTGGACCTGCTGGGCGAACACCAGGCCATGGAGATCACCGAGAACCCGGCAGAAGCCGACGTGATCCTGCTCAACACCTGCTCGATCCGCGAGAAGGCCCAGGAAAAGGTCTTTTCGCAACTTGGCCGCTGGCGCGAGCTGAAGCTGGACAACCCACAGCTGGTGATCGGTGTCGGCGGCTGCGTGGCCAGCCAGGAAGGTGCGGCCATCCGCGACCGCGCGCCGTATGTCGACGTGGTCTTCGGCCCACAGACACTGCATCGCCTGCCGGAGATGATCGACGCCGCGCGCACCACCAAGAAGCCGCAGGTGGACATATCCTTCCCCGAAATCGAGAAGTTCGATCGGCTACCCGAACCTCGCGTCGATGGCCCAAGCGCATTCGTATCGGTTATGGAAGGCTGCAGCAAATACTGCACCTTCTGCGTGGTGCCTTACACCCGCGGGGAGGAAGTCAGCCGGCCACTGGCCGACGTGCTGGCGGAAGTCGTGCATCTCGCCGAAAACGGCGTGAAGGAAGTCACACTGCTGGGACAGAACGTCAACGGCTACCGTTATGACGGCCATGATTTCGCCGATCTGCTGCACGCGGTTTCGGCAATCGACGGCATCGGGCGCATTCGCTACACCACCAGCCACCCGCTGGAGTTTTCCGACGCCATCATCCAGGCCCACGCCGACATCCCGCAGTTGGTGAAGTACCTGCACCTGCCGGTGCAAGCCGGTTCCGATCGGATACTGGCGGCGATGAAGCGCAACCACACTGCGCTGGAGTACAAATCGCGCATCCGCCGGCTCAGAGCGGCGGTGCCGGACATCCTGATTAGTTCGGACTTCATCGTCGGTTTCCCCGGGGAGACCGACAAGGACTTCGAGCAGACCATGAAACTGATCGAGGACGTCGGCTTCGATTTCTCCTACTCGTTCGTCTACAGCGCACGCCCCGGCACGCCGGCGGCCGACCTGGTTGACGACACCCCGGACGAAGTGAAGAAGCAGCGCCTTGCCATCCTTCAGCAGCGCATCAATCAGCAAGGCTTCGAGAACAGCCGACGGATGGTAGGCAGCACTCAACGCATCCTTGTTACCGATTACTCGAAGAAGGACCCAGGCATGCTGCAGGGCCGCACCGAGCACAATCGCATCGTCAATTTCAGCTGCGATAACCCACGGCTCATCGGCCAATTCGTCGACGTGCACATCGATGATGCCCTGCCGCACTCGTTGCGTGGCACCCTGCTATCTTGAGAATCGCGGTTGCGGCCCCCATGTGATTACATGGAGCCGCGACCGGCTACGCAACTGCGCTTTCCGCTTTGCGCCCGCGGCGCTATTCTTCCCCCATCACTTCGCCGATCACGGCCATATATAAAAGCCCTTGAACGCACCCATAGAACCACATCGCTTTACCCTCGAACCTTTTGAAGCCCATCGCTTCGCCAACCTCTGCGGCCAATTCGACGAGCATCTACGCCTGATCGAACAGCGCCTGGAACTGGAAATCCGCAACCGCGGCAACCAGTTCGAGCTGATCGGGCCAAGCGACGTGGCTAAGTCTGCCGAACAACTGCTACGCCGGCTGTACCGGGAAACCAAGAACACCGAGCTCTCTCCCGATATGGTGCATCTGTACCTGCAGGAATCCGGGATGGAGGAATTGGCCAACCCGAACGCTCACCAGGGCGTCGCCCTGCGCACCAAGAAAGGCATGATTCGCCCTCGCGGTGCGAATCAGCAGCGCTACGTCAAAGCCATTCTCGACAATGACATCAACTTCGGTGTCGGCCCAGCCGGCACCGGCAAGACCTACCTGGCGGTGGCCTGCGCGGTGGATGCGCTGGAACGCGAGCAGGTGCGTCGCATTCTGCTGGTACGCCCGGCGGTAGAGGCTGGCGAAAAGCTCGGCTTCCTGCCCGGCGACCTGGCGCAGAAGATCGACCCCTACCTACGCCCGTTGTACGACGCCCTCTACGAGATGCTCGGCTTCGAATACGTCGCCCGTCTGATCGAGAAGCAGGTGATCGAGATCGCCCCGCTGGCCTACATGCGCGGACGCACGCTCAACAACAGCTTCATCATTCTCGATGAGAGTCAGAACACCACTCAGGAACAAATGAAAATGTTCCTCACGCGGATCGGCTTCGGTTCCACCGCGGTGATTACCGGCGATATCACCCAGGTCGATCTGCCCCGCGGCACCAAGAGCGGCCTGGCACATGTCATCGAGGTGCTCAAGGACGTCAACGGCATCAGCTTTACCCACTTCAAACCCAAGGACGTGGTTCGTCATCCGTTGGTGCAACGCATCGTCGAAGCTTACGAGTCTTTCGAAGATCGCCAGCTCCCGCCCGGCAAGCGTGCCGCGCAGGACACCGCCGGTGATTGAGCTCGACTTACAGTGCGCCACCAGTGGTGCAGTCCCGGCGCTTGCCGACTTGCAGCACTGGTGCGAACTGGCGCTGCGCCAGCGCAGCGGCGACTCGGAGCTGACTATCCGCCTGGTTGACCAGGCCGAAGGCCGCGAACTAAACCACACTTGGCGGCACAAGGATTACGCGACTAATGTGCTGTCGTTCCCGGCCGACGTCCCCGACGAAATGCTGGATATTCCGCTGCTCGGCGATCTGGTCATCTGCGTACCAGTGGTAGAGCGCGAAGCCGCGGAGCAGGGGAAAGCGCTGGCGGCGCATTGGGCGCACCTGGTCATCCATGGCTGTCTGCATTTGCTTGGCTACGATCACATCGACGATGTCGAAGCCGAGGAAATGGAAGAACTGGAGCGACAACTGCTGGCCGAACTGGGTCATCCCGACCCCTATGCCGAAGAATCGCCCGTTACGGGCACTTGCAAGGACTCTTGAGTCAACGACATGAGCGAAGATCGATCGATCAGCGGGCAGAAGACCTGGCTGGAAAAAATCACCCAGGCTTTTGCCCATGAACCCAAAAATCGCCAGGAGCTGCTGGAAATCCTGCGCGAAGCCCATCAGAACAAGCTGCTCGACAGCGAAGCGCTGGCCATCGTCGAAGGCGCCATTCAGGTCGCGGACCTGCAGGTCCGCGACATCATGGTGCCCCGCTCCCAGGTGATCAGCATCAGGGCCGACCAGTCGCCGCGCGAGTTTCTGCCAGCGATCATCTCTGCAGCGCACTCGCGCTATCCAGTCGTCGGCGAAAGCCTCGATGAGGTGATCGGCGTCCTGCTGGCCAAGGATCTGCTACCACTGATCCTCAAGGACGAACACCACGGCTACGACATCAAGGATCTGTTGCGCCCGGCGACCTTTGTGCCCGAGTCCAAACGCCTCAACGTGTTGCTACGCGAGTTTCGCGCCAACCACAACCACATGGCCATCGTGATCGATGAGTACGGCGGCGTGGCTGGGCTGGTGACCATTGAGGACGTGCTAGAACAGATCGTCGGCGACATCGAGGATGAGCATGATGTCGAGGAGGACAGCTACATCCGGCCATTGCCCAGCGGCGATTTTCTGGTCAAGGCCCTGACGCCGATCGACAGCTTCAACGAATTCTTCAACAGCGCCTTCCCCGACGATGAATTCGACACTGTCGCCGGCCTGGTGATGAGCACCTTCGGCCATCTACCCAAGCGCAACGAGGTGGCCGAGATCGAGGGCTTCCGCTTCCGCGTACTGAACGCCGACAGCCGTCGCGTGCACATGCTGCGCCTGACTCGCCTGGCCGATCCAAACCGCTGAGCATGGCGTGCCGCGCAGCAAGTCTGCGCGGCACGTTTTGCCAGCGCAGCGTTGGCTTGCCTAGCCTCATCGTTTGCCCGTAGCCTCCCTCCGCACCCGTCGCGCAAGGAACCCCCATGCACTGGATCTCCCGCCCCGGCTGGCCTGGCAACCTGCTAGCCGTGGCCGCCGGCAGCCTGACCACCCTCTCGCTGGCGCCGTTCGACATCTGGCCGCTAGCGCTTCTGTCCGTCGCCCTGCTGTACCTTGGCCTGAGCAAAGCCGGACCCAAGCAGGCTGCGCAACGCGGCTGGTGCTACGGTTTTGGCCTGTTCGCTTCCGGGGTCAGCTGGGTCTACGTCAGCATTCACGACTTCGGAGCGGCGTCGCCGGCCTTGGCCGGGCTGCTCACGCTGGGTTTCGTGGCCGGTCTGGCGCTGTTCTTCGCACTGCTCGGCTGGCTCTGGGCGCGCCTGCTGCGTGATCGCCATTCGGCTCTAGGCGATGCGCTGACGTTCGCTGCGCTCTGGCTGGCATTCGACGCGCTACGCGGCTGGATACTCACTGGCTTTCCCTGGCTTTACACCGGCTACAGCCAACTCGATGGCCCCCTGGCCGGCTTGGCGCCGCTCGGTGGCGTCTGGCTGTTGAGCTTTGCGATCGCTCTGACCGCAACGCTGCTGGTTGCGATGCCTCAACTGCGCACTGAGAAGCCACGCCTTGCGCTCGCCATCGCGCTGCTGGCAGCGCCCTGGGTCGCAGGGCTGCTGCTCGACGGGCACGCCTGGACCACCGCCAAGCGCGAACCGTTGAGCGTGGTTGCCGTGCAGGGCAACGTCGCGCAAAGCATGAAGTGGGACCCGAAAAAGCTCGAAATGCAACTACTGCTGTATCGCGACATGACGTTCCGCAGCCGACCCGCCGATCTGATCGTATGGCCAGAAACCGCCGTACCGATCCTCAAGGATCACGCCGAAGGCTATCTGCAGATGATGGCTGGCTTCGCCGAGCAGCGTGATGCAGCACTGATCACTGGCGTACCGGTGCGCCAACCCAATGCCGATGGCGACCTGCGCTACTACAACGGCCTGACCACCGCGGGCGACGGATCAGGCACCTACCTCAAGCAGAAGCTGGTGCCTTTCGGCGAATACGTGCCGCTACAGGATTTGCTGCGCGGCCTGATCGCCTTCTTCGACCTGCCAATGTCCGACTTCGCCCGCGGCGAGTCCGGCCAGCCATTGCTGCAGGCCAAGGGCCTGAAGATCGCACCTTACATCTGCTACGAAGTGGTTTATCCGGAATTCGCTGCTGGGCTCGCCGCACAGAGCGACCTGCTGCTGACGGTGAGCAACGATGCCTGGTTCGGCCGTTCCATCGGACCGCTGCAACATCTGCAGATGGCGCAGATGCGCGCCTTGGAAGCTGGCCGCTGGATGATCCGCGCGACCAACAACGGCATCACCGTGCTGATTGACCCCTATGGACGCATCACCGAGCAGATCCCACAGTTCGAACAAGCGGTGCTGTACGGCGAAGTCACCCCTATGCAGGGCCTGACGCCGTACCTGCGCTGGCGCTCATGGCCGCTGATTATCGTGTGCGTGCTCCTGCTCGGCTGGGCACTGATCAGACGCAAGGCATAGTCCGCTGCCTTCGTAGGGTGGGCTTGCGCCCACCGCCAGCCTGCGCAAGGCCATTTACGACGGGAGCCCACCCTACGATCGTGCGCTGTCGGATCGTGTTCGACTCAGTCATTCGCCGAACGGTAGACGAGCGGGTAGATCGCCATTCCGACCACTTCATTGATCAGCATGCCGTTCTGCCAGAACGCCTTGGCCTCCGGCAACCAACCATTCAATGGCCGACCATTGGGCACGCCCATAAAGCCCACCGGCGCTGCAATCACCTCGATTCCGTTTTGCTCGAAGCACCAGCGCGAACGCGGCATATGCGATGCAGAAGTGACAAGCACTACCCGCTCGATTCCCGCGGCGCGCAACATCTGCGCGCTGTAAACAGCGTTTTCCCAAGTGGTGCGGCTACGCTCTTCGAGCCAGCGAGTAGTGACATCAAGATCGCGCTGCAATACTTCCGCACCAAGCATCGCCTCGCTGGGTGGTTCGCCGAAGTGCAGACCACCACTGGTGAGGATAGGCAGGTCGGAAGCCTTGGCTATGCGTGCGGCATAGCGCAATCGTTCGAGGGCGATATAACCAGGCTGATCACCCCCCCAGGCAGGATCGCTCTGCTCCCGTCCCGCACCTAGCACCACGATGGCGCCGGCTTGCTCGTTCAGCTTTGACCACTGCACCTCGCTCAGTGCCGGCTCGCGTTCCACGACCCGCGCCGACCATTCGACCACTACCGGCAAGCTCATCAGCCAGAGGCCGCCAAACCCTGTGACAAAGCAAAATGCCGCCAGCTTCGGTGCGCGCCGGCGCAGCCACCAGCCCAGCAGTAGTAGAAGCAACAGCCCGCCTGGCGGTAACAACAGCTGCTTGAACAGATAACGAATCGGCATCCGACTTCCCCGGCAAAGGCCATCACTCTAGCGGCTGCCGGAGCATTTGTCGGCTGCAGCCTCCGCTCAATGACGTGGGTAGGTATGCAGCCGCTGCCGTGCGCGCAGCAACTGCGAGCCGCAGGCGGGGCATACCGCAGGTCCAGCCTCATCGGGCCAGCCCACCTCGGTATTGCATAAGGCGCAACTCAGCGTCTGTTGCAGCGCTAGCGAGGTATGCTTGCAGCGCGCGCCGTGTCTGTTCCGTCCCCCGCCACGCACCAACGGACGCAACGCCTGGCGTGACAGATGAGCTTGTTCCTCGGCGGCGGCATGCCATCCGGAAAGCCATTGGGAATCACGCTGCAGATAGGCACGGATCAGCTCGAACTCCGCAGGCGTCAGACCACGTACCTCCAGATCACCAGCGGCCTCCGATTCGCCGGTCGTGCCGCGTTCCGCCTCCTGCAGCGCCGAACTCAGTCGCTGCAACACCCGCGCATATAGACTGCTGTCCTCAGATCGCGGCTCTCTGCCCATCAGACTCACCTCATATTCGTCCCGCCCCTGATCAAGCGTAGCTCAGCTTCGCTCGCCCAAGCCGCGCACGACGGACGGAGCCCTCAAGGTGGCGGCAAATCGGGTTTCCCTAGGCCGCGGGGGGTCATGTATGCTACGGCGCTTCCATGCCTCCGCCCGCCACCTGCTGGGTTACGGTTTGCGCCAGGTCCGTCGGACCCGCCAGCCGCCCCAGCGAGAGTTTTTTCGCGGAGAGCCAGCCCCCTATTCCAACGCCAGTAGCCATGCACGAACAGTATCAGCCCAGCCAAATCGAAGCCGCCGCGCAGTCCCACTGGGATTCGCAGAAATCCTTTGAAGTAAGTGAGCAGCCCGGCAAGGACACGTTCTATTGCCTGTCGATGTTCCCCTACCCCAGCGGCAAGCTGCATATGGGTCACGTGCGCAACTACACCATCGGCGACGTGATTGCGCGCTATCAGCGCATGCAGGGCAAGAACGTCCTGCAGCCCATGGGCTGGGACGCGTTCGGCATGCCGGCGGAAAACGCCGCAATGAAGAATCAGGTGGCCCCGGCGAAGTGGACCTACGAGAACATCGCCTACATGAAGGCCCAGCTCAAAAGCCTGGGTCTGGCGGTCGACTGGACACGCGAAGTCACTACCTGCAAGCCGGACTACTACCGCTGGGAGCAGTGGCTGTTCACCCGCCTGTACGAAAAAGGCGTGATCTATCGCAAGAACGGTACTGTCAACTGGGATCCGGTCGACCAGACTGTGCTGGCCAACGAGCAGGTCATCGACGGTCGTGGCTGGCGTTCGGGCGCGCTCATCGAGAAGCGCGAAATCCCGATGTACTACTTCAAGATCACCGCCTACGCGGATGAGCTGCTGGAGAGTCTGGACGAGCTGGATGGCTGGCCCGAGCAGGTCAAGACCATGCAGCGCAACTGGATCGGCAAGTCCCGCGGCATGGAAATCAGCTTTCCCTACGACGTGGCGAGCATCGGCAGCGAAGGCGTGATGAAGGTCTTCACCACCCGCCCAGATACGCTGATGGGTGCGACCTACGTAGCCGTTGCAGCGGAACATCCGCTGGCCACGCTCGCCGCGCAGAACAATCCCGAACTGCAGGCCTTCATCGATGAATGCAAGCGTGGCGGCGTCGCCGAAGCTGATATCGCTACCCAGGAGAAGAAGGGCCTCGCCATTTCCCTGCACGTGCAACACCCACTGACCGGCGAATTGCTGCCGGTGTGGGTCGCCAACTACGTACTGATGAATTACGGCGAAGGCGCAGTCATGGCCGTCCCGGCGCACGACGAGCGCGATTTCGAATTCGCCAGCAAGTACGGCCTGCCGATCAAGCCGGTGGTACGCACCAGCGCCGGCGATCAGACCCCAGCGCCCTGGCAGGACGCCTATGGCGAGCACGGCGAGCTGATCAATTCCGGCATCTTCGACGGTCTCGACTTCGACGGCGCGTTCGATGCCATTGAAGTGGCGCTGCAGAAGAAAGGCCTTGGTCAGGCACGCACGCAGTTCCGTCTGCGCGATTGGGGCATCAGCCGCCAGCGCTACTGGGGCTGCCCAATCCCGATCATCCACTGCGACAGCTGCGGCGACGTGCCCGTGCCGGAAGACCAGCTGCCCGTCGTGCTGCCAGAAGACGTAGTGCCGGACGGCGCTGGCAGCCCGCTGGCGCGCATGCCGGAGTTCTACGAGTGCAGCTGCCCGAAGTGCGGCGCGCCGGCCAAGCGTGAAACCGACACCATGGATACCTTCGTCGAGTCTTCCTGGTACTTTGCCCGCTATGCCAGTCCGAACTACGACCAGGGCATGGTCGACCCGGCGGCGGCCAACCACTGGCTGCCCGTGGATCAGTACATCGGCGGCATCGAGCACGCCATCCTGCACCTGCTCTACGCGCGCTTCTTCCACAAGCTGATGCGCGACGAAGGGCTGGTGAGCTCCAATGAGCCGTTCAAGAACCTGCTGACCCAGGGCATGGTGGTCGCCGACACCTACTACCGCACCCTGGAAAATGGCGGCAAGGACTGGTTCAACCCGGCCGACGTGATCGTCGAACGTGATGCCAAGGCCAAGGTCATCGGCGCAAAACTCGCCAGCGATGGCCTGCCGGTAGAAATCGGCGGCACCGAGAAGATGTCCAAGTCGAAGAACAACGGCGTCGACCCGCAGGCCATGATCGATGCATACGGCGCCGATACCTGCCGCCTGTTCATGATGTTCGCCTCGCCGCCTGACATGAGCCTGGAGTGGTCCGATTCCGGCGTGGAAGGCGCGAGCCGCTTCCTGCGTCGTGTCTGGCGCCTTGCCCATGCGCATGTCAGTGCCGGCCTGCCCGGCGCCCTGGATATCGCCAGCCTCAATGACGAACAAAAAGCTGTACGCCGCGCGATTAATCTGGCGATCAGGCAGGCCAGTGTCGACGTCGGTCAGCACCACAAATTCAACACCGCCATTGCTCAGGTAATGACGCTGATGAACGTACTGGAAAAAGCCGCAACAGGTACCGAGCAGGATCGCGCGCTGCTGCAGCAAGGCCTGGAAACTGTCGCTTTGTTGCTGGCGCCGATCACTCCGCACATTTGCCACGAACTCTGGCAGCAACTGGGCAAGCAGGGCGCGATCATTGACGCGCAATGGCCAAAGGTCGACGAGACCGCACTGGTGCAGGACAGTCTGACCCTGGTCGTACAGGTCAACGGCAAGCTGCGCGGCCAGATCGAAGTGCCGGCGTCCGCAACCCGCGAAGCGGTCGAGGCGGCCGCACGCGGCAACGAAAACGTGCTGCGCTTCACCGAAGGCCTGACGATCCGCAAGGTCATTGTGGTACCGGGCAAACTGGTCAACATCGTCGCTAACTGATTCGGCCCCGGCGCCAGCGCCGGGCCTGCAAGGGGATAACAATATGAACAAACGCAATGTGGTCGTGCTGGGCCTGACCCTGCTACTGAGCGCCTGCGGCTTCCAGCTGCGCGGTACCGGTGATGTGGAATTCGGTCTCAAGGAGCTCGATCTCCAGGCCCGCAACAGCTACGGCGAAACGGTGCAGCAGCTCGAAGACCTCCTGCAGAGCAATGGTGTGCGGGTTTACCCAGGCGCCAAGTACAGCCTGAACCTCGCCCGCGAGCAGACTCGCCAGCGCACTGCCAGCTACACCAGCTCGGCACGCAGCGCGGAGTATGAGCTGACCAGCACGCTCGACTATGAATTCCGCGGCCCACAGAACACGTTGCTGCTCGAAGACAGCATCGAAGTGCAGAAGGTCTACGTGCATGACAGCAACAACCTGATCGGATCGTCCCAAGAGGGCGACCAGCTGCGCCAGGAAATGCGCCGCGAAATGCTCCAGCAGCTAGCCCTACGCATCCAGCGCATTACGCCGTCCCAGCTCGACCGTCTGCAGCAGGAAGCCGAAGCCAAGGCACGCGCCGAAGCCGACGCGATGGAGGCCGCCCGCCGCGCGCAGGACGCGCAGCCTCGTCAGTCGCCTATCCAGCTGCCTATCCAGTGACAGACTCGGGGGCCGTAAGGCCCCCGTCTTCGCGCCTATGAAACTTTCCCCCGCTCAGCTAGGTAAACACCTGCAAGGCCCGCTGGCGCCCGCCTATGTGGTGTCTGGCGATGAGCACCTGCTGTGCCAGGAGGCTTGCGACGCGATTCGCGCAGCGACCCGTGCGCAGGGGTTCAGCGAGCGCCAGGTCTTCCACGTCGAAACTGGGTTCGACTGGGGCCTGCTTATTGAAGCGGGAGCCAGCCTTTCGCTGTTCGCCGAGAAGCGTCTGCTTGAGTTGCGCATACCTAACGGTAAACCCGGCGACAAGGGTGCAGCCGCGCTGATCGAGTATCTCGCCCGGCCCGCCGAGGACACCGTACTACTGATCAGTCTGCCCAAGCTCGACGGCAGCACCCAGAAGACCAAGTGGGCAAAGGCGCTGATCGAAGGCAAGGACGTGCAGTTCCTGCAGATCTGGCCGGTAGACGCCGCGCAGTTGCCGCAATGGATTCGCCAGCGCCTCGCCCAGGCGGGTTTGTCCGCCGATCAGGAAGCCGTCGAGCTGATCGCCGCCCGAGTCGAAGGCAATCTGCTGGCTGCCGCCCAGGAAATCGAAAAGCTCAAGTTGCTAGCCGAAGCCGGCCAAGTGACCGCAGAGACCGTTCAGGCCGCAGTTGCCGACAGCGCCCGTTACGACGTCTTCGGCCTGATCGACGCCACCCTGCACGGGCAGGCCGCGCACGCCCTGCATATGTTGGACGGCCTGCGCGGCGAAGGTGTGGAGGCACCGGTGATCCTCTGGGCGCTGGCCCGCGAGCTGCGCCTGCTGGCCAATATTGCCCAGCAGTACAGCCAGGGCATCCCCCTCGACCGAGCCTTTGCCCAGGCCCGCCCGCCAGTGTGGGACAAGCGCCGACCAATCGTTTCCAAAGCACTGCAGCGGCACAGCGCCAACGGCTGGAGCCAGTTGCTGATGGATGCGCAGCGCATTGATGAGCAGATCAAGGGCCAAGCCGCCGGAGATCCCTGGATTGGACTGGCCAACATCTGTCTACAGTTGAGCGGCCGACGTATCGGCGGCTAACGTGCTGACGCTGGCCGGCAGCACCCTTGCTGCACTGGACATTTTTCGTACAAGGCCTATGATTCTCTCGCCCGAAAGCGGGCCATCCACGAGGGCAATCGAATGAGCACACGCAAGAAACGGCCGAACAAGGCCAAACACCTGGTCGCGCAACCGCTGTTCCGCCTCCGCCAGGAAACGCCAAAGAAAGGCAAAGGCAGCTACCGCCGCGAAGCCTCCCAGTCCACCAACTGGGAGGCTTCGGTCCTTCTGGCGGCCTGAAAACCCAATACCTCCGAAAGCGTGATAATGTCTGCGGCCGACGACACGTTTCGAGAGTGGTGCATGTATCACACCTTCGTTCCCGTTCTGCTGCTACGTACCCTGGTCGCTGCCTCGGCAATGAGCCTGGTAGTCGCCTGTGCAGCCGAACCCCTTGCGCAGTCCGCACTGGTCAGTAATGCCACTCCTCCTGTCAGCCAACGTAGCGACAGCACAAACGTCGACATCCGTTCGCAAGCCCCCCATCTCAGCTTCAGCCAATGGCGCGATGAATTTCGCGTTGAAGCACTCGCAGCAGGCATTCGCGCCGAGACCTTCGACCGCGCGTTCGCTGGAATACAGCCCGACCCCGCAGTAATCGAGGCCGATCGTAGCCAGCCCGAGTTCACCCGGCCTGTATGGCAGTACCTGGAAGGGGCCATCTCACCCCAGCGCGTGCGTAGCGGCCAACGCCTGCTTAACGAACATGCCGCCACACTGGACAAGATCGAGGCCCGCTACGGCGTCGATCGAGAAACACTGGTCGCCGTCTGGGGCCTGGAAAGCAGTTTCGGCCAGATCATGGGCGACAAGTCGGTCATTCGTTCGCTGGCCACCCTCGCCCACGAAGGCCGCCGCCCGGCATTCGCCAAGAGCCAACTGATCGCCGCTCTGGAAATCCTCCAGCATGGCGACGTCGCACCTCAGCGCATGCGCGGCTCCTGGGCCGGCGCCATGGGCCAGACGCAATTTATCCCAACCACCTACAACACCCACGCTGTGGATTTCGACGGCGATGGAAAACGCGATATCTGGAACAGTTCAGCGGACGCCCTCGCCTCTGCGGCGCATTACCTGCAGGCGTCCGGCTGGAAACAGGGACAACCCTGGGGGGTCGAGGTACAGCTACCCAAAGAATTCGACTACGCCCTGGCCGACGCCGAAATACGCAAGCCTCTCGCTGAGTGGCGGCGCCTGGGCCTGCGCGGTCTGCCCAGCGGCCAGGACGAAGCCAACGCCAGCCTGTTGCTGCCTGCCGGCCACCGCGGCCCGGCGTTCCTGGTCATGGACAACTTCCGCGCCATCCTGCGCTACAACAACTCCTCCGCCTACGCACTGGCCATCGGCCTGCTGGCTGAGAACCTCCAGGGCAAGGGCCAGGTAGAAGGCAGCTGGCCACGGGGCGAACAGCCACTCAGCCGCTCGGAGCGACTGGAGTTGCAGGAGCGCCTAGTTGCCCAGGGCTTCGACCCGGGCACACCGGACGGCATAATTGGCGCAAATACCCGTAAAGCCATTCGTGGCTTTCAGCAGCGGCTTGGCTGGCCGGCTGACGGGCATCCAACCCAAGAGCTCCTCGGTCGTCTGCGCGCTCAGCCTTGACCGAAAGGTAGTGGCGACACAAAAAAGCCCCGGCATAGGTTCTGCCGGGGCTTTTATGTTCTAGTCAGCGCTAACGATGCCTGAAAGGCTTCAGTGCTTGATGGCTACCTCGTAGAGGTAATCCGGTAGCGGGTCGATAACCACCTGCTGCCCTTGATAGTGGGCCTTCACTGCCTCACGCGGCACGACGCCGTGGGGGACCCGCTGATCGCCGCCCAGTCGCTGGCGTGCGCGGTAATCAATGACGCACCCATCAGCCTCGACCCAGAAATGCGGCGACACCACTTTGCCGTCCAGTTCGACCTGCCCCAACATCGCTCGGTATGGAATGCGCTGCTTGGCCAGCCGCGTCACTACGAGACGGCTCATTGCGTCGCACTCGACCTTTGCGCCATCCAGATCGTCAAGCAAGTCCTTTAAATGGGGTTCGTTCATCTGCAGTGGCCCTCGGTTGGCCTCGTGGTGTAAACGAGGGCCACTATAGACCAAAGTCTAATGCGGCGTAATGCCGCAATTTTCTTGCCAATGGTTTCACATCAATCGCTGTCCGACGTCTCGCTTACTTTGTCTTTTAGTGCTGACAAAAAAACCGCGTACGCAATCAATGCAGTACGCGGTTTCTTTTAGCTTTGTTCAGCCAAGCAGGGACTTAGTCTTGCTTGGCTCCATGCGCCTGCTGATCAGCGTGATACGAGGAACGAACCAACGGGCCGGAGGCGATGTTTTTGAAGCCCATCTTCATGCCCTCTTCGGCAAACCAGGCAAAAGTATCGGGATGGACGAAGCGCTGTACTGGCAGGTGGTTGCGCGATGGCTGCAGGTACTGACCTAGGGTGAGCATGTCGATGTCGTGCTCACGCATGCGATGCATGACTTCAATCACTTCCTCGTCGGTCTCGCCGAGGCCGAGCATCAGACCGGACTTGGTCGGCACTCCCGGCACGCGCTGTTTGAATTTCTCCAGCAGATCCAGCGACCACTCGAAATCCGAGCCCGGACGCGACGACTTGTAAAGCCGCGGTACGGTTTCCAGATTGTGGTTGAACACATCTGGCGGCTCGTTGGCAGTAATGTCCAGCGCGATATCCATGCGGCCGCGGTAATCGGGCACCAGCGTTTCCAGCTGAATCGACGGCGACAGCTTGCGGATCTCGCGCAGGCAGTCGGCGAAATGCTGAGCGCCGCCATCACGCAGGTCATCACGGTCCACCGAGGTGATCACCACGTACTTCAGCCGCATGTCGGCGATGGCCTGAGCCAGGTTCTTTGGCTCGTCCGGGTCCAGCGCGTTCGGACGGCCATGGCCGACGTCACAGAATGGGCAGCGGCGCGTACAGATGTCACCCATGATCATGAAGGTGGCAGTGCCACTGGAGAAGCACTCACCCAGATTGGGACAGGAGGCTTCCTCACACACGCTGTGCAGCTTGTGCTTGCGTAACGTCTGCTTGATCTGGTCGACCTCGGGGGAAACCGGAATACGCACGCGAATCCAGTCCGGCTTCTTCGGTAGCTCATCGGTAGGAATGATCTTCACCGGAATCCGCGCAACCTTCTCGGCACCGCGCAGTTTGACGCCAGCCTCAACCTTGGCTGGGCGCTTGCCTGCCGTTTCTACACTACTCATATGCTTCGATTCCGCCCGCGAGGGTCTTCTGTTGCGCGTATCCGAGCTGCTGAACCAGATGATCACGCAGCCGATCGGCCACTTCAGAGATGTCGATCGGCCCGATCAGGTCACGCAATTGGGTCATGGGCAGCCCTGCATAACCGCAGGGGTTGATGCGCCGGAAAGGTTCTAGATCCATATCCACGTTCAGCGCCAGGCCGTGGAAGGACCGGCCGTTGCGTATGCGCAGGCCCAGGGATGCGATCTTTGCGCCATTTACGTAAACCCCTGGCGCATCAGCTTTAGCTGTTGCCTCGACACCGTAGCCGGCGAGCAGCTCGATCAGACTCCATTCGATGCGACTGACCAACTCCCGTACGCCGATACCGAGCCGACGCACATCGAGCAGTAGATAACCCACCAACTGACCAGGCCCGTGGTAGGTCACCTGCCCGCCGCGATCCACCTGCACCACCGGTATTTGACCTGGAAACAGCAAATGCTCGGCTTTGCCGGCCTGCCCCTGGGTAAATACAGGAGGATGCTGCAGCAGCCAGATCTCGTCTTCGCTACAGGCATCGCGGGTGTTGGTGAAATGCTGCATGGCCTGCCAGGCAGACCGATAGTCGATCAGACCGAGTTCACGTATACCCACTTCGTGGGTCATCACAGCACCATGTGAACACGGCCGGTGGCCCGCAGATCGACATGAATGGCCTGCAGCTGCTCGACGCCTGTAGCGGTGATAAGCACCTGCAGTGAAAGAAAGCGCCCGTTGCGGCTGTCACGGGTGACGACAGTGGTCTCGTCGAAATCTGGCGCATGGCGCTGAATGACGTCGATCACCACTTCACGAAAACCCTCGCCAGCATCGCCGATCACCTTGATAGGGTAGCGCTCGCAGGGAAAGTCGATCTTGGGTGCAGATATATCGTCTTGATTATCGGTCATGGGTAACGGACTCGTGATCCGCACGTGCGCCGCGGCGGGGTCAGCCGGGGCGCACTCGAGCGTGGTCAGTTGAACAGGCTGAAGAAGAACAGGCGAATGCTATCCCAAAAACGGCGGAACAGCCCACCCTCTTCGATGGTTTCCAGCGCCACCAGATCGGTACTGCGGATCACCTTGTCGGCCAGCTTGACGTCCACCTTGCCGATCACATCACCCTGCTGGATCGGTGCCGTGAGCGTGCTGTTGAAACTCATAACCGCTTCCAGCTTCTCCACTTGGCCACGCGGCAACGTCATAGTCAGATCTTGCGCCAGGCCGGCCTTGAGCTTGTCCTGCTGGCCTTTCCAGACCTGAGCCTGGGCCAGCTCGGCGCCTTTTTGGTAGAACGTGCGCGTTTCGAAGAACCGGAAGCCATAAGTCAGCAACTTCTGGGTCTCCGCCGCGCGGGCTTGCTCGCTGTCGGTGCCAAAGACGGCGGAAATCAGCCGCATGTTGTCACGCACGGCAGAGGCCACCAGACAAAAGCCGGCCTCTTCGGTATGCCCGGTCTTCAACCCGTCGACGGTCTTGTCGCGCCACAGCAGCAGGTTGCGGTTCGGTTGTTTGATGTTGTTCCAGAAGAACTCTTTCTGCGCATAAATGGCGTAGTGCGCTGGATCTTCGTAAATGATCGCGCGTGCCAGCTTGGCCATGTCATTAGCCGAGGAGTAATGATCCGGATCCGGCAAGCCAGTGGCATTGACGAAATGGCTATTGGTCATGCCCAGGCGCTGGGCGGTGCTGTTCATCAGGTCGGCGAAGGCTTCTTCGCTGCCAGCGATATGTTCGGCCATCGCGACGCTAGCGTCGTTGCCCGACTGAATGATGATGCCGTGCAACAGATCGTCTACCGAGACCTGGGTGTTGACCTGGATGAACATCCGCGAGCCACCGGTGCGCCATGCCTTCTCGCTCACCGTGACCATGTCGTTGTCGCTGATCTGGCCTTTCTGGATTTCCAGGGTAGCGATATAGGCGGTCATCAGCTTGGTCAGGCTGGCTGGCGGCAGGCGTTCGTCACCGTTGTGCTCTACCAGCACTTCCCCGCTGGCAGCGTCCATCAGCATGTAGGACTTGGCAGCCAGTTGCGGGGCGGACGGTACGATCTGCGCTGCCCAGACGGTCGGCGCGACCGTTAGCAGCGTCAGGACTATGATGCGTTGCACGAGGCTGGTGATTTTCATCCGAATCTCAAGTTAGTCAGGTAAAACAAAAGGCAAAGAATGACAACGCTCAGTCGGCAGCAACCCGCCGTGGCTGCCCAAGGTTGGCCAGGCGGACGCTCTCTTCGAGCTGCATCGCCTCATCCGGCGTTTCGATGGGACCCATTCGTACCCGGTGCAGCGTCTGCTGGTTGTGTACTACCGAGCTGATGAACACCGGAGCAGACACCACCCCGCTCAGCTTGTCCTTGAGTAGCTGAGCCGCATCTGGATTGGCGAAGGCGCCAACTTGGAGAAACAGGCCAGAGGCTGCGGGCGAAGCGTTTTTTTTTGCGTCGATTTCCAGCGGCACCGTCGCAGCGGCGTGCTGTTGAGGCGGCGGCGTGTACTGCTCGATGGGCTGCGCGATATTGCTGACCGGTTTTGCTGCGGCCATCTGCGGCTGCGCCATCATGCTCGGCACCGGCCTGCCCTGCTGCGCCCACCACTGTGTAGGATCGATGCCTTCGACCTTGACCCGCGCCGTACCGCTTTCGGCGAAACCGAGCTTTTTCGCAGCGGCGAAGGATAGATCAATGATCCGATCGGAATAGAACGGGCCGCGATCGTTGACCCGAAGTGTCACGGTGCGCCCGTTATCCAGGTTGGTGACCTTGACATAGGTGGGCAACGGCAGCGTCTTGTGCGCCGCGCTCATGCCGTAAAGGTCGTACTTCTCGCCATTGGCGGTGGGCTGACCGTGGAACTTGGTGCCATACCAGGACGCCGTACCGGTAGCCGTGTAACGATGACCATCACTGATAGGGAAGTAGGTTTTACCCAGCACGGTGTACGGGTTGGCTTTGTAAGCCCCGTAGTGAGGCATCGGAACGGCGTCCGGAATTTGCGAGACGTCCACGTCCCACCAAGGCGCGCCGTCCTTGTGTGGCCGGGAGTAATCGCCCGGCCCACTGATACCGGTACTTTTGCTCGGTGTGCTGCTGGGCTTGGGTGCGGGTGTCGACGAGCAGCTTGCCAGCAGTACGCCAGTAACGCTTAGCGCGACCAGCTTGGTCCAGAGAGCACTCATTGGTCGCCTCGCGCTTCAGCCAACATCTGCGACAGCTGATGCACGGCCATGGCATACATCACGCTACGGTTATAACGAGTGATAACGTAGAAGTTCGGCAAGCCCAGCCAATACTCGTCACCCTCTGCGCCTTCCAGGCGAAAGGCAGTAATCGCTGTGTCGTCAGCCACAGACTTGTCGAACTGCCAGCCCAGGCTGCGCATCTCGCCTGCCTTTTTCTGCGACTCCAGACCGACGGTCAGGCCTTCTTCATGGCGATCGCCGGACACTTTCGCGCGCGCTACAACGGGCTCGCCGGCAGCCCAACCATGTTGCTTGAAATAGCTCGCGGCACTGCCGATCGCATCGGTCGGGTTATTCCAGATATCGATGCGGCCATCGCCATCAAAGTCCACCGCATAGGCGCGGAAGCTGCTCGGCATGAACTGAGGCAAGCCCATGGCACCAGCATACGAGCCTTTGAGTGTCAGCGGGTCGACCTGCTCCTCACGAGTCAATAGGAGGAATTCCTTGAGCTGCTGGCGGAAAAACGGCTGACGTGGGGGATAATCGAACCCGAGTGTCGACAGCGCGTCGATCACTCGATGGCTACCGGTGTTGCGGCCGTAGAAGGTTTCGACGCCGATGATCGCGACGATGATTTCCGGCGGCACACCGTACTCAGCTTCAGCACGAGACAGGGCTGCTTCGTTCTCCCGCCAGAAATCGACACCCTGCGCGACCCGCGAATCGGTAAGGAATATTGGCCGGTATTCCTTCCACGGCTTGACCCGCTCAGCTGGCCGGGAAATGGCATCAAGAATCGCCTGCTTGCGCTCGGCCTGCTCGAACAGATCGCGCAGCTGGTCGCCGACGAACCCGTAGTCGCGGGTCATTTCCGCGATGAACTCTTCCACATTGGGCCCGGTGTAATCCGCCGCCTGCAGCGGCAGACTCCCGAGCAAGGCGCCAGTCAAGCTCACGCTCCCAAGCATCCGTGCGATCCAGCCACGCCGTAATGAAATCAAAAAATTCACTCTCGTCAAACCTGCGCGATCCACTTGCGATGGGTGTGGATCGACATCAAAACCCCGAACCCTGACAGCAGGGTCACCAATGAAGTTCCGCCATAGCTTATGAAGGGCAAAGGTACCCCCACAACCGGCAGCAGACCACTGACCATACCGATATTGACGAAAACGTAAACAAAGAAGGTCATTGTCAACGCACCGGCCAGCAGCTTTCCGAACAACGTTTGCGCCTGCGCTGTGATCACCAACCCTCGAGTAATCAACAGGATGTACACCACCAGGAGCAGACAGACGCCAACCAGGCCGAACTCTTCGGCGAGAACGGCGATGATAAAGTCAGTATGGCTTTCCGGCAAAAAATCCAGATGGGACTGGGTCCCAGCAAGCCAACCCTTTCCGAATACGCCGCCCGAGCCAATCGCCGCTTTCGACTGAATGATGTTCCAGCCTGTACCCAGCGGATCGCTTTCTGGGTCGAGAAACGTCAGCACACGCTGCTTCTGATAATCGCGCAAGACGAAGTACCACATGGCCACGGCGACGGGCACGAGCGCAGCCACTGCGCCTATGATCCAGCGCCAGCGCAGCCCACCGATGAACAGCACGAAGGCCCCAGAGGCCAGAATCAGCAACGACGTGCCAAGATCGGGCTGTTTGAGAATAAGCACAAAGGGGATGAGGATCATCGCCAGGCTGATAGCAGTGTGCTTGATACTCGGAGGCAGGCTACGCGATGACAGATACCAGGCAATGGTCATCGGCATGATGATTTTCATGAACTCGGATGGCTGAAAACGGATCACCCCGGGAATATTGATCCAGCGCGTCGCACCCATTGCCGTGTAGCCAACGAACTCGACCGCCAGCAGCAGCCCCACCACGGCCAGGTATCCCAACGGAACCCAGCGAGCCATGAAACGAGGCTCGAACTGTGCAATCACCAGCATTACGCCCAGGCCAATGCCGAACGACGTCGCTTGCTTGATGACCATATCCCAGCTTTTGCCGCTGGCCGAGTAAAGAATGAACAAGCTACCAGCGGCCAGTACCAGCAAAAGGACGAGTAAGAGGCCATCAATATGCAAGCGCTGCAACAGGCTGGCACGGCGCCGGAGTACGTCTTCGCGCGATAGGGTACGGTCGAAATTACCGCTCATGGCGTTTTACCCTCGGCAGTCAGCGGCGCCGCGAATTCCGCCTTCAGCTTGCCTTCTTCATCCAACAGCCAGGCATCCATGACGAGCTTGGCTACGGGGGCAGCGACACCGGAACCGGATTCGCCGTTCTCGACCATCACCGCCACCGCGATCTTCGGATCATGGACCGGTGCAAACGCAACGAATAGCGCATGGTCTCGATGCCGCTCAGCCAGCTTCGCACTGTCGTACTTCTCCCCTTGGCGGATGGCAACCACCTGGGCAGTGCCGCTTTTACCGGCAATACGATAAACCGAGCTGTCGCCGACCTTCCTTGCGGTGCCACGGGCGCCGTGAAGCACCTGTTCCATGCCGTGGTTTGCATAATCCCAGAAGCGCGGATCACGCAGCTGAATGTCCGGAACCGGGTCCGGATCGACGGGCACCCTGCCACCAATGCTGCGCGCCAGGTGCGGACGAATCCACTTGCCGCGAGTCGCCATCAAGGCGGTGGCCTGAGCCAGCTGCAATGGAGTTGCCTGCATGTAGCCCTGGCCAATACCGAGAATGACGGTCTCTCCGGGATACCAAGGCTGGCGGTAACGCGCACGTTTCCAGTCGCGCGACGGCATCAGGCCAGCGGTTTCCTCATGCATGTCCAACGAAACGCGCTGCCCGAGACCGAATCGGGTCATGTAATCGTGCATACGATCGACCCCCATTTTGTGGGCCATATCGTAGAAATAGGTGTCGTTGGAGCGGGCGATGGCGAGATCCAGATCCACCCAGCCGTCACCGCTGCGATTCCAATTGCGGTACTTGTGCTTCACGTTCGGCAGCTGAAAAAAGCCCGGGTCGAAAACTCGGCTGGTCGGGGTGATCACCCCCGCATCGAGCCCCGCCACAGCCATCATTGGCTTGATCGTCGACCCTGGCGGATAGAGCCCCCGCAGCACGCGGTTGTACAACGGACGATCAATGGAATCGCGCAGCTCGCCGTAGGCCTTGAAGCTGATGCCGGTGACGAACAGATTGGGGTTGAAGCTTGGCTGACTAACCATCGCCACCACCTCACCGGTGTCCGGCAGCAGCGCGACGATCGCCCCGCGACGCCCACCCAGGGCGTCCTCGGCGGCTTCCTGCAAATCCAGGTCGAGCGACAGGGTGATGTCCTTACCCGGTATCGGATCGGTCCGCTTGAGCACGCGTAGCACGCGGCCACGGGCGTTGGTTTCGACTTCCTCGTAGCCGACCTGCCCGTGCAGCTCATCCTCGTAAAACTTTTCGATGCCTGTCTTGCCGATGTGGTGCGTACCGCTGTAGTTGACCGGATCGAGTTGCTTGATTTCCTGCTCGTTGATCCGTCCGACATAACCCACCGAGTGGGCGAAGTGCGCACCCTGCGGATAGTGCCGAACCAGCTGCGCCGCCACCTCGACGCCGGGCAAGCGGAACTGGTTCACCGCAACGCGCGCAATCTGCTCTTCAGACAGCTCATACATGATCGGCACCGGCTCGAATGGCCGGCGGCCCTGCAGCACACGCTTCTCGAAAAGCCCGCGTTCTTCCTCGCCCAGTTCCAGCAACTCGACCACAGAATCGAGCACAACCCTCCAATCACCGGCGCGCTCGCGCGTCACTGTCAGGCTAAAGCTCGGGCGATTGTCGGCAATGACGCGGCCCTGACGATCAAAGATCAGCCCGCGATTAGGCGGAATGGGCTGTACGTGGACGCGATTGTTCTCTGACAGAGTCGAGTGATGCTCGAACTGCACCACTTGCAGGTAATACATCCGCGCCACCAGCACGCCGATCAGCGCCAATACAAAAGCAAGGCCCACGATGACGCGCCGACGTACTAGCAGGGCGTCCTTCTCATGGTCCTTGAGCTGAATCGGTTGCGGCATTTGAGGGGGTTCGCGGACTACTTGTGATAAGGGTGACCGGACAGTAGCGTCCAGGCGCGGTAAATCTGCTCGCCGATCAGGATACGCACCAGCGGATGGGGCAGCGTCAGCGGCGACAGCGACCAGCGCTGCTCGCTACGCGCGCAAACCTCAGGTGCGAGGCCTTCCGGACCACCGACCATGAGATTGACGTTACGCGCGTCTAGCCGCCAGCGCTCAATTTCCGCTGCCAGCTGCTCGGTGCTCCATGGCTTGCCGTGCACCTCGAGCGTGACGATCCGTTCTCCCGCCTGCACCTTGCCCAGCATCGCCTCGCCTTCCTGGCGAATCAACCGGGCAACATCGGCATTTTTGCCGCGGGTATTGAGCGGTATCTCGTGCAGCTCCAGCGGCAGCTCGGAAGGCAGGCGTTTAGCGTATTCCTGCCAGCCATCCTCGACCCAGCGCGGCATCTTCGAGCCGACCGCAACCAGCTTGATACGCACGCTTATTCCGGGTCGTTAGCGTGCTGCGCGCGGCTTTGCTCGGCGCCTTGCCAGAGGCGTTCCAGATCGTAGAACTGGCGGGTCGGCACCTGCATCACGTGGACAACCACATCGCCCAGATCGAGCAGTGCCCATTCGCCACCTTCGAGGCCCTCACTGCCCAGCGGGCGAACACCCTGCTCCTTGACCTTCTCCAGCACGTTCTCCACCAGCGATTTGACGTGGCGGCTGGAACTGCCACTGGCGATGATCATGTAATCGGTGACACTGGTCTTGCCGCGAACATCAATGGTGGTGATGTCCTGGCCTTTCAGATCTTCCAGGGCGGTTACAGCCAGCTGGACCAAAGTTTCAATTTGCATAACGTGAAAACAACCTCAGTTCGACGCCCGGTACAGTCCGTGCGCGTTGATATAAGCCAGTACAGCATCGGGAACCAAAAATCGGACCGACTTGCCGCTGGCCAGCAATTGGCGAATCTGTGTGGCCGACACTTCCAATGGTGTCTGCCAAACGAAGGCAATCTGCCCGCAGCCGCCGCAAAGCACCTGAGGGTCGGGCACACTGCGCGCGGCGAGCAAATCACGCAGCTCCTGCGGCGCCTCGCTACCGGCGTCTGGCCGCTGCAGAACCAGGATATGGCAGTAATCGAGCAGCTCTTCCCAGCGATGCCAGGTCGGCAGCCCGCAGAAGGCATCCCAACCCACCACCAACAACAACTGGTCGTCCTGGCCAACCTCGGCGCGCAGGGAAATCAGCGTATCGATGGTATAGGACGGCTTTTCCCGCTCCAGCTCGCGAGCGTCCACACACAGCGGCGGCAGATCCTGCACCGCCAGGCGGACCATCGCCAGGCGATCCTGCGCCGAGCAATTAGGGGTGTCACGGTGCGGCGGCCTTGCATTGGGTATCAGCCGCAACTCATCGAGGCCGAACATTTCGACGACTTCCAGCGCGCCGCGCAGGTGGCCGATATGTACCGGATCGAAAGTACCGCCGAGAATACCGATGCGCCGGGCGCCGCTGCCATGGCTCATCAGGTGCGGACGTGGCCGTCGCCGAAAACCACGTACTTCTC
The DNA here is from genome assembly GCF_040310405.1 of Pseudomonas sp. E45-MNA-CIBAN-0222. NCBI lineage: Bacteria > Pseudomonadati > Pseudomonadota > Gammaproteobacteria > Pseudomonadales > Pseudomonadaceae > Pseudomonas > Pseudomonas sp. E45-MNA-CIBAN-0222. Next base: position 121,669 of record NZ_JBEOPU010000002.1, read on the forward strand.
ACTGGTCAGCCCTTCCAGACCGACCGGGCCGCGGGCGTGGAGTTTATCGGTAGAGATGCCGATCTCCGCCCCCAGTCCGTACTCGAAACCATCGGCGAAGCGTGTCGAGGCATTGACCATCACCGAAGCGGAATCCACTTCGGTGAGAAAGCGCCGTGCATCGGTGAAGTTCTCGGTGACAATCGCGTCGGTGTGCTGCGAGCCGTAGCGATTGATGTGTTCGATGGCTGCATCCAGCGAGTCGACGATGCGAATCGACAGGATCGGCGCGTTGTACTCGGTGGACCAGTCTTCTTCGCTGGCCGCGAGCACATCGCCGCCAAGCAGTGCGCGAGTGCGCTCGCAGCCGCGCAGCTCGACGCTTTTCTCGCGATAGATGGCGGCCAGCGGCGGCAGAACCTGTTCGGCAGCGCCCTGGTGAACCAGCAACGTTTCCATGGTGTTGCACGGCGCGAAGCGCTGGGTCTTGGCGTTGTCGGCGACGCGGATGGCTTTGCCCATATCTGCCGCCACGTCGACGTATACATGACAGATGCCATCCAGGTGCTTGATCACCGGCACGCGGGCGTCGCGACTGATGCGTTCGATCAGCCCCTTGCCGCCGCGCGGCACGATCACATCGACGAACTCGGGCATGCTGATCAGCGCGCCGACCGCGGCACGGTCCGTGGTTTCCACGACCTGCACCGCCGCTGCTGGCAGTCCAGCTTCAGCCAAGCCGAGCTGGATGCACCGTGCAATCGCCTGATTGGAATGTATCGCCTCGGAACCACCACGCAGGATGGTCGCATTGCCCGACTTCAGGCACAGACTGGCGGCATCGATGGTCACATTGGGACGCGACTCGTAGATGATCCCGACTACGCCAAGCGGCACACGCATCTTGCCGACCTGAATGCCGGAAGGCATGTAACGCATGTCTCGAATCTCGCCGATCGGATCCGGCAGCGTGGCGACCTGGCGCAGACCTTCGATCATGCCGTCGATCACCTTGGGCGTCAGCGCCAACCGATCAAGCATCGCCGCGTCCAGCCCGTTAGCACGGCCACCGGCGAGGTCCAACTCATTGGCCGCCACCAGCTCGTCGCGAGCGGCGTCGAGCGCAGTGGCAGCTGCTTGCAGGGCACGATTCTTCTGCGCCGTACTGGCGCGCGCAAGCACTCGCGAGGCTTCGCGCGCCGCGCGGCCCAGGCGGGTCATGTAATCGAGTACGGACTCGGTCATGGATCTAGCTGGCCTGACTGAAGGGAAAGCGGCTGATTATAGCCACGCCGGGCGTTCACGCACAGCGGCGCCCGGTGAATGGGAGGTGAATATAGCGGTACTTTCCAAGGCCATACGGCGCCCGCGTGCCGCGCTGCTGCGCGAAGTATCATCGCCCAGGGAAACCCATGAGCCTTTCGTCAGGTCGAAAGGCGGTCCCGTTTCAAGGAATTTCGCATGAGCCAATGGCTCGACACCCTCACTCAATGGCTGGCCACTCACCCACAATGGCTTGGCCTGGCACTCTTGATCGTTGCCTGCATGGAGTGTCTGGCGGTGGTCGGCCTGATCATCCCGGGCACCGTACTCATCTTCGCTATCGCCGTGCTCGCGGGCAGCGGCGTGCTGACCCTCGGTGAAACGCTGCTGCTGGGTTTTATCGGCGGCTTGATCGGCGATTTGCTGTCCTATGCACTCGGGCGACGCTATCACCAGGGCATTCGCAGCCTGCGTGGCCTGCGCGATCATCCTGAATGGCTTTTGCGCGCTGAGCATTATTTCCAACGCTATGGCGTCGCAAGCCTGCTGGTAGGTCGATTCATCGGCCCATTGCGCCCCATGCTGCCGATGACTGCCGGCATGCTCGATATGCCTTTCGGACGTTTCCTCCTGGTCAGCCTATGCGCCGCAGCGGGCTGGTCGATGGCCTATCTGCTGCCAGGCTGGAGCGCCGGCGCCGCCATGCGTCTGCCATTGGAAGAGGGTTTCTGGAGCGAAGCGGCAATCGTGGTCGGTGCCCTGTTGACGCTGATTGCGGCAACGGCATTCGGCAGTCTGCGGCAACATCGCTGGGTGAGCGCGCTATCGGCCGGGCTCAGCGTCGCGATCCTGCTCGGCCTGTTTTTCGGTTGGCCGCATCTGAAAGAGCTAGACGAGGGGTTGCTCGCGGTGATTCAGGGCGAGCGCAGCGCCACGTTCGACCGCGTCATGGTGGTCATCACGCGCGCTGGCGATTTCCACACCCAGCTATGGGCCGCAGTGTTGCTGTGCGTATTGCTCCTGGCATTGCGGCAATGGCGCACTGCGATGTTCGCCGTCCTCACGCTGCTGGGTACGGCCCTGGCCAACGGCGCGCTTAAGGCGACCTTCGCTCGCGTTCGCCCGGAGGTGCTGATGGAACCGCTGAGCAGCTACAGCTTCCCCAGCGGGCACAGTTCGGCGGCATTTGCCTTCTTCCTCACCCTAGGCGTGCTCGCCGGTCGCGGCCAACCACCGCGCCTGCGCCTAGCCTGGCTGGTTCTTGCCAGCCTGCCAGCGACAGCGATTGCACTCTCGCGGGTCTATCTGGGGGTGCACTGGACCAGCGATGTCACAGCCGGCGCGCTGCTGGCCGCGAGCATCTGCGCAGCCAGCCTGACCCTGGTGCAATGGCGCACGCCACTGAGCGCGATGGCGCCGAAGGTGTGGTGGCTGATACTGCCAGCCTGCCTGGGCCTGCTCGGCGCATTCAGCGTCTGGGCCTTGCCGACGGCGATGCAGATGTATCGGTATCAGTAGCGCCCACGGATCAGTCGTAGCGCCGGCAACGCAATCGATCTACGCCCCGTCCTGCAATTGCTCGAGCAGGCTTTGAATCTGCTCGAGCTGCAACGCCGGCTCGTCCAACCCAAGCAATTCGATCTTCTGCTCAGCTTCGAACGGCAGCAGGTAGGCCAGCTGACTGGCCAGAGCGGCCTGATCGCTCACGGCACCGCCCAGCCCAAGGGTTTTCACCATCGGATGCTGACCCAGCGCGGCGAGCAGTACGACGAGGTCGGCGTGCTGCTCGGCCAATGGCTGGCTGTCGGCTTCGCTGCGCCAGGTGACTTGGGCGACGGCCAGCTGGTCACGCAGCACTTCGTACGATTGCACATCGAAGCGCCGCCCGCCTTCGACCCGGATACCCAACAGGCCGTTGGGCAGCTGTTGCCAGTCGCGAATCAGCGCTTCGCAACCGATATGAGAGAACGCCGCCGGTGCTGCGCCAACCTCCTTGCCATCCAGAATATGCACCACGCCAAAGCCATGCCCGGCCTTGAGGCACTGGCTGACCATATCGAGATAGCGTGCCTCGAAGACCTGCAGGTCGAGAAAACAACCGGGGAACAACACGGTATCCAGCGGGAACAACGGCAATCTCATGGGGACTCCATCACAACAGCAAGGCAACCACCAACGGCAACAGCACCGCAGTCATTACCCCCATCAGGCTCATGGCCAGGGCCGCGAACGCACCGCACTCTTCGCTTTCCTGAAGCGCCTGCGCGGTACCCACGGCGTGGGCGGTCAGCCCGAGCGCAATGCCACGGGCCGCAGGATGCTGAACGCCAAACCGGCGCAACAGTTCCGGACCGAGGATCGCACCGAGTACGCCGGTGATCATCACGAACACTGCTGCCAGGGCCACCACGCCGCCAATCTGCTCGGCCACTAGCATCGCAATAGGTGAAGTGACCGACTTCGGCGCCAGCGTCATAAGGATCATCCGCTCGGCACCGAACAACCAGGCCAGCGCCATCCCCAAAGCCGTGGCAAACATGCCGGCAATCAGCAAGGTGATCACGATCGGTCCGAACAACTCACGAATCCGCCGCAGGTTCAGATACAGCGGCACGGCCAGAGCGACGGTAGCCGGGCCCAGGAGGATGGTTAGCCACTGCGCGCTGATGCGGTATTCGTCATAGTCGATCCCACACAGCAGCAGGATGCCGACGATAAGCGTCATCGACACCAGTACCGGCTGCAGGAACACCCAGCGGGTTTTCTCGTATGCGGCATAGGCCAACTGAAAGACCGCCAGGGTGATGCCTACGCCAAACAGCGGATGGTGGATCAGCGCCTGCCAGGCTGCATACCAGTGCAATTCCATCATGCGCCCTCCTGCCGGTGCTGCTTGCGCCGGATGAGCGCCTGCATCAGCCAGCCTGTAAAGACCAGCGAGATCAGCAGCGAGATCACCAGCACGCCGACGATGGCCCAGAAATCGTCGAGAATCGCCTCGGTATAGGCCATTACCCCCACCGCCGGCGGCACCAGCAAAAGCGGCAGATAGCGCAACAGACTGCTCGCCGCCAATTGCAGCGACTCGCTGGCCCGGCCGCGCGCCAACAGCCCGGCAAACAGCAACACCATGCCGATGATCGGCCCAGGCAGCATGGGCAGGAACAGCACATTGAGGACGGTGCCGAGCAACTGGAATGCAACCAGCCAGGTCAGGCCTCTGAGCAGCATGGGAGCCTCCCGCAAAATTGCGACAGTATAAAGGGCAACGCCGGCAGGCGCCCGCGCTGCGCTATGACGGGCCATTCGCGGTGCCGATGCTGGTTTGCCGCGACGCCTGCCCGTGCTGATCTAGAGCTGTAAATGACGCAGAGCCAGCCGGCCGTTTCGGGCCCGGCACTGCCCCTCTCTAGTCAGACTGCACATCGCTGCAGCCATACAAGAACAATCAGGAGGACACATGCCACAGATACCCGTCGCACAGCTCAAGGATTACATCGGCAAGGAACTGGGCCACTCCGAGTGGCTGACCGTCGATCAGCAGCGCGTCAACCAGTTCGCCGACTGCACCGGCGATCACCAGTTCATCCACATCGATGCCGAAAAAGCCGCGCAAACACCGTTCGGTGGCACCATCGCCCATGGTTTCCTGTCGCTGTCGTTGCTGCCGATGTTGTCTGGCGACCTTATGGTCGTGCCGGAAGGCACGCGGATGGGCGTCAACTATGGGCTGGACAGCCTGCGCTTCATCCAGCCAGTGCGGGTTGGCTCGCGGGTGCGTCTGGGCCTGACGCTGATTGATGCTTACGAGAAGAATCCAGGGCAATGGCTGCTCAAGGCGCGCGCGGTGATGGAAATCGAAGGCTCGGAAAAACCGGCCTATATTGCCGAAACCCTCGCCCTGTGCATCCTCTGACAGGCACAGCAGCATTGCCGCGACCCGCTCGGTTTGCGGCATACTGCGGGCTTCCTGCCTGAGCGGAAGCCCGCATGCTGCGCCTCGTTCCTTTTCTCTTGATCGGCCTGCTTACCGCCTGCGGTGAAGGCGAGCCCATCACGCCCGCAGATGCTGTACTGCCGGACGGCGGCCGCTATCGCGGCACCCTCGTCGACGGACGCCTACAAGGCGGAGGCCGCATCGACTACCCGAACGGCAGCTATTACCTAGGGCAGTTCAAGGACGGCCAGTGGCATGGCCTGGGCACCTGGCAAAGCGCCGCAGGCGATCGCTACGAGGGCGAATTCAAACACGGCTTGTTCGACGGCCTCGGCCGTTTCAGTTATGTCGAGGGCGGCGTCTACGAGGGCGAATTCCAGGCCGGCCGCATGCATGGCCACGGGCGCTTCAGCCAGGACGGCACAGTCTACGAGGGCGAGTTTCGCAACAATCTGTACCACGGCCAGGGCAGCCTGAAATACGCCGACGGTTTCAGTCATCAAGGCCAATTCAAAAAAGGCCAGCCGGATGGTCCCGGCACCCGCAGCGACGCCGATGGTCAACTCAGCGGGCATTTCAGCGCTGGCAGCCTGAACGGCGAAGGCAGCTTCGTGACAACCCAGGGCGAGCGCTACAACGGGCAGTTCGAGAACGACCAGTTTCACGGCCAGGGCCGCTACGAGGACAGCGAGGGCAACTCTTGGGTCGGCACCTTCGTTCACGGCGAACTGAGTGGCACTGGCACTCACGTCACCAGCGAAGGTAGCCGCTACAGTGGCCAGTTCCACAACTGGCGCTACCATGGCCGGGGCCGCCTCGACCGGTCTGATGGCAGCGCCTACACCGGCAGCTTCCGCCAGGGCCGCCTTGACGGTGATGGCCTACTGACCGCGGCGGATGGCCATGAGCTGCGCGGTATATGGCGCAACGACCGGCGCGTTCGCGACGAGCAGGGACGCGCCCTGCCGGACCCGCTCGAGCTCGCACTGCTGGAACAAGGCGCCCTGCTTGAGCGTGCGATCAGCGCGCTACCGCCTTCCAGCTCTGCCCAGGACCTTTATACGCTGACCGTGGCGGGCGATGGCCGGCAGAACGTGTTCATGCGCGAAACCGATTACGTACAGAAGTTGCTCGCCGAGCGCTTCGCCGCCCATGGCCAGATAAGCCTGGTCAACCACCGCGACCATCTGACCGACCGCCCGCTGGCGACCCGGGAGAACCTGGCCCGAGCGATTCGCGCGCTGGCCGAACGCAGCGGTGAAGAAGACCTGATCTTTCTCTATTTCACCAGCCACGGCTCGGCGGACCACGAGCTGGTGCTGAACCAGCCGCGTATTTCGCTCGAAGATTTGCCGGCAGCGGATCTGGCACAAGTGCTCGCGCCCCTTGCAAAGCGCAAGGTCATCCTGGTGATCTCGGCGTGCTATTCCGGTGGTTTCATCGAGCCACTGAAGAACGAGCACACTCTGATCATGACCGCCGCCCGCGCCGATCGGGTGTCCTTCGGTTGCTCGGAGCAGAGCGACTTTACCTACTTTGGCCGTGCGCTATTCGCCGAAGCACTGCAGGAAACCGACGATATCGTGCAGGCCTTCACGCTGGCCGCAGCAAAGGTTGCCGAACGCGAGCAGGCCGACGACTATCAGGCATCGGAACCGCAAATTTGGGCGCCGGAAACGGTTGTCCAGCGCTGGCAGGAACTGCAGCAGCGGCGTGCCACCCAATGATCGCCACAGGAGCAAGACCATGTATTTGACGCCACAGCGCATTCTGCTTGCCGGCGCCACCGGACTCACTGGCGAGCACCTGCTCGATCGACTGCTAAACGAACCTACCGTCGAACGCGTGCTGGCACCAACGCGTAAACCGCTGGCCGCCCACCAACGCCTGGAAAATCCGGTCGGCGAGCTGCTGACGCTACTGCCAACACTGGGCGGTGAGATCGACACGGCCTTCTGCTGCCTGGGCAGCACCCTCAAGCAGGCCGGCAGCCAGGAAGCCTTCCGCGCCATCGATCACGCCTTGGTAGTGGCGTTTGCCCGCAGGGCAAAGGAAATGGGCGCACGTCACCTGCTAGTGATCAGCTCACTGGGCGCGAACCCGGACAGCTCAGTGTTCTATCTCAAGGTCAAAGGCGAAATGGAAGCAGCGCTGCAACAGCAGGACTGGCCGCAGCTGACCATCGCCCGCCCCTCGCAGCTGATCGGCCCGCGCCTGGAGCCGCGGTTGAGCGAACGCATCGCGGCGCCTCTGTCGCAGCTGCTGCCGGGCAAGTACCACGGCATCGAAACCTGCACCCTGGCCCGCGCGCTGTGGCGGCTGGCGCTGGAAGAAGGCGACGGCGTGCGCATCGTCGAGTCGGACGAGCTGCGCAAATTGGGGAAGTAGACTGTCGGCGCCTCGCCAAGAGGCGCCTTATTGATCGCAGTACCACAGGGTGGATGTAGTTTCACACCCTCCAGGCGCCCACGCCGCCTTTCAGACCTTGATGAAATGCTCGCGGTAATGCCGCAGCTCGGCGATTGAATCGCGGATGTCGTCCAGCGCCAGATGCGTGCCGCTTTTCTTGAAGCCATCCATAATCTGCGGCGCCCAGCGTACTGCCAGCTCCTTGAGCGTCGATACGTCCAGGTTGCGGTAGTGGAAGTATGCTTCCAGCTTCGGCATCTGCCGGTAGAGGAACCGCCGGTCCTGGCAGATGCTGTTGCCACAGATCGGCGACTTGCCCTTAGGCACCCACTGTTCGAGGAAGGCCAGCGTCGCCTGCTCGGCCTCGGCGGTGGAAATCCTGCTCTCACGCACGCGCTGGGTCAGGCCCGAGCCGCCATGCTGGCGGGTGTTCCAATCATCCATGCGCGCCAGCGTTTCATCGCTCTGGTGGACCGCGATCACCGGCCCTTCGGCCAACACGTTGAGCTGGCTATCGGTGACGATGGTCGCCATTTCGATGATGACGTCGTTGTCCGGATCCAGACCGGTCATTTCCAGGTCGATCCAAATCAGGTTCTGCGGGTTCTGCATGGCGGGCTCCTTGGCTGTGCGGCGCAGTTTAGCCGCTCGTACCGGCGCCGTCAGGTGTCGCGCCACCGGGGCACCAGATCAGTAGCCGTGAGCCGCGCCAGTCATCGAGGTGCAGCACTTCAGCCGGTTCGACCCCAGGCACCTCAAAGCTATTGCTGATCAACAGTGCACCAGAACGCATTTCCGCTTGCGCTTTTTCCCACAACGCCGCCATAGGCGCTGGCGAGAGGAAGCAATACACGACGTCGTACTCGCCAAGGTCGACACGCCAGAGGCTGATCAGACGGATGTGGCAGTTACGCCGCGTCAAACAACGCAACCAGGACAGCACAAAGGGCAGCGGTGCGGTTTCAACGCCAACAAACTGCGCCGACGGAAACTCCCGCGCCAGTCGCGACAGCGTACCGGCCAAGCCGCTGCCCAGATCGATATAGCGGAAATCGCGCGGTAGCATGGCCAGCCGTTCGCGCAACTCGCGCTCGGCTTCGCGGCCGGTCAGGTAGAGCGGCACCCGCTCGGTGAACGCATTCCAGTTCAACAGCAACAGCAACATGAAAGCGCCCAACGGCAACCAACCCGGCACGTCGAAATCGCGCAGCAACACAAGGCCCGGAACGAACATCAGGTTGATCACCAGCCACCAGGCCGACAGCCCGAGCCGCGCCCCGATCAGCGCAGCCAGGCTGCCCTGCGCGACCGCCGTAAGGATGAGACTGGGGCGCACATCCAGCACCGCGACCAGACCGAGCAACAGCAGCCAGACCAACAGCAGCGCCAACAGCTGGGCCAGCAACGCACGCAGTATGGGTAGGCGAGTGAACAGGGTGGCGGACATGACCGGCAATCATCGGCGACGGGAGCCACAGTCTAACCGCCCGACTTGGCGTCATGCAGGCCGAAGCCGCCACGGTGCAGCGTGCTAGACTCGCTCACCAATCCCAGAGACAGCCCGAATCCATGGCCAAACGCCAACTCAACCGCCGGCAGAACTGGCGCATCGAGAAAATCCAGGAAGAGCGCGCCGCGCGCGTTGCGCGTCGCGAGAGCCGCACCCTCGAAGAGCTCGAAGGCGGCGACCTCGGCCCGGAGCAAACCGGACTGGTCATCGCGCATTTCGGGGTGCAGGTTGAGGTCGAGGCGCTGGAGGGCGATCAGAGCGGCCAAGTGTTCCGCTGCCACCTGCGCGCCAATCTGCCCGCCCTGGTCACTGGTGATCGCGTGGTCTGGCGCCCCGGCAATCAGGGAATCGGCGTCATCGTCGCGCAACTGCCGCGGCATTCGGAACTCTGCCGACCGGACACCCGTGGCCAGCTCAAGCCCGTTGCGGCGAACGTTGACCTGATCGTCATCGTCTTTGCGCCGCTACCAGAGCCCCACGCCAACCTGATCGACCGTTATCTGGTTGCCGCCGAACACGCCGGCATCACGCCGTTGCTGCTATTGAACAAGGTCGACCTGATCGACGACCAGAATGAAGCCGCGCTGAATCGCCTGCTGGAGGTCTATCGACAGCTGAACTACCCGCTGCTGGAAGTCTCGGCGCACGGTGGCGGCGGCATGGACACGCTCAAGGCGCGGCTCGACGGGCACGTCAGCGTCTTCGTCGGGCAGTCAGGTGTGGGTAAATCTTCGCTGGTGAACAGCCTATTGCCGGGCGTCGACACGCGGGTCGGTGCGCTTTCGGAAATGACTGGCAAGGGCACTCACACCACCACCACCGCGCGGCTGTTCCACTTTCCCGGCGGCGGCGAATTGATCGACTCACCCGGCATTCGCGAGTTCGGCCTTGGCCACGTCAGCCGAGCCGATGTGGAGGCGGGCTTCATAGAATTCCAGGATCTGCTCGGGCACTGCCGTTTCCGCGACTGCAAGCATGATCGCGAACCCGGCTGTGCGCTGCTCAAGGCTCTGGAGGATGGGCGAGTCCAACCTCAGCGCATGGCCAGCTATCGACACATTCTCAGCAGCCTGGCAGAACCGGACTACTGAATAGGCACTCAGCGAGCGTCGGGTTGGCTGAGCTGCAACACACCATCCTCGAAGATATTCAGCCGCTCGCGTAGCGCTTGCGGCTGCAGCGGGTCATCAGTGGCAGGCGCTGCAGCCTGAGGCGCAGATGTATCGCCCGCATCGGGCTGTTCACCTTCGATCGAACGCTGAGCCTTTTTGGTCAGCACCAGAATGTCGATGCGCCGATTGACCGGGTTGTAGGGGTCCTTGCGGTCGAACAGTGCGGACGACGCGTAACCCACCACTCGTGCAATCTGGTCCTCCGGATATCCGCCGATCACAAGCGTTCGACGGGCAGCATTGGCGCGGCCGGCAGAGAGCTCCCAGTTGCCGAAATCGCCACGCCCCGCAAAAGGCTTCGCGTCAGTGTGGCCACTGATGCTGATCTTGTTCGGGATGGCAGCGATGGTATCGACCAACGCCAGCAGGATGTCTTCGAAATAGGGCTGCAGTTGCGCACTACCGAGCGCAAACATTGGCCGGTTCGCCGCATCCATGATCTGAATCCGCAGACCGTCCTGGGTAATCTCGAAAAGGATCTGATCCTTGAATTTCTGTAGCTCCGGATTTTCGTCGACCTTGTTCTGCAGCTCTTGTAGCACCAGCTCCAGGCGTTCGCGCTCAAGCTGCTCGGCGAAATTTTCCGCCCGCCCGGGATCTACCTGCAACTCGATCTGGGCCGGCTCGAGCTCCTGGTTAAGGGTACGATCCGGCGAGGGTGTAGGTGTGCCGCCCAGATCGATGACGTGAGGGCTGGCGCTCTCGGTAAAGCCAAGGGGATCCTGAAAGTACCCGGAAATCGCCAGCTTCTGCTCCGGCGTGGCCGTGGTCAGCAGCCACATCACGAGAAAGAACGCCATCATCGCCGTGGCAAAGTCGGCAAAAGCGATCTTCCAGGCGCCGCCATGATGGCCACCTGCGACCTTCTTGATCCGCTTGACGATGATCGGTTGGGTATTGTCCATGGCGAACCTTTAGGCGCCGCGCATCGCTTGTTCGAGCTCGGCAAAGCTCGGCCGGTGCGCCGGATACAGGACCTTACGCCCGAATTCGACGGCCAGGGTCGGCGGCATGCCCGAGGCTGAAGCCACCAGAGTCGCCTTGATCGCCTCATAGACGTTCAGCTCTTCTTTGGCATCGTGCTCCAAGGCCGATGCGAGCGGGCCGAAAAAGCCATAAGAAGCAAGAATCCCGAGAAAGGTACCCACCAGCGCCGTGGCCACCTTCTCCCCAATCTCGGCGTTGGTAGCGGATGCGAGAATCGACATGGTGATCACGATGCCGAGCACCGCTGCGACGATGCCCATCGCTGGCAAGCCATCAGCCACGCGAGCCACAGCATGAGCCGGGTGATCGAGCTCTTCTTTCAGTCCTGTCATTTCCATGTCGAACAGGCCTTCAAGCTCGTGGGGGGCCATGTTGCCGGAGGACATGATGCGAAGGTAATCGCAGGTGAAAGCGGTCATACGCTCATCCTGCAGAAAGCCGGGGTACTTGCTAAAAAGCGGACTGGCAGCGGGATCTTCGAGGTCGGCCTCGATGGCCATCATGCCTTCACGACGGCTCTTGTTGAGAACCGCATAGAGTACGCTGAGCACTTCCAGGTAATAGGCGTGAGTGAAACGCGTGCTGAACATTTTCAGCGATTTCTTGAACACCACCATCGTGGTGCTGCCGGGGTTGGCCTGGAGAAAGCCGCCTAGCGCAGCGCCTCCGATGATCATCACTTCGAACGGGTGGAGGAGTGCGCCGACCTTGCCGCCGGACAGCACGAAGCCGCCCAGCACGCTGGCGAACACGACGATGATGCCGATGAGTTTGACCATAGGAGGTACGTCTGAACCTGGTTACGAGCCGGCTGGCATACAGGAAACAATGCCCTGAATCGCCGCCAGACAGCCTTGCGAAAGGAATGTTTGAAGAATTGTTCTGGTTATCGGAACTTTTGCGCCAGACTAAAGGCCATCCCGATGAAAAGCTAGTTCGGCCATGACCACGACACCTCTGCTGCCACGCACGATACCCGCCTGGATCAAGGCACTCGACGACGCCCCCCTGCCCGCCTTCGCCGCTGTTCATGGCAAGGTGCGGCAGGCACTGCGTGACGGCAGCAACTCGATGCGACAAATCGCTGAGCTAATCCAGACCAGCCCTGTTTTGGCGCTGCGCTTCATACAAGAGGCCAACCGGGGCATCGGTGACGGGCAACCTGCCGAAAGCCTGGAGGTTGCGCTCAGCCGCATCGGCCTGCAGCGTGCCGAAGCGCTACTGGCCCGCATCCCAGCCATGGAAGCACGCGATATCCCGCTGCCACTGCGCCAGATGGTATTGATCAGCCGTCACGCCAGCCAGCAGGCCAACGGGCTATTTGCCGCCCGCCTCGCCCGTCTGTGGCAGGACATCCATTGGGGCAGCCTGCTATTCCTGTCACCCGCATGGGCGCTGGTCGGTGCCTACCCGCATCTGTTGGAAATCTGGGAGCAGCGAGTCCTGGTAAAAGGTGAGCCAGCCAGTCGAATCGAAAAGGAATTGCTTGGAGTACCGCTGCTGGAGCTGTGCCTGAAACTCGCCGAGCATTGGCGCCTGCCGGATTGGATTATTCAAGGCTACCGCCTGCTCAGCGGCGATCGGCGCATGCTGATCAAGGCGCTGCATATCGCCCGCGACAACGAACACCCGCTACACCAGCAACAGATGCTCGACGCCGACCCCGAATTGCGCCGCTGGCTGACCCTGCCAAGCAACACTATCGTGCTGGCCAACGGCCTGGCACTGTCCTCGCACCACAGCTGGAGTGGTGTGCACAGCCTGCGCTGGCAACGCCTAGCTGGACTGTACCTGCAGGTAGCGTTGGGCGAGCTGCAGCAGATGGTGCACCAGCAGGCGGTCATCAGCGCTCGCGAGATCGGCCCAACCGACCTCTGGCACCCGGCCCAGGGACTCCTGTGGCCCTTCGATACAAGCTTCCAACGCCTACGCGACGTGGCCGTGCCAAATGAAGCCGATCTTGCCGACTGGCGCGCACAGTGCCGCCGCCTGCTAACTGAGCCGACTCCGTTCAGCAATGTCCTGCAGCTGACCGCCACTGCCAGCCAAGCCTTATCGAGCGCTGGAATGCAGCGATCGATGGTGATGCTGCTCGACCGCAAACAGAACCGTCTGGTCGCGCAGCAATGCGCGGGGCTACCGAGCGACGCTGTACGCCTTAGCCTGCCCGCAGAGCAGAGCCAGATTGTTCGACGGCTTCTGGAAAAGCCCGCGCAACTGCGCTTGCAACCGGCCAACATGGCGCAGTTTTCGGCACTGTTACCAGGCACGCTGAAGGCTCTTTTCGCCGGCGAACACCTGCTGTTGCGTTCCTTGGGCGTCGACGGTCGCGTACTGATGCTGGTGGTGGCCGATCAGAATGGCGCGCCCATCTCAGACGCAACGCTGCAAACATTCGCTAAAACAACGCAGTGCATCGAGCGCGCATTGGGCGCCTTCAGCAGGCGCGGGGTCTGAGCTTTTTCGCTAGACTTCGCCCCTTCTACGATTAGTCGAGGGCTGCCGTGTCTGCCTTTTCCAACCTGCCACTGGTGATCGAGCCGGCCGACCTGGCCGCGCGCCTGGCTGCACCCGAGCTGATTCTGGTCGACCTGACCAGCGCTGCGCGCTATGCCGAAGGCCACTTGCCAGGCGCTCGCTTCGTTGACCCGAAACAAACCCAACTCGGCCAACCACCTGCACCTGGACTACTGCCTAGCCTGGGACAGATCGAAAGCCTGTTCGGCGCGCTCGGCCATCGTCCCGACGCGGTCTACGTGGTGTATGACGACGAGGGGGGCGGCTGGGCCGGGCGCTTCATCTGGCTGCTCGACGTGATTGGCCATCACCGCTACCACTATCTCAACGGTGGCCTGCACGCCTGGTTGGGCGATGGCCGCCCGGTGACACAGCAAGTACCCGAGGCGGGCACAGCGGAACTCAGCCTGACGCTGGACGATGCGCCCACAGCAACTCGCGCTTACATCGAGAGCCGTCTTGGCGACGATGACCTGGTAATTTGGGACGCGCGCTCGCCTGCCGAGTACCGCGGCGAGAAGCTGTTTGCCGCACGCGGTGGTCACATTCCTGGGGCTGTCAACTTCGAATGGACAGCTGCCATGGACCCTGCCCGCGCGCTGCGCATTCGCGAAGACATAGCCGAGCAATTAAAGGGGCTGGGCATCGTCCCGGAAAAAGAAATCATCACCCACTGCCAAACCCACCACCGCTCGGGCCTGACCTATCTTCTGGCGAAGTCTCTAGGTTATCCCCGCGTCAAGGGTTACGCCGGCTCCTGGGCCGAATGGGGCAACCTGCCTGACACCCCGGTGCAGCAATGAAAAGGTCCAACATGAAAGATCGCTTATTCGTTATCAGCCAGTATGTGCTGCCCCATCACCTCATTTCGCGCCTGGCCGGCTGTCTGGCCGAATGCCGCCTGCCGTGGGTGAAGAACGCATTTACCAAGTGGTTCGTCCGCCACTTTCAGGTCGATATGCGTGAAGCGGTGACCGAAGATCCGACCGCTTACGAGCACTTCAACGCGTTCTTCACCCGTGCACTGAAGGATGGGGCCCGCCCGCTGGACAGCACCCCAGGCGCCATTCTCAACCCCTGCGACGGCGCCATCAGCCAGTTGGGGCGGATCGAACAAGGCCGCATCTTCCAGGCCAAGGGCCACAGTTTCAGCGCCATGGAGCTGCTTGGCGGGGACCATCAGCGTGCCGCACCGTTCATGGGCGGCGCATTCGCTACCGTCTATCTGTCACCCAAGGACTACCACCGCGTGCATATGCCGGTCAGCGGCACACTGCGCGAAATGGTCTATGTCCCGGGGCGGATTTTCTCGGTCAACACCGTGACAGCTCAGGGCATGCCGGAGCTCTTCGCTCGCAATGAGCGCGTAGTCTGCCTGTTCGACACAGAGCACGGCCCCATGGCCATGGTCCTGGTCGGCGCCATGATCGTTGCCAGTATCGAAACCGTCTGGGCGGGGCTGGTGACGCCGCCTAAGCGCAGCCTGAAGACGTTCCGCTACGACGAAGCAGCGCGCGCGCCTATCCATCTGGAGAAAGGTGCGGAAATGGGTCGTTTCAAATTGGGCTCGACCGTGGTTCTCCTGTTCGGGCCGGACAAGGTGCGCTGGGCCGAGCAGCTGGGTGCTCTGAGCCCCGTTTGCATGGGCGAAGCGCTTGGGCAAGCGGTCCTTAGCACAGCGCCCGTTGAGCCAGTCGAGCAGCCCTGACAGGGTGAACACGACATTCGGTAGCCGACAGCTGCCGAATGTCGGCTAATATCAATAAGCCATCATTCAGTCCTGACCATCCCGGCAGATATTGATAGAGTTCACATTCACCCATGCCCTGACCGCTGCGGAGCCTGCCCGTTTTGGATAGACAGAGCCACCATCTGCTGTTGCGCGCACCCGCACCGACCCAGCAGGCACTGTCCTTCTGCGACGCTAGCGTTCGCGGCGTCACTGGCTGGCTCGCCGGATTACCGAAAGCCAACATCGGTGAGACCGCGCGACAGCTTTACCAAGCCCTGATCGAGCTCAATCAGCTGCGTATTGCCTCGGACACCCGACTGCAAATGCTGGAGCTGCTGCGGCCGGACGTGCACTTCGTCTGCACGCAGCTGGAAAAGCACTATGTCAACCAGCCCATCGTGCTCAGCGAGCGACCGCGTAAAGTCGCCGGGCTCTGCCAGGCGTTACAGAACCACCTTGCCGTCGGCTACAAGCTGATCGTTGTCCGCGTGGTATCCCAGCCTGATCGCGACCGCCATCAATTGCTGTCAGTTGCACTACAGCGTGCCATCCACAGTCTTGGCGCCTTGCTGATACGCTCCACGCAACTTTACGGTCCGGCAGCGCCTGGTCTGTGGCTCGAACTTCATCAGCTCTATCAACTGGCCGTCGAGCAAGGTACCGAACGCCTGCTGGTCCGGGACCCGTTAGCACGACACGCACAAGGCCTTAGCGCAGAGCAGAGCTATCTGGCATCGCTGCTGCTTGGTTGCGCCCGCTGCAACCAGATGCGCCAGCAGAGCATCGGCAAGCTGGCCGCAGCGCTGGAGGCGTGGGGTGCTTTGGTCCATATCCAGGCGGCCAGCGCTGCCAGCGGCCTGTTCCTGCTGTCGCCGGTGGTTGACGGACCGCCACGCTACCGATCACTTTTTACCGACAGGGATCAGCAAAACCTGTTGGGTATCGATACCCGAACGCTCGTCGACGTCATCGAAGAGCACCTGCGCCTGGCCCCAGACAACCGCCGCCTGACACGCCTACCAGCGGCGGCCGGCCTTGATGACGATCTATTGCGACACCTTAGCTCCGCATGGGGCGCCATCTCCGAGCGCACCTTCCAGCGCATACCCGCACAGGGCACGATCAACCTGTGCATCGGCATGACCGCGCTGCATTATCAGCTCGCCGGACAGCGTCCTTTCAATGAAGTACTGGAGCTACCTCGCACCTCGAACCGTGCTGTTTACAAGCTGCACAACGGCGCAGCGGACGTATGGGCCAATGCATTCGATGCCCAGAGCAGCACAATGGAGCTGTTACCGAGCCACGACCACATCGAATTTGTCAGACCCGATATGGCGCAGACCGCGCCCGTGGCCAAAACTGCTGCTCCAAGCAATAGCCCCAAGAACAACGCCACAGCAGAAAGTCATCCGGTCTTTCAGGTTCAACTGGTTGACCATAGCCCCGGCGGTTATTGCCTGGCATGGGACGGAGAAGTGCCCAGCCAACTGCAGGCGGGCGAATTGCTTGGATTACGTGACGGTAACGCGCAGACCTGGAGCATCGCTCTGGTGCGCTGGATCCGTCAGGTACGAGGCGGCAACACGCAAATGGGCGTCGAGCTGATCGCACCGCAGGCTCAACCATGTGGCCTACGCCTGCTTCGCAAGGTCGACCAGGGCAGCGAGTACCTCCGCGCACTGTTGCTGCCGGAAATCAGCGCCATCTCGCAGCCGGCAACGCTGATAGCGCCCCGCCTGCCATTCCAGGAAGGCCACAAGGTGCAGATCAACCGTAACGGCGAAGAACAACGAGCCGTACTTAACCGGCGGCGGTCCAATACTGGCAACTACAATCAGTTCGACTACCGCTTGATCGGTCAGCTCGCGCCAGAGCGAGAGACACCTGTCACAGGCTGGAAAACCCACACAGCGGGCGGGGATGAAGATTTTGACTCACTTTGGAAGTCGCTGTAGATTGCCGGATCTCGCATTCTTGCCTGCCTGCGCCGCCTCGGCGCGCACTTGAGCGGTAGGGACCATTGCCATTTCGTTCACGGCCGCGCCGGAGTCCGTTTTTGTGCGGAGCACGGCATGAGGAGAGAAGTTTGGTCACCCCAAATGAACGACGAATAACGCAGCACCGCGTAAGCGCAACCCCAGCCCTTCGGTTTGCACTGCAACGTGGCACGCGACGAATTGGCAACAGACCCTGAACATGGCCCTGCAAAAGAAAACCATCCGCCTGCTGATCCTTGAAGACTCGCAGAACGAAGCCGAACGTCTGGTCAGCCTCTTCCGCAATGCCGGACAGGCGACACGAGTGCATCGACTCACTTCCAGCGACGACCTTGCAGAAGCCCTGAAACAAACCTGGGATCTGCTGATCAGCTCGCCGCAAAGCGAAAACCTCGATCCTAGCGAAGCGATCAGCGCTATTCGCCGGCAGGCCAAGGATATTCCGATCATCCAACTCACCACTGACAACGACGCCGAAGCGATCACCGAAGCGCTCATGCTCGGCGCCCAGGATGCCCTGCCCCAGGGTGAGGATGAGTGGCTGCTGCTGGTGGCTAATCGCGAACTGGCCAATCTCGAAGAGAGACGGGCCCGCCGCTCGGCGGAAGTAGCCTTGCGTGAAGCCGAAAAGCGTTGCCAATTGCTGCTCGACAGCTCGGTAGATGCGATCGCTTATGTGCACGACGGCATGCACATCTACGTCAACCGCGCCTATCGCGAGCTGTTCGGCTATGTCGATGCGGAAGATCTCGAAGGCATGCCGATGATCGATCTGATCAGCAGCACCGACCAGAGCCGTTTCAAGACCTTCCTGAAAAACTACCACACCCTCGAGGGTACCGCAGAGCTGGCCTGTGGTGGTGTTCGCGCCGATGGCGAAACCCTGAAAACCCGCATGAATTTCTCGCCGGCG
This sequence comes from Pseudomonas sp. E45-MNA-CIBAN-0222, assembly GCF_040310405.1. Classification (NCBI taxonomy): domain Bacteria; kingdom Pseudomonadati; phylum Pseudomonadota; class Gammaproteobacteria; order Pseudomonadales; family Pseudomonadaceae; genus Pseudomonas; species Pseudomonas sp. E45-MNA-CIBAN-0222. Next base: position 140,088 of record NZ_JBEOPU010000002.1, read on the forward strand.
GCCTATGACGGCGAACCCTGCATTCAAGTCGTCATACGCGCTGAGAACGACAGCGCCGAGCTGCAGAAGCTGCGTGAGATCAGCAGCCAGGACCCAGTGACCGGCCTGCTCAATCGCAACAGCTTCCTTGAAGTGATGGACGTGGCAGTCGAGCGCGCGGTTAATGCTGGGCAAAGTGCCAGTCTTGCCTACATCCGAGTCGATCGATTCGCTGCGCTGCAGGCCGATATCGGCCTGGCGGACTCCGACCAACTGCTGAGCCAGCTGGCCACCCTACTCCGAGGCCACTTCGCTAACGAAACCCAGCTCGCGCGCTTTGCCGATGACGTGTTCACCGTCTTGCAGCCCGGAATTAACCCGCAACAGGCCGAACCGGAACTGCGCAAGCTATTGAGCAAGGTCGACGGGCTTCTGCTCGATGTCGGCGGGCGAACCGTGCAGACCACCCTTAGCATTGGCGTGGCCGGGCTGGACGAGAAAACTGCCAAGGCTCAGGATGCCATTGAGCGCGCCCACCGCTGCGCCGACGAGTTGAGCGACGGCAACGCGCTAAAGATATTCAACCCGGCCGACGAACTAGCCGCAGCGGCAAATCGCGGTGATATCGTCGCGATGCTCAGACAGGCTCTGGAAAACAACAGTTTCCGCCTGCTTTTCCAACCGATCATCAGCCTGCGCGGCGACAGCTTCGAGCATTACGAAGTCCTGCTGCGACTGCTTGATCCGCAGGGCGTGGAAGTGCCGCCGAACGAGTTTCTCAGCGCTGCCAGTGATGTCGGCCTGGCAACCAAGATTGATCGCTGGGTGATCCTCAATTCAATCAAGCTACTGGCAGACCACCGCTCCAAAGGGCACAGCACGCGCCTCTTCCTGCATCTGTCTGCCGCCAGCATTCAGGACCCCAGCCTGCTGCCCTGGCTCGGTGTCGTACTGAAGGCGTCACGCCTGCCCGGTGACTCGTTGGCGTTCGAGTTCGGTGAAGCCGACGCCGTGGCTTATCTGAAGCAGGCGAAAGCGCTGGTGCAGGGACTGACCGGTCTCGGATGCCGCATCGCCCTGGCCCAGTTCGGTTGCGTGCTCAACCCGTTCAACACGCTCAAGCATCTGGATGCCGAGTTCATCAAGGTCGACGGCTCTTACACGCAGGACCTGACCCGCCAAGAGAATCAGGAAGCGCTCAAGACGCTGCTCGCAGATCTACACGAACAACAGAAACAGAGCATCGTACCGTTCGTGGAAAGCGCCACCGTGCTCGCCACATTGTGGCAGGCGGGTGTCAGCTACATTCAGGGCCATTACCTGCAAGGCCCTAGTCAGTCGATGGACTACAACTTCTCCTCCGACGAGGAGTAGTGATGCCGGCTTGGGCCGGCGCAGTCTACCGGCCCATCCATCCCCCTTTCGCCTCCAATTGACCACGATCACTGGCCAACCACAACGTTGGGCTAGAGTGCTTGGACGTCTTCACGTCCAAGAGGAACCGCACCATGGTCATGATGAAAGCTGCCGTGTTCGTCGAGCCGGGCCGCATCGAACTGCAGGACAAACCCATCCCGGAGATTGGCCCCAACGATGCGCTGATGCGCATCACCACGACCACCATCTGCGGCACTGACGTGCACATTCTCAAAGGCGAGTACCCGGTCGCCGCCGGCTTGACCATCGGTCATGAGCCGGTGGGCGTTATCGAAAAGCTCGGCAGCAACGTAAGGGGCTATCAGGAAGGCCAGCGCGTGATCGCCGGCGCGATCTGCCCAAGCTTCACCTCTTATGCCTGTCAGGACGGCCTGCCCTCACAGGACGGCGGCTGCTCCTGCCACGGCTACAAGCCCATGGGCGGCTGGCGTTTCGGCAATAGCATCGACGGCACTCAGGCCGAGTATGTACTCGTACCCGATGCCCAGGCCAACCTGGCGCCTGTGCCCGATGGCCTGACTGACGAGGAGGTACTGATGTGTCCTGACATCATGTCGACCGGTTTCGCCGGTGCCGAGGCGGCCAACATCAAGATCGGCGACGTCGTAGTGATCTTCGCTCAGGGGCCCATAGGCCTTTGCGCCACCGCAGGTGCCAGGCTACGAGGCGCCGGTACCATCATCGCAGTCGACGGCGTCGATGCACGCCTGGACATTGCCAGAAAGATGGGCGCTGACGTCACACTGAATTTCAGAAACGTGGACGTAGTGGAGGAAGTGCTGAAGCTCACCGGGGGGCGCGGTGTCGATGTCTCGATTGAAGCGCTCGGGCTGCAGTCCACCTTCGAGAGCGCTTTGCGGGTGCTCAAACCGGGCGGAACCTTATCCAGCCTCGGCGTTTACTCCAGCGATCTGACCATTCCGCTCGGCGCCTTCCATGCAGGCCTGGGCGACAACAAGATCGTCACCTCGCTCTGCCCTGGCGGCAAGGAGCGCATGCGGCGATTGCTCAACGTGGTCGCATCCGGGCGTGTCGACCTTGGCCCGCTGGTCACTCATGAATATGGCCTGGACGACATTACCAAGGCGTACGACCTGTTTGCCAATCAGCGCGATGGCGTGCTGAAAGTGGCAATCAAGCCCTGAACCAGCTGCAAGCCAGAAGTGTCGGGCGGCAGTAAAAAGCCCTGGGTCGAAACAGGCCCAGGGCTTTTCTTTCCAGGGGCTTGCCGCTGGCAGTTGCCCTTATTCGGTGCCTTCGCGATCGCGGAAGCCCAGCAGATAAAGGATACCGTCCAAACCCAGGGTGGAGATGGCCTGCTTGGCCGACTGTTTGACCAGTGGTTTGGCACGGAAGGCAACGCCAAGCCCGGCGAGGCCCAGCATCGGCAAGTCGTTGGCGCCATCTCCCACCGCAATGGTCTGCTCCAGACAGAGACCTTCCTGTTCCGCCAGCTGCCGTAGCAGATCGGCCTTGCGCTGCGCATCGACGATAGGCTCGACCGCCACGCCGGTGACCTTGCCGTTCTCGATCTGCAGCTCGTTAGCGAACACGTAGTCGATGCCTAGCTTGGCCTGCAGCTGCTTGGCAAAGTAACTGAAGCCACCGGACAGAATTGCCGTCTTGTAACCCAGGCGCTTGAGTTCGGCAAACAGCACCTCGGCCCCCTCGGTCAGGCGCAGGCTGGCGCCGATATCGACAAGCACGTCCTCCGACAAGCCCTCCAGCAGCGCCAGACGCTCCTTGAAGCTGGCACGGAAATCCAGCTCGCCACGCATCGCGCGCTCGGTGATCTCGGAGACCTGCTCACCTACACCGGCCGCCTTGGCCAGCTCGTCGATCACCTCGGCCTCGATCAGCGTCGAGTCCATGTCGAATACCGCCAGACGACGGTTACGCCGGTAGACCGAATCGCGCTGGAATGCGATGTCGACGTTGAGCTCCTGCGCCACGCTGAGGAACTCAGCGCGCAGGGCCGCAGTATCAGCTGGTTCGCCACGCACCGAGAACTCGATACAGCCTTTGCCCAGCTCCTCCGGCATGTCCAGCGGCATGCGCCCGGAGAGGCGATCGATATGATCGATGTTGAGGCCATATTTGGCGGTGATCGAGCTGACTCGCTGCAGCTGCTCGGCAGTGACCTTGCGCGTAAGCAAGGTCACGATATGTCGGGACTTGCCCTGCCCGGCAACCCAATGCTGGTAGTCGGCCTCGGCCACCGGCGTGAAGCGCACTTGCTGGTCATGCTTGTAGCCCATGAACAGCACGTCCTTGAGCACCGACGAGGCGCGCTCGTTATCCGGAATCTCGATCAGGATGCCGAACGACAGGGTGTCATGGATCACCGCCTGGCCGATGTCGAGAATGGTCACGCCACCCTGGGCGAGCACACCAGTGATGGCGGCTGTAAGACCTGGACGATCTTCTCCAGTGATATTGATCAGGACGATTTCGCGCAAGGCGCAGCTCCCATGGCAGGCAATGAAGGCTGGCATTCTACATCAGCTGGTCTGCACGCTGGACAGCGCCCACACCTCTACCATGTGCCTGCTCGGTGGAACCTGCCAACTCGCAAGTCGAGGATTTCGACGCAATTCGTCAGCTTACCGTCGCAGACCTTCAGCGCCTCCTGCGCTTTCCGTATACTGCTCGGCAAATTCCCGACGAGAAGAGCCGCGCTCTGTGAACCGGCCCGCATCCGTAAAGCCAGATAATTTCTTCCTGATGGTCTATCGCGCAGTGCGCCAGCATCGTGTGCCGCTGGTGTTGCGTATTGCCAGCCATACGCTGCTGCTCGTAGCACTCGCGTTGGTCATCTATGCGTGGGTGATCGGCATGCAGTTCAAGCATGCCATGGAGCAGCAGGCCGACGCCCTCGGCCAGAGCCTGGTCACCCAGACAGCCGCATCAGCCACTGATCTATTGGTCGCCAACGATATCCTCAGCCTCAACGTGCTGTTGAGTAACTTGGTGAAGAACCCGCTGGTCGCCCACGCCGCAATCTATAGCGTGGACAACCGCGTGCTCGCCGAATCCGGCACTCGCCCTCAGCAGGGCCTGCTCGGTGACGACAACGGCCTTTACTCGACGCCGATCAGCTTCCAGGAAGTAATAGCCGGGCACTTGCGCGTTAGCCTGGATATGCAGCAGTTCCAGCAACCGATGACCATCAGCCTTCAGAGCATGGGCCTGCTCAGTCTGATTCTGCTCGCACTGACACTGATACTGAGCCTACGCCTGGGCAGACAGTTGGCAACGCCGCTGATGCAGCTACGCCTGTGGCTGCGCGATCCGGATGATCCCGCCCCGGGTGCAGGACGGCAGGACGAGATCGGCGACCTTGCACGCCAACTGCAGGCACGCCTGGTACCCGAGAAGCCCGAGCCGGAGCTGGATATGAGCGATGCGCTGGACGATGATTATTTCGACCAGCGTGACGAGCACTCGCCCTCGGACCAGTCTTACGCGCCGCAATTCGAGCGCTTTGATATGGAACTGGACGACGAGCCAAGGCGCTCGCCACGGCTATCGACAAGCGCCGATGACGAGCTGGAGGTGCTTGACGACGAAGTGATCTTCGACGCTACGCCCGTAGCGGCCAAAGTCGCACAACCCGCAGCGCCACGCCCAAGCTGCAGTGCCGTGCTGGCCATCCAGCTTGGCGGCCAGGAGCAGTTGCGCCGCCTGCCCCGCCCGCGCCTGACCGAGTTGCTGCAACGCTATCGCGACTGCCTGCAACAGGCCGCCACCCTCTACCAGGCCGAGCTGCACACGCTCAATGACGGCAGCAGCCTGATGCTGTTCCATAGCCAGGACGACGAGCAGAATTACCTCACCCACGCGATCTGCTGCGGTGAACTGATGCGGGCTCTTGGCCACGCGCTGCAGATCGAGGTTGCTGACAGCGGAATTACCCTACAGCTGCAGCTCGGCCTGACTCGCGGCGATAACCTGGTCGATCTCAGTCAGGGCGACCTGTTACTCAGCGAGCCGGCCCAGGCAGCGTTGGATATGTCTCTGCACAGCCGCAACCTGCTGCTGGTCGAGCGCAGCATCAGTGAAGATTCGCTGATTCAGCAGCGTGCCCGTATCCGCCCGATCGCCAGCCCGGAAGGCGCCTGCTGTGTGGAGCGGCTACTGGAACCCTACCCCTCGCTGCTGGAGCGCCAGCTGGCGCGTATGCACGAACTGCGCAATCGCCCTCACTGATCCGGAATGCACACCAGCGCTCGCGCCCAGCAGCGTGCGCTGGTGATAGCAGGAGCCCTACCGGCCGCAACAGCGCTCATCCGAGAGACACAAAAAAGCCCGACGGGAAGCGACTAGCGCTGGCCTGATCGGGCTTTTTTGCTGCAGCAGATAACCGCAGTTTTCCGTTGGGCTTCGCTTAGAAGCGAAACACTTCCATATCGGTACGAATCGGCTCGGCCGCCGGAATGCGCGGCACCGGCGCTTCAGCAGACCTGTTCACCTGTGGCTTGGCGGGCGCCGGCTTGGGTGGCGTCTTGGCGACCAGCGCAGGCTCGACCGCCCCCGCTACCATCTCGCTCAGGCGCTGCAACAACAGGCTCTGTGCACGCACCTGATCGGTTGCGCTACCTTGATGTTCTTCCTGCAGTCGCACCAGACGGCTGCCCAGGTGCTTGCCCGCTTTGTCCCGCAGCCGCCATTGCGCTTCGAGTACGGCGGGGTATTGCGGACCGGAGTCGAGGCGAGTGATGGACAGCTCGATCTGCACCTCCGGCGCAAAACCTTCATCGGCCGGGCCAAGCACCAGGCTCTGGGTATCCAGCTGCCAAGCCAGTTGCCGCAACAGCAATTGCTCGATATCGGCCTTCAGACTGCCGGCCCAACGGGCCTGCTGAACATCACCGGCCAGACTACCGTCAGCCAGACGCTGAAGCAGTGCATCGCGCTGTAGATAATCGGCAAGCGTGACAGGCGCCAGCAACACGGAGGCTCCATCGGTTCGCTCCGGCACTTCGGTAGTGCCGCTGTCGAGCCGATACATCGGCGCAGGTTGCAAGCCGATACAACCGGACAAACCAATGCTGGCCAGCAACAAAACAGTCGGAACACGCAGCAAGTTCATCATTACCGTAATAACACCAAAGTTCAGGCCGCTAGCGGCCTTCTAAGGCACCGATGCCTCATGCATGGCGCGCCGGACAATCGGATTAGCCGACGCAAATGAAGCAGCGGGCAAAACGCCGCAGGCTGGAAAGGCCGCTATCTTCCGTGAAACCGGCCGTCGATTCCAGCGCCAATGCACATTGTCACACTTCGACCAGCAGACCCTCGACGCGCTGGAAGCCTCTCGGCAGCTTGTTGCCGCGCCTACCACGCTCGCCTTTGTAATGCTCCAGATCTTCGGCCTTGAGCGACAGCGTGCGCTTGCCGGCCTGCAGCACCAAGGTGGCGCCAGCAGGCAGCACGGCGAGGTCGATCAGGTACTCATCGCGACTGGCAACCCGCTCGCCAGGGATGCCAATGATCTTGTTGCCCTTGCCTTTGCCCAGCTGCGGAAGATCGCGCACCGGGAACACCAGCAGGCGGCCCTCGGTAGTCACAGCGGCCAACCAGTCGTCATCACGGCTGGCCAGCGGCCGTGGTGCAACGACCTTGGAACCCTTGGGCAGCGAGAGCAGAGCCTTGCCCGCCTTGTTCTTGGCCTGCAAATCCTCACCCTTGACGACGAAACCGTATCCGGCATCCGAGGCGATCACATAAAGCGCGTCGTCGTCGGGCAGCATTACGCATTCGAAGCTGGCACCCGGCGGCGGCGTCAGGCGTCCGGTGAGCGGCTCGCCCTGTCCACGTGCCGAGGGCAGCGAGTGCGCCGCGAGCGAATAGCTGCGGCCGGTGGAGTCTATGAACACTGCGTACTGATTCGAGCGCCCGACGGCGGCTGCCCTGAAGCCGTCGCCGGCCTTGTAGGAAAGCCCATTGGCATCGACATCGTGGCCCTTGGCACAGCGCGCCCAACCTTTTTCGGAGATCACCACGGTAACCGGCTCGGAAGGCAGCAGCTCATTTTCCGACAACGCCCGCGCCTCGGCACGCTCGACGATCGGCGAGCGACGGTCGTCGCCGTAGGTTTCGGCGTCCTCGATCAGCTCCTTGCGCACCAGCTTCTTCAGCTTGGTTTCGCTACCCAGCAGCGCCAACAGCTTTTCGCGCTCCTTGGCCAGCTCGTCCTGCTCGCCGCGGATCTTCATCTCTTCCAGCCGCGCCAACTGCCGCAGGCGGGTGTCGAGGATGTAGTCGGCCTGCAGTTCGGAGAGCTCGAAGCGGGCCATCAACACCGGCTTGGGCTGATCCTCGGTACGGATGATATGGATCACCTCATCCAGATTGAGGAAGGCCACCAGCAAACCTTCCAACAGGTGCAGGCGTCGCTCGACCTTGTCCAGACGGAACTGCAGGCGACGGCGTACAGTACCGATGCGATAGGTCAGCCATTCGCCAAGCAGCGTGCGCAGATTTTTCACCTGCGGGCGGCCGTCGAGACCTATGACGTTGGCGTTGACGCGGTAGCTGGACTCCAGATCGGTAGTGGCGAACAGGTGCTGCATCAGCGCTTCCACGTCGACCCGATTGGAGCGCGGGATAATGACGATGCGGCATGGGTTCTCGTGATCGGACTCATCGCGCAGGTCAGCGACCATCGGCAATTTCTTGGCCTGCATCTGTCCGGCGATCTGCTCCAGCACCTTGGATCCGGAAACCTGATGCGGGAGCGCGGTGACCACGACGTCGCCGTCCTCGACACGGTAAACGGCCCGCATGCGCACGGAACCTCGACCTGTCTCATAGATCTTCAGCAGATCCGCACGCGGCGTGATGATCTCCGCCTCGGTCGGGAAATCCGGCCCAAGCACATGCTCGCAGAGCTGCTCGACACTGGCGCCCGGCTCGTCAAGCAAGCGTACGCAGGCGGCCGCCACTTCGCGCAGGTTGTGCGGCGGCACGTCAGTGGCCATGCCCACGGCGATACCGGTGGTGCCGTTGAGCAAAAGGTTGGGCAGGCGCGCCGGCAGCGTCGCCGGTTCGTCGAGCGTGCCATCGAAATTCGGCACCCAATTCACCGTGCCCTGTCCCAACTCGCTGAGCAGCACCTCGGAATAGCGCGACAGACGCGCCTCGGTGTAGCGCATCGCGGCAAAGGACTTCGGATCGTCCGGGGCGCCCCAGTTGCCTTGGCCGTCGACCAGCGTATAGCGATAGCTGAATGGCTGCGCCATCAACACCATGGCCTCGTAACAGGCACTGTCACCATGGGGATGGAACTTACCGAGCACGTCACCGACAGTCCGGGCGGACTTCTTGTGCTTGGCGTCGGCGTTCAAGCCGAGCTCGCTCATGGCGTAGATGATCCGCCGCTGCACCGGTTTGAGGCCGTCGCCGATATGCGGCAGCGCACGATCCATGATCACGTACATGGAATAGTTGAGGTAAGCCTGCTCGGTGAAATCGGCGAGGGAGCGACGCTCCACGCCGTCCAGGCTCAGGTCGATGGTTTCGCTCATCAGCAGTTTTCTTCAGCAATGGTTGGATGACTCACGACAGGCTGCTCGCCGAACTTGAGCAAATTGCCATGGGCGTCGATGACGTAAAGTTCTTTCATGCCCCAGGACCGCAAAACAGGTGCATCGAGGGCCAAGCCACGTTGGCTGAACTCTTGATACAGCGCCTGACAGTCACCGGTACGGAGATAACAGGAGGTGTTCTGCGCAATGTGTCGCTCTGGGCAAAGCCAGAAGTGCAGCTCGACACCATCGCGCATCATGATCAGATAGTCAGAGGCTTGCAGACACACATGAAAGCCGAGACGCGCCGTGTAAAAGTCGCAGCTTTCATCGAGGTTCAGCGAAGCCAGCACCGGCACTGCGGCCTGTATTAGCGCGCTCATTGAGCTCGCCTCTCCGGTAACTGCTGGCGCAGCACCAAGGTGCCGGCGCGCTGGGTGAATTCAAGTTGTTTCAAGGCGCTCATGCCGAGCAGTACCTGCTCGCCGCGAAAGCCGGGAGCGACGATAGCGCGCACGTCGCGCAGGCGAATGTCACCCAGATCGAGGCTCGACAGCACAGTGCGATAGCCGGTGGTCTGGCCATTGGCAGTGTGCAGCATCACCGCCGCACCGCGCTGCAAACCCAGGCGCTCGGCCAATTCGGCGGGGATGGCGACATCCGTGGCGCCGGTATCGAGCAGAAAGGTCACAGACTCGCCATTGATACGCCCGCTGGCGACGAAGTGCCCTTGGGCATTACCGGTCAACTGCACCTCGATTTGCTCGCCCTGCACCAAGGATAGCGGCTCGCGATTGGGATTGGTTCGGCCTTCCTCCCACGCCGCGAAGAACCGGGTGGCCAAGAACAAACCTGCACCCCAGGCCAGCACCAACATCACGCGCCCGGCGCGACGCCCGGCGGTCTGGCTCACGGCCGCGCGCTCCAACCGCCATTCGGCGCTGCGAAGCGCCAGACGATCGGACGCTTTTCTCCATCGCCACGGGCCTTGCCATTGTTATCGACGCCAATCCAGGCGCCTTCGGCGTCAACCCACAACGCCTCGGCATTGCCATAGGGTTCCCCGTAGCGACGCTCCTCGGTCAAGGCTTCGGCGGCAAATGACCAGCAACGCTCGACCGCTCCGGTGGCCGGGCTGCGGCGGCAAATCCGGTAGGCCGATGGCTCCAGCACGAACAACTTGTCGCCAAAGAACGCGATGGCCGAAAAGCTGCGCGGGACGGGCATCTCACCTAACGCTTCCGGCGGCTGCTGGTGGCCGCCCTGAGCCATCAATACGCAGCCACCGGTGCATTGCCAGCTGCTCTGCTTTCGATGCAATACCAGCAAACCACGGCGCTCGCGCTCTGCCGCCAACCACATACGCTCGGCCTTAGGGTCTACCGCGATGCCTTCGAACAGGGCGTTGAAGTGCCAGAGCATACCGCTGGCCCGTGCCTGACGAACCAGTGAGTCGGGCAGGCGAAGCCATTCCGCAGTACCTGCCGGGCTGACTCGCAGTACAGCCGCATGGGCTTCGCTGACCACATAGCGATTACCCGAGCTATCGCAGCTCAAACCCTCGAAATCCAGATGACCACCGCGCACGTGTCCACTGAGCCAGGCGCGCATGCGCATACCCCAGGGCAAACCGCTGTGAGGCGGCGGGCCGGCCTCGAAGCGCTCAGGCTCTGCCTGCCAAGGCGAGACACTGGTGTCCAGACGATAGAGAACATCGTCCTCACGGTCCGATACAGCCCATAGTGCGTCGCCACACCAGGCCATCCCTGACAGGTTGCCGCCGGTCATGCCCTCAACCGGATACTCGCCGAGCAATTTGAGTTCGGGCGCCGGCTCGTTGGCCCAAAGCGGCGCAGAAGCCAGGCACAGCAGTGCCAGCCAACGGCGGCTCAAACCAGCACCTCCGCCAGATTGCCCTTGGATTCGAGCCAACTCTTGCGGTCGCCGGCGCGCTTCTTGGCAAGCAGCATGTCCATGATTTCGCGGGTTCCCTCGAAGTCGTCCAGGGTCAACTGCACCAGCCGACGGGTGTTGGGGTCCATGGTCGTTTCACGCAGTTGCGGCGGGTTCATTTCGCCAAGCCCCTTGAAGCGCGTGACTTGCGGCTTGCCACGACGCTTCTCGGCGACCAGACGCTCGAGGATGCCATCGCGCTCCGCCTCATCCAGCGCATAGAAAATGTCCTTGCCCAGGTCAATCCGATACAGCGGCGGCATGGCGACATAGACGTGCCCGGCATCGACCAATGGGCGGAAATGCTGAACGAACAGAGCGCAGAGCAAGGTCGCGATGTGCAGGCCGTCGGAGTCGGCGTCAGCGAGGATGCAGATCTTGCCGTAACGCAGTTGCCCCAGATCGGCCGCACCCGGATCGACGCCGATGGCGACGGCGATGTCGTGGACCTCCTGACTGGCGAGTACTTCGCCGCCGTCGACTTCCCAGGTGTTCAGGATCTTGCCGCGCAACGGCATGATCGCCTGGAACTCCTTGTCCCGCGCCTGCTTGGCAGAGCCACCGGCCGAATCACCCTCGACCAGGAACAGCTCGGAGCGCATCGGATCCTGCCCGGCGCAGTCGGCCAGTTTGCCCGGCAGCGCGGGGCCTTGGGTGATCTTCTTGCGCTCTACCTTCTTGCCGGCCTTGAGACGACGCCCGGCATTGTTGATCGCCAGCTCGGCTAGCTGCATACCCAACTCGGGATGCCCGTTGAGCCACAGGCTGAAGGCATCCTTGACCACGCCGGAAACGAAAGCGGCAGCTTCGCGAGACGACAGGCGCTCCTTGGTCTGACCGGAGAACTGAGGCTCCTGCATCTTCATCGATAGGACGAAAGAGATGCGCTCCCAGATGTCCTCAGGCGCCAGTTTGAGTCCGCGCGGCAGCAGATTGCGGAACTCGCAGAACTCACGCATCGCATCCAACAGACCCTGGCGCAGACCGTTGACGTGGGTGCCGCCCTGGGCCGTGGGAATCAGGTTGACGTAGCTCTCCTGAACGCTTTCGCCGCCCTCCGGCAGCCAGAGCAAGGCCCAGTCTACCGCCTCGGTATTTCCGGCCAGCTTGCCGACAAAGGGCTCATCGGGCAGGCGCAGGTAGTCGCTGACCGAGTCGACGAGATAGGAGCGCAGACCATCCTCGTAATGCCACTCGACTTTCTCGCCGGTGCTCTTGTCCTCGAAGCTGACGTTCAGCCCTGGACACAGGACCGCCTTTGCCTTGAGCACATGCTTGAGGCGAGTGATGGAAAACTTGGGTGAATCGAAGTACTTGGGATCAGCCCAGAAGCGCACGCTGGTGCCGGTATTACGCTTGCCGACGCTACCGATGACTTCCAGGTCGGTGGCTTTGAAGCCGTCGGCAAAGCTCATGCGGTACTCGCTGCCGTCACGCTTGACGGTCACTTCGACGCGCGTGGACAGCGCGTTGACCACAGAGATACCAACGCCGTGCAAACCACCTGAGAACTGGTAGTTTTTGTTGGAGAACTTGCCACCTGCGTGCAGCTTGGTGAGGATCAGCTCGACACCGGGCACACCCTCTTCAGGGTGGATATCAACCGGCATGCCGCGGCCATCGTCGATCACTTCCAGCGAGCTGTCTTGATGCAGGATCACCTGAACCGCGCGGGCATGACCGGCAAGGGCTTCATCGACGCTGTTGTCGATGACTTCCTGGGCCAGATGATTGGGCCGCGAGGTGTCGGTGTACATGCCCGGGCGCTTGCGCACTGGGTCGAGGCCGGAAAGAACCTCGATGGCTTCTGCGGTATAAGACATCTGTCTGGCACTGTCCTTATGTTCTGAACAATCAGCCGCTAAGGGCCGCGAAAAAACCAGCGCACCGGCCGGGATAAAGCGTCGCACGTGGCGAAGATCGACCTGCTCCGCCTGCACATGTTTCTGTCAGAGCTGCTCCAACCACTTATTCGGCTCGAAGCCAGCGAACGCCAAGAGCGCCGGCAGACGCTCAGCGAACCCCTGGAAGCCATGGTCGCCGCCAGCCTGAATGCGCAAGGCACAGCCACGATAGAACTGTGCAGCATCACGGTAATCCAGCGTTTCATCACCTGTCTGCAGCCAGACTTGATAGCGCTCAGCATCCTGCGGCGGCGCGGTTTCCAGTTCCGCCAAAGCGGCCACATGATCCTCGGTAAGATCCCAGACTTCCCCGCTATAGAGGTTTGTCTGCGGCCCGAGGTAACCGTCGAAACGGCGGTGCGGTGTCACGGCCGGGTTGATGAGCAATGCCTTCAGGCCATGGCGCTCGGCGAGGTGGGTCGCATAGTAGCCGCCAAGCGAGCTGCCGACCAGCAGCGGGCGCCCGAGCTCGGCGAGGCAGGCTTCGAGCTGGATGAGGGCCTGGCGTGGATGATGATGCAGTGCAGGAACCCGCAATCGATCAGCCAGGCCTAGCTTTTTCAGCGCAGCGGATAGCTGGCTCGCCTTCTGTGAAGCAGGTGAGCTGTTGAGGCCATGGATATAAAGGATGGCAGGCGGGTAACTGGACATGAATACAGTTCGTTGAAAAAGGGCAAGGCTACAAGGCACCCGTCGCCCTCTGCAAGCGACCTGACCTGGAAGGTCACGCCCAGCCAACAGGTGAAAGATGAAAAGAAAAACCGTCTCGACCACGTTTACGGCCAGTTGGCGCCATAACGAGTCGCCAACCACTGGGTGTTCAATAACCCTTTACGGTGTAATCGATCTCAAATTCGATGCCGCTGACCCGTGACACTCCGGTATCCAGCTGCCCATCGCGGTGTAAACGCAACCAGCGATAACCCGGCGCGGCGCTGTCGACCTGAAAGTCTTCGCTCTGCGGAGTGAACTGCACACCGGTCGACGGCGATGCAAGCAGGCGTACACCATTGCGGAACTGATCGAACTCCTGGTGAATATGCCCCCAGAGCAATGCCCGCACGTTGCTGTGTCGATCAAGCACCGTGAATAGCTCATCGGAATTTCGCAGTCCGATGGCATCCATCCAGCGACTGCCGATGGAAACGGGGTGGTGGTGCAGACAGATCAGATGATGCCGATCCGGCGCCTCGCTCAGGGCGCGCTCGAGCAACTCCAGCTGATCACCGCGGAGCATGCCAAACACCGAACCCGCCACCAGCGTATCGAGCATCACCACACGCCAGTTGCCAATATCCAGAACTGGCTCCATCAGCGAGCTTGCATGCGCCGCCTCGCGCATCGCGGATAGCTCATCGTGGTTGCCTGGGCACCAGCGGGCTGGAGCCAGGATCGGCTCTACAGTACGGCGAAAACGCTGGTAGGACGCCACCGATCCATCCTGCGACAGATCGCCAGTGGCCAGCAGCAGGTCGATGCGCGGCTGCTCGTCAATGGCAAGCTCAACCACCTGCCTGAGGCTGTCGCAGGTATTCATGCCCAGCAGGTTGTCGTCCGCCTCGGCAAACAGATGGCTGTCGGTTAGTTGCACCAGCAATACCGAATCTTCAACAGCAGTCAGGGACGCACCAGGCAAGACCCTTCTCCTTGAGCTAAAACGCAACGGAATTATGGTAGGAGCCCATCAGGAGGGTAAACCACGGGATGTGGGCTTGGATCACAGAACCGTACAGCACACGCCAAAGATGGCGAAGCGCCAGCGTGGGTCAGCAAGAAATAGTTGGAGCGGTTACAGCACCGGCTCGAGCTCGTGCCCGCAAGCCAGGCAGTGACCCAACCACTCGCCAAGGAAAAGATTGAGCTGGTTCTTCTCATCCGGCTGGTGCATTTGCGCGTTGGGGTAGTGATAGATACCGCGAAAGCGCCGAGCATTCTCGGCGCGAATCACCTCGGCCATGCGCGCATCGTGGTAAACACGCACCTCCATCTTCGGCACCGGCAGCCAAGTCAGGCAATTCTCCTGACTGACCTGCAAGGTCGTGGTGTAAGGGCAGGCTTCAAGCACTTCAAGTACCAGTACACCGAGCAACTGGTCGCCCTGACTGATGGCGATACGGCGCGCGGCGCAACCGTTGCGCATGCCCGGCAGCAATCGCATCAGGCGCAGGTAATTGGCCTCGCAGGCCGACTGCAGTTCGAGCAGATCGACTCGGTAGCGCTCGCGCGTCCTTCTCATGTCCATGCCCCCCGCACCTGCTCGCGATTCAAGGCCAGCCACTGCAGTGCAATGATGCTTGCCGCATTGTCGATACGACCGTCGTTCACTGCGCCGAGTGCCTCCTGCAGCGACCAGACGTGCACACGAATGTCCTCGCCTTCCTCGGCCAGGCCGAAGACGCCCTGCGCGCCCTCACTGTTGCAGCGACCGACATACAGGTGAACACGCTCGTCGCTGCCGCCCGGAGACGGGAAGTACTGTGTGATCGGCAAAAGCTCGCCCAGCTCCAAGCCGGCTTCTTCGATCGCCTCGCGTCGGGCAACCTCTTCGGGCGACTCGTCTTTGTCGATCAGGCCTGCCACCAGCTCAATCAACCAGGGATTCTCGACCTTGCCCACCGCACCCACCCGGAATTGCTCGATCACCACCACCTGATCGCGCTGCGGATCGTAAGGCAGCACGCAAACGGCATCGTGGCGTACAAACAGCTCGCGAGTCAGTTCCCTGCCCATGCTGCCGCTGAACTGGCGATGGCGCAGGTGCAGGCGTTCCAGCCGGTAGAAACCGCTGAAGCATTGCTCTCGTCGGAGGATCTCGACATCATCCGGGCCGGGCTTGAAGGTCTCGCTCATGGGGTACTACTCATATCGGTTTGATCCGCGCCGGACGCGGCGGCGAATGACTGCAACCGTCACGTCGTGAGCGGCATCGTGGCCATCCTAACGCGGCATCGCCTCTGGCGCAGCCCTTTGCAGACCACCTTAGTCGAAGAAAGCTCCGTTGGCCGAACTGTACGAACTTCACGCCTGGTCGGTAATCGAAAGCGCACTGTCATGTCTGGACGAACCATGAATCCAACCGCATCCATCCGCAATCTCATCATGCTGAGCAGCCTTGCCGTGCTGCTGAGCGGCTGCCAGCACTTCGCCTCCGAGCGCCCACTCGAGGTCCACCAGAACGTTACGGAACAGCGACCTGCGGGTTGCAAAGAGGAAAGCTGCCCGCTGGTAAACATCGACTCACTGGAATTTGCCGACGAACCGGAACTGAATCGTCTGATCGATGCCCGTCTGCGGCGGATGACCATCAATGGTCCGGATGATCGACTACCTGAATCGCTACGGAGTTATGAGGAGCAGTTCCTGAGCACGGCTGAGCCGACCTGGAGCAGCTACCTGCAGGCCAAACTACGTGAACAACACGGCGATATTCTGGTTATCGAGCTGTCCAGCTATCTCTACGTAGGTGGAGCCCATGGAATGCCTGGCCGTGGATTCATCAACTACGACCGGGAGCGGAACAAGGAACTGCGGCTGGAAGATCTGCTGATCCCAGGGCAAGAGGGCAACTTCTGGCGCGCCGCACGCCAGGCGCATCAGCGCTGGCTGGTAGAGAACGAGCACGATCAGGACGCCGAGTTCGTCGACTTCTGGCCGTTCCAGCAAACCGCTCATGTCGCGCTGCTCAAGGACAGTGTGCTGCTCAAGTACGATGTGTACAGCATCGCCCCTTACTCAAGCGGACACCCTGAGCTGTTCATTCCGCTCGAACAGCTCAAGGGCATTGTGAAACCCGAGTATCTCTAAGCCGAGCCGTCGCGGGCCGGTGTCACTGCCGGCCCGCGATGCCTTCAGTTGTCACACCTGCTTATAGATCACCGACCCTTCATCCTTGAAGCGCGAGGACTGCTCGGCGAAGCCGGCCTCGATGGCCTTCTGCTCGTCGGTCAGGCCATGCTCGGCGGCGTACTCGCGCACTTCCTGGGTGATCTTCATAGAGCAGAACTTCGGTCCGCACATGGAGCAGAAGTGCGCGACTTTCGCCGATTCCTTCGGCAGCGTCTCGTCGTGGAAGGCACGCGCGGTGTCCGGGTCGAGGCCGAGGTTGAACTGGTCTTCCCAACGGAACTCGAAGCGCGCCTTGGACAGCGCGTTGTCGCGGATCTGCGCGCCCGGATGACCCTTGGCGAGGTCGGCGGCATGGGCGGCGATCTTGTAAGTGATGATGCCGGTCTTGACGTCATCCTTGTTCGGCAACCCGAGGTGCTCCTTCGGCGTCACGTAGCAAAGCATGGCGCAGCCAAACCAGCCGATCATGGCCGCACCGATGCCGGAGGTGATGTGGTCGTAGCCCGGGGCGATGTCGGTGGTCAGCGGGCCGAGGGTGTAGAACGGCGCCTCGTCGCAGCATTCGAGTTGCTTGTCCATGTTCTCCTTGATCATGTGCATCGGCACGTGACCCGGGCCTTCGATCATGCACTGCACGTCGTGCTTCCAGGCGATCTTGGTCAGCTCGCCGAGGGTTTCCAGCTCACCGAACTGCGCGGCGTCGTTGGCATCAGCAATTGAGCCCGGACGCAGGCCGTCGCCCAGCGAGAAGCTGACGTCGTAGGCCTTCATGATTTCGCAGATTTCCTCGAAGTTCGTGTAGAGGAAATTCTCCTTGTGATGCGCCAGGCACCATTTGGCCATGATCGAGCCGCCGCGCGAGACGATGCCGGTGACGCGCTTGGCGGTCAGCGGCACGTAGCGCAGCAAGACACCCGCGTGGATGGTGAAGTAGTCCACCCCCTGCTCGGCCTGTTCGATCAGCGTGTCGCGGAACAGCTCCCAGGTCAGGTCTTCGGCAACGCCGTTGACCTTTTCCAGCGCCTGGTAGATCGGCACGGTGCCGATCGGCACCGGCGAGTTGCGGATGATCCACTCGCGGGTTTCGTGGATGTGCTTGCCGGTGGACAGGTCCATCACCGTGTCCGAGCCCCAGCGGATGCCCCAGGTCAGCTTGGCCACTTCCTCTTCGATCGAGGAACCCAGCGCCGAGTTGCCGATATTGCCGTTGATCTTCACCAGGAAGTTGCGGCCGATGATCATCGGCTCGAGCTCGGTGTGGTTGATGTTGGCCGGGATGATGGCGCGACCGCGGGCCACTTCGTCACGCACGAATTCCGGCGTGATCTCCTTGGGGATCGAGGCGCCGAAGCTATGCCCGGCGTGCTGATCCTTCAGCAGTCCAGCCTCGCGTGCTTCGGTCAGCTTCATGTTCTCGCGGATGGCAACGTATTCCATCTCGGGCGTGATGATGCCCTTGCGCGCATAGTGCATCTGGCTGACGTTGCGCCCGGCCTTGGCCCGCCGTGGATGGCGCACATGAGCAAAGCGCATGGCGGTCAGCTCCGCGTCGTTGAGGCGACGCTGGCCGAACTCGGAGGTCAGCCCCGGTAGCTTCTCGGTATCGTCGCGCTCCTCGATCCAGGCGCTGCGCACATCCGCCAGGCCCTTGCGTACGTCGATCTGCACGTTCGGGTCGGTATAGGGGCCGGAGGTGTCGTACACGGTGACCGGGGCGTTGATCTCGCCGCCGAAGTCGGTCGGGGTCACATCCAGACTGATCTCGCGCATTGGTACACGGATATCCGGGCGCGAACCCTGCACATAGACTTTCTGCGAGCGCGGGAAGGGTTGGATCGACTGCTGGTCGACCTGGGCGGATTCACTCAGGTTCTGTTGTTCTACACGCATCAGGCTGGCTCCTAGAGAATTGTCGGAGCGAACCTGAAAACACGGATGGCAAGGGCATCGGGTGCGCCGGAACTGGCGCTGAGAGAGCTGGCCGAACGACTGGCGAGCACATCTTGTTCCCTACGCAGGCCTTAACCTGATCAGGTTCAACGGGATCCGGAACTTTCCGATCTCAGCCTTCGCTTCAAGGCACCCCGACAAGAACGCCATCGAGTCTAATCAAGACCCAGTACGAACGCCATGCCAAGGGCGAAAGTAGTCGACCGTTCGGTCATTCGGGCGCGACTGCAGTCCCATCGCACGGTGCTTTGCACACGCACCTTGACCCCCCGTCACCTGCCGCTTAGCCTTGCCCATCAGCTCTATTCAGGATGGACCCAACATGCTGCGCAGACTCCCCCTGGCTCTCGCCGTGGCCTCCCTCACCGCCGGAGCAGCCTGGGCGCAGGAGACCATCCCCCTCGCCAGCAAGACCGATCTGGTCAGCGTCTATCAGCAAGCCGTCAACAACAACGCCGACCTGGCTGCGGCCCGCGCGCAATTCCGCGCCCGCCAGGAAATCGTGCCCCAGGCGCGTGCCGGATTGCTGCCCAACTTCAGCGCCGGCGCCGAAATGAGCGATACCGAGACGGACGTCGACACCAGCATGGGCTCAACCTCGCTGTCGCGCAGCGGCACAGCCTATCAGGCGACGCTGAGCCAGCCGATCTTCCGTGCTGATCGCTGGTTCCAGCTCAAGGCCGCGGAAGCCGTGAGCGAGCAGGCCGCAATCGAATACTCCATCGCCGAGCAGGACCTGATCCTGCAGAGCGCCCAGGCCTACTTCGCCGTGCTGCGCGCGCAGGACAACCTGGCCGCGGTAAAGGCCGAAGAAGCCGCATTCAAGCGCCAGCTCGACCAGGCCAACGAACGCTTCGAGGTCGGTCTTTCCGACAAGACCGATGTGCTCGAGGCCCAGGCCGGGTTCGATACGGCGCGGGCCAACCGCTCCATCGCCCAGCGCCAGGTTGACGATGCCTTCCAGGCTCTGTTCACCCTGACCAACCGCGAGTACATCGCCCTGGAAGGCATCCGCCACACCCTGCCGGTGCTGGCCCCGGTACCCAACGAAGCCAAGGCCTGGGTCGATACGGCGACGCGGCAGAACCTCAACCTGCTGGCAGTGAATTACGCGGTGACAGCGGCGGAAGAAACCCTGCGCCAGCGCCGCTCCGGCCATGCACCGACGCTCGATGCGGTGGCGTCCTATCGCAAGGGCGACAACGACTCGCTGGGTTTCAGCAATTCCCAGAGTATTCCGGGCTTCGACATGCCGCGCTATACCGGCGATGTCGAACAACGCAGCATTGGCCTGCAGCTGAACATCCCGATCTACAGCGGCGGCCTGACCACTTCGCAGAGTCGTGAGGCCTATTACCAGCTCAGCCAGAGCGAACAGCAGCGTGAGAGCCTGCGCCGCCAAGTGGTCGAATCCACACGCAACCTGCATCGGGCGGTGAATACGGATATCGAACAGGTCGAAGCCCGCCGGCAGTCGATCATCTCCAACCAGAGCGCGCTCGAGGCCACTGAAATCGGCTATCAGGTCGGCACGCGTAACATCGTCGACGTGCTCGACACTCAGCGCCGGCTGTATGGCGCTGTGCGCGACTACAACAACGCCCGCTACGACTACATTCTCGACAACCTGCGTCTGAAACAGGCCGCCGGCACACTCAACCCGGACGACTTGCAGCAGCTGGCAGAGTATCTGAAGCCAGATTACAACCCGGACACCGACTTCCTGCCGCCGGACCTGCCGCAGACCATCGGCCAGCCGGTGCGAATTGACTATTGATCAGAGAGCCGCTGTGTTTGATTGACCCGCAGATTGGTGGGCTCAAGCCCACCAATCTCGCCGCCAAGCAAAACGAAGTACCCGCAGGTGAAGCTGCAACGCGGCCGGTCCGTAGGGTGGGCTTCCGCCCACCAAGCTCGCGCACCACGGACGGCGGCGGCAGTCGTGCAGGCTTTACCTTCCAGGCCTGACGCGACCGCTAGCTGAGCAATCGCCCCAAACCTGCCAGCAATCGCTCCAGCGCCCCTTGATTGGCCCTGAGCACGCCGAGGCCGGCATTGCGCATACGCTCTGCCACATCCGGGTCGCGCCAAAGCTCGCTGACTGTCAGAGACAATTGCGCGGCATCCTGCACTTCGCGCAGAGCACCGGCATCGCGCAACTGCACCGATATCTCGAGAAAGTTGAACAGGTGCGGACCACTGAGCATCGGCTTGCCCAGCGCTGCGGGCTCGAGGAGGTTGTGCCCGCCATTGGGCACCAGGCTGCCGCCAACGAAGGCGATATCCGCCAGTGCGTAAAGAAACAGCAGCTCGCCCATGGTGTCGCCGACCAGTACCTGGGTGCCGGCACCAACCGCCTCGCCCGTCGAGCGGCGCACGGCGGAAAACCCCTCCCTACCCGCCAGCTCGTACACCGAGGCAAAGCGCTCCGGGTGCCTGGGCACCAGGATCAGCAGCGCCTGCGGATGCTCGCTGAGCAGTTGGCGATGAGCAGCGAGAATGATCTCGTCCTCACCAGCGTGAGTACTGGCGGCGATCCATAATGGCCGCTCCAGTGCCGCCCATTGGCCGCGCAACTCCGTCGCTCGCGCCAGCAGCGCCGGGTCGATGGTCAGATCGAACTTGATCGAGCCGGTCACGTCGACGCACTCGCGGCGCGCACCGAGCTGGCGGAAACGCTCGGCTTCAGCCTCTGTCTGCACGGCAATCAGGCTCAGCTCGGCCAGCATCGGCGCGGTCAGGCGGGCGAAGCGCGCGTAGCCGCGGGCCGAGCGCTCGGACAAGCGCGCATTGGCCAGCGCTACCGGAATGCCGCGGCGTGCACACTGATGGATATGGTTGGGCCAGAGTTCGGTTTCCATCACCACCGCCAGCTTCGGCCGCACGCGGTCAAGAAACCGCGCAGCCGCCCAGGGCAGATCATAGGGCAGATAGCAGTGCTGCACGCTGTCACCGAACAGCGCCTGAATCCGCTCCGAGCCGGTCGGTGTCATGCAGGTGACGGTAATCGGCAGCTGCGGATAGCGCGCCATAAGCTGGCGGATCATCGGCGCCGCGGCGATGCTCTCGCCGACCGACACCGAATGTACCCAGATACCGCCCGGGCGAAGCGGCGGAAGGCCGAAGGCGAAACGCTCGCCGATACGCCGCGAATAGGCCGGCGCTTGCCTGGCGCGCCAGAGCAGACGCAGAAATACCAGCGGTAGGCCAAGATGGAACAGAAGGGTGTAGAGGGTGCGATTCATGGGCGCGGAGCTTAGCAAGCCGCCTGCCGGCGAGCCACAACCACCGCAGTGACTAGCTAGTTGGCGAGGACGCGACCGAACGAAGTTCACCTTCTCCAGCCCACGATCAGGATTTCCCATGTCCGGTTACGTTTACCTGGCCATCGCCATCTGCGCCGAAGTGGTCGCCACCATCTCGATGAAAGCCCAGACCGGCTTCAGCCGCCCTCTGCCCCTGCTATAGCCTGTCGTTCTGGATGCTGGCGCTGGTGGTGAAGACGATTCCGGTGGGGATCGCCTACGCCATCCGGGCGGGCCCGGGCATCGTACTGGTCAGCATCGCTGCGGCGATGATCTATCGCCAGCACCTGGACCTGGACCTGGACCTGCCGGCGATGCTCGGCATGACCCAGATCATCGCCGGTGTGGCGGTCATTCAGCTGCTCTTCGGCAGCACCGGCCACTGAACGCCCTGCGAACTGCATGCAGTTATACTGCGCATCCGTTTCCTTATCCGAGGTCTGCACATGCCTGAATCCCTCAGCACCGACGTCCTGATCGTTGGCGGCGGCGTCGCCGGCCTCTGGCTCAACGCGCGCCTGCGCAGACAAGGTTTTGCCACGTTGCTGGTGGACAAGGGAACGCTGGGTGGCGGGCAGAGCGTGAAGTCCCAGGGCATCATTCATGGCGGCACCAAGTACGCCTTGAGCGGCGCCCTCACCGGCGCATCCGAAGCCATCGCCGACATGCCGCGGCGCTGGCGCGAGGCTCTCGAAGGCAACGGCGAACTGGATCTCAGCGGCGTGCGCCTGCTCTCCGATGCTCATTACCTCTGGTCGCCCGGCACCCTGGCCGGCAACCTCACCAGCTTCTTCGCCAGCAAGGCGGTGCGCTCGCGGGTTGGTCAGGTCAAGGGCGACGAACTGCCACCCGCGCTGCAACATCCTAAATTCAAAGGAAAGGTCTACCGCCTCAGCGAACTGGTGCTCGATGTGCCCAGCCTGATCGCCCGTTTGGCCGAGCTGGCCGGTAACAGCCTGCTCGCCGGCCAGCAGGTCGAACCGCTACTCGATGGCAACGAGCTGGTCGGCCTGCGCGTCGACAGCCGCGAGATCCGCGCTCAGCGCATCGTCTTCAGCGCCGGCGGCGGAACGGCAGAGCTGCTCGCTTCGCTCGGCCTGCAACAGCCGGCCATGCAGCGCCGCCCGCTGCACATGGTCATCGTCAAGGCGCCGACGCTCAAGCCGCTCTACGCCCACTGCCTGGGCGGAGGCACCAAACCGCGCATCACCGTGACCAGCCATCCGGCGGCAGACGGCGAGTGGGTCTGGTATCTCGGCGGCGATCTCGCCGAAGCCGACGGCGTGGCACGCGACGAATCCCGCCAGATCGCCGCGGCGAAGAAGGAGCTGGCCGAGCTGGTGCCCTGGATCGACCTGTCCGCAGCGCACTGGGCGACGCTGCGCATCGACCGCGCCGAGCCTGCGCAATCGGCCCTCGCCCGTCCGGACAATGCCTTTCTCGCCGAGCAGGGCCGCCTGCTGGTCGGCTGGCCGACCAAGCTGGCGCTATCGCCGGACTTTTCCGACCGCGTCGAAGCCGCCCTCGCCCGCGACGGCATTCGTCCCGGCCAGCATCCCGCGCTACCGGAACTGCCGCGACCACCGTTGACCGGGCCGTTCTGGGAAGGACTGCTGCCATGAACGCAACGCTGCATGAGTTGCACCGTCCGCTGGGCAGCACCGGCCTGAATATCTCGCCGCTGGGTCTGGGAACGGTGAAGCTCGGACGTGACCAGGGCGTGAAATATCCCAGCGGCTTCGCCATTCCCGACGATGCTCAGGCTCGCCAGCTGCTGGCTCTGGCCCGCGATCTGGGCATCAACCTGATCGATACCGCCCCGGCCTACGGCGTCAGCGAAGAGCGGCTGGGCCCTCTGCTGGCCGGCCAGCGCGATGAGTGGGTGATCGTCAGCAAGGTCGGCGAGGAGTTCGAGAACGGCCAGTCGCGCTTCGACTTTTCCGCCGCGCACACGCGCTTTTCGGTCGAACGCAGCCTCAAGCGCCTGCGTACCGACCGCATCGAGCTGGTGCTTGTGCATTCCGATGGCAACGATCTGGACATCCTGCAGCACGCCGAGGTCTACCAGACCCTTGCCGAGCTCAAGCGCGAGGGCAAGATTCTCGGCTACGGCCTTTCCGGCAAGACTGTGGATGGCGGGCTGCTGGCGCTGCAGCAGGGCGACTGCGCAATGGTCACCTACAACCTCAACGAGCAGGCCGAGCGACCGGTGCTCGACTACGCTGCAGCCCACGGTAAGGGCATTCTGATAAAGAAGGCCCTGGCCAGCGGCCACGCCTGCCTCAAGCCAGGTGAAGACCCGGTGCGCCGCAGCTTCGAGTTGCTGTTCAGCCACCCTGGGGTCAGTGGCGCGATCATCGGCACTATCAATCTGCAGCATTTGACGGCTAACGTACGGACTGCTGCTGCCGTTCTGACCGGCAACTAAACGGTCCTAGCGCCAACGTTCATCCGCTGCGCGGGAGCTTATTACGCTGATACCGCGCGGTTACTGTCTTCGCCGCAAGGAGAAACCGAATGCCAAGAGTTCTGGTGCGCAAGAGCCCTGCCGCATTCAAGACCCTGCCCCTCTATGTCGAGGCCAGTCAGGACAACCTGAGCTACCAGAGTCTGGGCAGGCCGTTGAACTTCAGCGAAGTGATCGAGCGCCGCCGCCCGGTTGATGTTTCCGATCCGGGCCGCTTTGCCATCGAACTGGCCAATCTCGGCGTGTCGGTACGTCTGACCATGAGTTGGCAGGGCCGCGAATACTGGGTGCTGGTCCGTCAGCAGCGGCCGGACCGTGGTGACGTTGTCCTCAAGCTAATTTCCGGCTACATCCCAGCCCATGAGCTGAACCTGCCGCTGCTTACCGCCATCCAGGAGATCGCCGAAGAATGCCTACTGGAAACCCCTGAAGGCTGGCTTGCCGGGCGTTTCGGCGATACCTGGCTGCCCACTCCGTACCAGGCCAGCCTGCACTACCGCGAGGCGGTGCACTTCAAGCTCGCCTCGCAATCCGGCGCCACACGCCCGGTGCAGTGCGGCAACATGGTGCTGATGGAACGTCCTCGCGCCTATGTACACCTGCCGACCGCATCGCTGCAGCTGGTCTATGACATGCGCATGGAGCTACCGAAGGAGACGCGACAGCTCAGTCTTTTTCATGTCGATGAGCGCCTGGAAGACGACCAACTGGTCGCGCGACTGGAGCGCAGCCGGCCCGATATCTACCTGATTCCTCTGCATCAGGGCCAGCCACAGGATCAGCTGTTGCAACTGCGCAATGGCCAGTTCAGCCCAGTGAACACCCGCGGCCTGTGGCTCTCGGAAAGCTTTGCGCCGCAGGAAGGCTGGGTAGTGCGCGACGAGCGCGTTCGCTGGCGCGATTGGTGGGCGGCACGGCCGGTGGCGATAGCCCGTTAAAGCGAAGTGGATAGCCACGGAAAGCGGCTATCCACCTTTGGCTGACGATACGCTGGCGGTGCCGCGTCCGTACTCAGACTCAGCGGCTACGGATCTTCTCGACGATGGCGGTGGTCGAGCTGTTTTCCACCAGCCCCAGCACCTTCACCACGCCACCATACACCTTGACCAGATCGGCACCGACCACCTGATCAACGCCATAGTCGCCGCCCTTGACCAGCACATCGGGACGAACCTGAGCCAGCAGGTTTTCCGGAGTGTCCTCCGAGAAACACACCACCCAGTCCACCGCCTCGAGTCCGGCGAGCACCGCCATGCGGCGATCCACCGAGTTGATCGGCCGCCCCGGCCCCTTCAGGCGGCTGACCGAGCCGTCGTCGTTGACTGCCACGACCAGACGATCACCTTGTGCGCGCGCCTGCTCCAGATAGGTCACATGGCCGGCATGCAGGATGTCGAAACAGCCATTGGTGAAGACGATTTTCTCGCCCTCTGCCCGTGCATCCTCAACGGCAGTCAACAACTGCTCGACGGTCATTACGCCACGCTCGGAGCCCTCTTCGCGCTGCACGGCTCGGCGCAACTCGGGTGCGCTGATACAGGCAGTACCCAGCTTGCCGACCACGATGCCGGCAGCGAGATTGGCCAATGCCACGGCCTGCGGCAGCTCCTCACCGGCAGCGATGGCCGCTGCCAGAGTCGAAATGACGGTATCCCCGGCGCCGGTCACGTCGAAGACCTCGCGGGCACGGGCCGGCAGGTGCAGCGGGGCGTGATCAGGGCGCAGCAGAGTCATGCCGTGCTCGCCACGAGTGACCAGCAGCGCTTCCAGTTCGAGCCGGCTCATCAGCTCGGCACCCTTGGCGACCAGTTCGGCCTCATCGGCACAATGCCCGACGATCGCCTCGAACTCGCCCAGGTTCGGCGTAATCAACGACGCGCCGCGGTAGATTTCAAAATCCTTGCCCTTGGGGTCGGCGAGGACCGGAATGCCGCGACGGCGCGCAGCCTGGATCAGTGCCTGATGGTTCTTCAACGCGCCCTTGCCGTAATCCGACAGCACCAGCACCTTGACCCCAGCAAGCAAGCCCTCCACGTCGGCCAGCAGCGCAGCAGGGTCGGTATCGAACGGCTCTTCGAAATCCATGCGCAGCAGCTGCTGATGGCGGCTCATCACTCGCAGCTTGACGATGGTCGGCTGGTCCTCGACGCACTGAAAATGTGTATTCACGCCCGCCGCGGCGAGGCTGTCGGCCAGGCTCTGACGGGCCTCGTCTTCACCGGTCACACCCACCAGCGCAGCAGGCGCACCCAGCGCCGCGATGTTCAGCGCCACATTGGCCGCGCCACCGGGCCGATCTTCAATCTGCTCGACCTTGACCACCGGTACCGGCGCCTCAGGCGAGATACGCGACGTACCGCCATGCCAGTAACGATCGAGCATGACGTCACCGACCACCAGAACGGCGGCTTGGTCGAAACGGGGCATGGACAGTTTCATATAGGCTCCTAAGTTAAGACGGATAGCTTAGCAGGCAGCGGCGCCCTGATCGCCAGCCTTGAACTGCTTCGAACCACTCCGAAGAGGAGCACTTGGTAATGCGCAGGCAAAAGCCACCGGTAGCCAGACCCATAGCCAGACGAGGTTGGGAGTCGACAGGAAAGAGCTGAAATCGACGCCTATTGCGGCTGCGGCTCCACACAGGATCGAAAGCCACAATGCGCTGAGTGGATCCTTGCGACAGAGCCACAGCCGTCTGATCGAACCGGCCAATATCGCCAGAAATGCGGCAAGCCCCAGCAGGCCGTAGTTGAAGATCACTTCAACATAGAGGCTATGTGCATGGTTGATCACGGCGTCGTAACCGCCGAGCTTTCGCACCCCCAATAACGGCTCAATGCTTGCATCGGCACCGTACCCAAGAAGCCATCGGCCTGGCATCAGGCCAAACACCATGCGCCAGATTTCATCCCGATGGGTCAGCTGGCGGGTGAATAATTCATACGCGATGCGCTCATGAAAAAAAACGACGGCCAAGGTCGCAGTAACGAGTACGCTCCCCCAGAAAGCGTATCGCTGCTGCTTGGTAGCTAGAACCGTAACAAGCACGATCACCGCCAACGCGGCAGCGAGCCATCCAGACCGACCTAGCGTACCGAAGACATAAACCGAAGTGACAACGGCGCATAACAACCAAAAGCACTGAATCGATCGGCGTTGGGCGATCAAATAAAGCCAGACGATCAACACCAACGAGAAGGCCATCTGTAATGATGCAAGTACGCTGTTTTCGAACTCAGCCAACCCCTTGATGCCCGAATCGCTGATCGCAGCCGCACGATTACCCAAATCGAGTGAGCCGGCGTGCCAGAGCTCCCATAGGGTTACTGCACAGGCCATTACGGAAGCGATCCCTGTCGCCGATATAAGCCCAGCCCAATGGCTCTGCCGCTGGTGGGCGGCATGGGCAAGCGCAATGAAGAACGCTGAAACCAGCACTACGCGGCGCATGGTTTTGCCATCACCGAGCCATATGCTGCTCACTGCGATATAGGCCAACAAAGCTGCAGCGGCCCATAGCAAATAGTTTTGCTTGAGCCATTGCCTGAAAACGCTCGCATCGAGAAGGCTTAGTGCCAGGCAGAGAAACAAGGTAGCGCGTATGAACCCGGCCCACGTGCTTGCCTCACCAAACCACCATATCCGGCCTACCAAAAGCGCAAACAGCGCGCAGAAAGCCAATGCAGCACAAGCAGTTCGGAGCCAGCCCAATTGGCGCGATTCGCACGTTAAGGACAACATCAAATCGATCCACGGCCAAGGTATCCGACCGCGCCCCCCAAGCAAAACAACAAAACTGCAGCTACAACTCGACCGATTTTTTTCTTTCGTTTCTTACGTTGTTTTTGCTGGTCTGCCTCTGCCCAGACATGCGCATCATCGCCAGTATGAATGACTGCATCGGACTCAAGAATGACGACCCTGTAACCCAGCGCCTCAAACTCCTGAGACAGTCGTGACTCGCCCTCAGCAGAAGAAGAGAAGCGGGCAACC
Organism: Pseudomonas sp. E45-MNA-CIBAN-0222; assembly: GCF_040310405.1. Lineage (NCBI taxonomy): Bacteria > Pseudomonadati > Pseudomonadota > Gammaproteobacteria > Pseudomonadales > Pseudomonadaceae > Pseudomonas > Pseudomonas sp. E45-MNA-CIBAN-0222. Next base: position 168,451 of record NZ_JBEOPU010000002.1, read on the forward strand.
GGCGATACCTTCTGGAAGTCACGCATACGTCGCAAGCCGGGGTTGAAGGAAAAACCTCGCCATGCCGGTTCGCTGGATAGCAGGTAGTGACAGGCTATACCGTCTAGCACCAGCCGATCGCCGAGCATGTGAAATGGGTAGTTAACCCTGAAATCGTGCGCAAAACTTCTCAGCCAGACCTGCAAGATTTCCGGGAACGCCTGAAGAATGCTCAGCGATTGCTCAACGAAACCGGGCCGGTAGAATTCCCAATCATCCTCGCAATGAAAAACATAAGCCGTTTCCACAAGTGCGTAAGCCCGGTCGATGGCAGCGAGTTGCCCTAGTCGCGGCCTGTTCAACAGAACTTGGGTATTTGCCTTCCAACTCGCTGGAAGGGTCATGTGAACGGCGCCATCGCCGCTGTCCTCGACGATAATGACTGACCTGATAGGAGCAGTGTTGAACCTATCGAAACTCTCGAGTGTTTTACGCAGATGATCGAACCGCCCGCAGCTGGTTACCACCAGAGTTACATCGCTATCAATGCTGAACTGCATGTTCTGTTCACTTACCCTTGAGATGAAACCGCATCTGGCCACTGAGCAACTTCTTTTGTGCAGAGCGAGCCTTACGTCTAAAACCGAACTGGTAACGGCTGTACTAGCGTCAAACCTCAACTCGAAGGCTTGGCATCTGAAGGCCATCTGCTGTGGGTCGGCGTACCCAGAACAGTTCATGCCGCCGTACCGCTTTGCGAAAAAACTCGTCCTCGCCAATCGCTGGCCATACGCGACCTGCTAGAAAACGCTGGATAACCCGGCGCAGGCGCTTCTTGAAAGGCAGAGGTATCTGCAAGTCATGCTGCATCGACAATGCCATGGCCTTGTCGATTCGGGTGGCGGAGGACAGCAGGGGACTCCAGGGAGCATAAGCAGGTAATGGTTCGATGGCGGGCGGAAGCGCGACGCCACAATTGGCAGGCCCCATAGGCCAACGATCGTTGTCCGCTAAGTGATTGGCATAAAGCAAGTGCACGCCGGGCTTCCAGGAGCTCTGGGCGATGGCTTGATCAACAGCCAACGTTGCATGCACATGATCGTCATGCGGATCGAGCTCTGGATGTGGCATGACCACCACCTCAGGTTGATGCTGCTCAAGCAATTCAACCAGGTCGGCAATCAGGTTCTGCCAAGTGGGAAGGCCGTCGGCGTCCCCCGGCAAAGAGTGTTTATTGAGGTAGCGCGCGCCTCGTATGTCAGCCTCTTCGGACTCACGAGAGCCGTATACCTCGCCCGGATGGGCATGCATGTCAGACAACTGTAGGCAGTAGTATCCCAATTGAACGCAATTCTCTATGGGCACATCGCCCCAAAGTGGCACCGCATAGCTGTTCCATGTTCTCAAACGCCCTTTTAAACGTGCAGCGGCAGCCGTATCCAGCCCCAAACGACGGTAATAGCCGGCCTCAATTTCGCCTTGGGTCAGGGTAACAATTACAGGCTCCCTGCTTTCGCTGTATAGGCCGAACGCGGCAAGCTCTGCATCATCGGCGTGAGGCGCAATGATCATCACTTTTTGCTTGGAGAAATCGGGGTGGCTAAAGGCATGTAGTATTGCCGATTTACCAAGGCGGCAATGCTTACCCTTCAAGGTGAGCTTACCAACGCGAAGCGACTCTCCAGCCCCGGAGAGATTGAGATAACGTTTGCCTGATACCCTCCTTTCGAAGTCCTGCCGGTCCGGCTCAGGCATGCCGCTTATAAGGACCTGCGGATCAAGCAAGAAGCCCGCCCATGTCGACCTCACATCGACCTCTAGAATGAGCGTGTCGGCACTCACCGGGACATCCTGACCACAACAGAGCACTTGCCCCTCGCTTAAAGCGACCGGTAGTGCAACGCTATCGGGTGGAAAACTGTACCGGTAGGAATCACGTGGAGAATAAAACAGGTGGTCGGCGAACCACGCCTCGTGGGCTAACCAAAACAACATCGCCAGAATTGGCGAAACCCACCAGGGACCAATATTGTAAACACCGAAGTCGATGAACGCAGCCAGTATTAGCGTCAGCAAAGCCAGAATTATGCGCTTGTTGCGCCGGTGCTTCTTGAGAAGGGCCTTCTTGCGTACGGACATTCATCAAACCTCAAAACAATCCATGCGATTACACCAGCGCTCCTTGTATTCACGATCAGCCCGCCCAAACGAATAGCGCAATGCCTTGCCAAGCGATTCGGCATCAGCCCAAGCAGCTTGAATATTAGCGAAACTGAGTATACTGCCGGGGCTAAACTCTCGGCTTTCAGGGGCCACGCCGCCGTTAACATATTCGATACTAACCCACTGAGGAGACTCCACTCGGTATAAAACCTGTATTGCAACTGGTTTATTACTCAGCACAGCAATTGAGCCAAAGATGAACGGTCGTAACGTTTCGAAAACCTGAGCAAGATTCTTTTTGCCAGGCACATCGAACCCCCACCGTCGTTCGAATAAGTCAGTGTAGATTGCAGCCTGCTCGTGCGGGGAGTAACCACTCATTGGCTGCAACTGCCCTCCCGCTTCCTCGAACAAACGCAACTCACGACGCTGGTTATAGCGAAACTTGCGAGAAAACTGCTCAAGCGGACGAGCCATTGCCAGCGCGTCCTTTTGGAGACGCAGGCCCGCGAAGCGCCCTTGGTTAAGCGACGAAAGAAAGGACCCTCTATGGCGCAAAGGCGCCTGTGCTGTGTCTCGAGCGGGCAAAATGATTTCGGCGTTTCCCATATCAAATGCACCACGCTGCCCAATGCGCTTCAGCACGCGCCGCGAAAGCGCAAGGTCGCGCCCCCAACAGGCGACAGCAGCCTCGATCTCTCCAGAGCTGAGGCGCCCCAGGTAGCGCACCTTTACGCCCACCAACGAGGAAAGGCTCTCCACAAAGAAGGGATGGGTCGCAACACTACCGCCAAAGCGGTGCCATGCCTGAGCGTAAGTCGGTGCATCTATCGCAACCCACCCCCGCTCCCGCCAGTAACGCAGGCTAATCATGTGGGCGTCTCGAACTCAGCGTCGGCAACGTCGGAATTCGGCTGAACCGTCTCTTCGAAATTATGGCTATGCAGGCGAGCGTAATAGCCATTGACCGCAATCAACTCAGCATGAGTACCGCGCTCTACGATGCGGCCCCGGTCCATTACTAGGATCAAATCTGCCTTTTCGATTGTAGACAAGCGATGGGCGATGACGATGGTGGTCCGCCCTAGCACGACTTCATCCAACGCAGCCTGTATATGCCGCTCTGACTCGGTATCGAGCGCCGAAGTCGCCTCGTCGAGAATCAGAACAGGTGCGTCCTTCAATAGCGCCCGTGCGATTGCCAAACGCTGCCGCTGGCCGCCCGACAACAACACGCCGTTTTCCCCCACAAGTGTGTCAAAACCTTTCGGCAGTGCATCAATGAACTCGGAGGCATAAGCGGCATCCGCCGCACGCACGACCTCATCCCGGGACTTGGATGAGAGATCACCATAGGCGATGTTCTTGGCAATGGTATCGTTGAACAGGGTTACTTGCTGGGTTACTAAAGCGATATGAGATCGCAAATTACGAAGCGTATACTTCTCGACTGGCACTCCATCCAGCAGAATCTCGCCTACACTGTGCCGATAAAAGCGGGGAATCAAATTAGCCAGTGTCGACTTTCCGCTACCAGAGCGCCCTACCAGGGCAACCATCTGTCCTGGTTGTATGCTGAAACTTATATCATCCAGAATTACTTTCTCACTTCCCGGATAAGAAAAACTCAAGTTACAGACTTGAACCTCCCCGGTTACCGTTTCCCGCTCGATGCAGCCGTCATCCTGCTCCGGCGTCTCGTCAAGCTGCCCGAAAATTGTTTCCGCACCGGCTAGTCCTTTCTGAATGGTGGAGCTAACCTCAGATAGCTGACGAATAGGCTTGGGCAATAAGCCTGCAGCAGTAATGTAGGCAACAAGGTCGCCTACTGTGGAATCTCCTCGGAGATATAGCACCAAAAACATCATCAGCGCCATTGCGCTATAAGTTACCAACTGCAGCGATGGCGTATATATTGCCGATGTGCGAACCATACGCAGCTGCTTACGAGCATTGTCGATATTGGCCGCAAGGAAGCGGTTACTTTCGTAACGCTCACCGCCAAAGCTTCGAACCACTCGGTATCCCTGTATGGTTTCCGAAGTTACATGCGTAAGCTCCCCCATGGCGTCCTGTATTTTTCGGCTCTGCGAGCGAAACTTACGGCTTGTAATTCGCACCATCATAGCGATAAAAGGTAGTACAGCCACCATAACCAGAGTCAACTTCCAGTTCATCCACAAGAGGTAGCTGAACAGGAATATTACAGTTAGCCCCTCTCTGACGAGAACCTTCAGTGCATCCGTAGCCGCACCGGTAACCATTGAGACGTTATAAGTGACGCGAGATATCAGATGTCCCGAAGAGTGCTCATCGAAATATCGGTTGGGCAGGGTCAAGAGATTATTAAATAATGTCGTTCGCAGATCTTGCACCAACCCCAGCGCAACCCTGGCCAGATAGTAGCTACCAAGAAATGACCCTATACCCTGCCATATAGTAATCAGCATCAGCGCAAGCGGGACGCCGTAAAGCAGTTCCATTGAGCCAATTACCGGCAGCGCCACCTCGCTCTGCGTAGAATCCGCAAGACCGTCTACAAAATACTTCAGCAAGCCGGCCATCATTGGCTGGGTAGACGCGAAAATTATGTAGCCAATCATACTTACCGCAAAATACAGCCAGTAAGGCCGGACGTACGTCAGCAATCGCAAGTAGAGCCGCACGCTAGACAGTTTTGATCTTGAAGAATCTGTGGTCATGGTAATCATCAGATCGAGGACAGGCGACGATTGTATCACTCAGCGACAAGGTGCCAAATTATTGCTAATATTCAATGCTTTCCCTGCCCATGAAGCCCCTCCTAAACCGCATGCATTCCATGACAAGCGAGGCCTTTCAGCGACTTACCATGCACGCCGCCGTGCTCGAAGAAGACGGATTCGGCCCTAAAGTGTATCTGCTGGAGGACGGAAGCTTTTTAAAGCTGTTCAGACGTAAGCGCTTCTTTTCATCGGAGGCGCTGCGGCCGTACGCACGGCGTTTCGCGGAAAATGCAACGGTGCTACGCGGCCTGCTGATACCCGTCCCCGAGATCAAAGGCGTCTACCGAATGGCAGATCCGCTCCGCACGGCAGTGCATTACGTCGGACTACCAGGAAACACCATGCGCGCCAGCATGCGAGAGGCCGACGAAGCCGGACGAGAGCGCCTAGTAAGACGATTCGGACAGTTACTTGCCCACCTGCATGACGCCGGCATCTACTTCCGATCACTCCACCTAGGAAACGTGATCGTACTGCCCAACGAGGAACTGGGCCTGATCGATTTCGCAGACATGCAGACTTATCGCAAGAGCCTCTCCATATCCAAACGCAAACGCAATCTTCGACACGTACAACGCTACGAAGAAGATCGCGAGTGGATATTTGAAACCTATTTAGCCACACTGCAAGAAAGCTATCGTGAAGCCACGAATACACCAGACTTTCAGATGACCCTGTAAGGCTTCAGCCCCCGAGTTGCGGGATACACTTAAATAAGACGCTGAATAGGACCAGGCCGGGGACGCTTGATCAGAAAATGACGGAGTCGCCTCAATAGCTGCCGGTCCCACTGCCGCGCCGGAACCTGCCTGAACAGCGCCCAAGCGAAGCGCTTATCATGCACTACAGCAAGGCGCAGGGCCTTGCATATGAGACGTGCCTTGGCAGATTCGTAGCGTGGATGATCGGCAAACGGCTGAATCACTTGGAGACTGTAGCGGTATTCAGCAATGTAGTTTTTTGACAAACTGTCTCCATGGCGCCTGTAAAAGGTGACCACGTCCGGGAGAATATCTATTCGATAACCCGCAGCGGCGATCTTCAGAGTCATCTGGAAATCTTGAATCTTGATCGAGGGGTCATAGCCACCGACGCGCTCAATTGCCTCTCGCCTGTAGACTGCAATGTTGCCGCCAACACATAGCGCCTGAGCCAGCACATCATCGAAGGTGTATTGACATACAGACCGCTTCTTGTTTTTTTGCGGCAGAAGCTTTCCCGTCTCGTCGATCCTGATGGCCCGGCCGCCCAAACAACCGACCTCTGGGCGATCACGCAAATAATCAACCTGCACGGCCAGCCTCCCTGCCACCATCACGTCATCGGCATCAAAGGTAGCCACATACTCGCCAGCAGCAATAGCCAAGCCCGCGTTCAAGGCCGCACTGACACCCTGATTGGCCTGACGAATAAACTCGACGCGACGCACGAACGAACCAGGCACACCCTGCGCTATCGCCGCCTCGATCACCTCAACACTATTGTCCGTCGACCCATCGTCCACGACGACGAGCTCAAAATTAGGGTAGGTTTGCGCTAGGACACTATAGATACATTCAGCGACGAATGCGCCGTAGTTAAAGCAAGGCACAATCACCGAGATTAAAGGGTAGCGACCCGTGGAAGCCATATCACTCACCACAAGGAGGGGTTGAGCACATCATCACCATGCAACACGCCACCCGAACGGCTACTTGCGGAAGGCAAACGCGGGCGGGACGCCCTATACTGACCAGATTCATCGGATTTCTCGGTAGATCTTAACGGCGGATCATCATAGAAATGACCATGCCTTTGAGAACAATCGTAACGGAAAAAACAAGGCAGTACGAATGCCCCCACAACTCGACAGTCCAGAGCTAACAATATTCGACCTAATCGAATTTCGTCCACCGAAACGATGGATGCCGTGGCGGCGCGATCAACGCCTGCATCTGTACGTAGACGGCAAGCGTTTCGATTATGTGACCGGTGCATGGGCCTATTGGATACCTGCACTTCGCTGCAAATTTCTGCATTCGGCGCAGGGACGTCTGGACTGCAGATTTACCGGCGTACCGTCCCGGCAGACCTGTGAAACCGCGACTGACCCTAATAGCTCTGCTGGCAATGACAGCCCTTATACCTGGCAAGACTGGCGAAACGTTTACGCAAAAACGGCAGCACGCCGTGCCGCCGAGTTGTACGTTGCAACGGAGCGGCTATACAAGGCAGGAATTGGCCCCCGCCCCCTGGGCATCTGCATGGCGCGATCCTTGGTCGAATCGGGTCATGAAGATGTTCATGGCGCCTTTGGCATCAGCACGGAAAACGTACTTCAACTCCCTGTCAAGGCACCGGCTACTCAAGATGAGTTCTTGCGCGCGGGCGTACAACCTGACCGTATAGGAAGCTGCATTCGGCAACAGCTACGCGGCTATGTGGTTGACCTGAACTCTGCGGTCGGCGCAATGCCAATAAACGCTGAGGCAGAGATAGCAGCGATAGAAGCATTCTTGGAAACGCACACATACAGCAACCCTGCGGCCGTCACCCCAAAATGTACCTGACCCAGACAAAAGCGAAACTGCAGCTAGGCCAAGCCCTCGTACTGCGTATTGATCCGCGCAAGGTAACTCATCACGCTGGGTCAAAATTTCCAATCAGCAGAACCATCGAGCAGAAGCTTAAAGGCTTCCCAAAGCCGATCAGAAAGGGCGCCAGTCAGCTCTCCACACGCTATCACCCCTTTGTTCTAGCCGACGACGCTCTCCCCCCGGTAACACCGATTGAGCTGCTTGAGAAAGACAGGAGAGTAAAAGACCTCCTGTCCTCCAGCCATTACTCCGACTCGCTGTGGTATCAATCTCTGCTTGCCGAGCTGACAACAAAAGGAAAGACACGACATAAAGGTATCAAGATAACCAGCCAAGACGAGCTGAATAAATTCTTCGAGACCTACGTCTGGGAGCTGGTAGCAAGCATGCGAAGGGACGGTTACGTTGAAAGAGCCGGATCGGATACCGGAACCGCATTCATTCTGAGCAACGGCGTACTCGTCAAAAGCGCGAGCGCAGACCATCGTTTCCTTGTCGCAAGACACCTAGGAGTAAGGGATTTTCCGCTTACAGTTATGGGCGTATGCCGGGGATGGCTGGAAAGCACTGGAACAACCATTGAGCATATTGCACCCGCATTAAAGAATATTGCTGAACGGTATCGCTAAATATTGCAAGCTAACTGATAGCTTCCCAGCCAAGATCGAGACATGACAAATATTATAGAACTGCAAATCAACAAGAGCACACCTAACCGAATTGAGCTGAACACCGACAGCATCAGCATCTACCTAGAAACAACTGGCTTCGATATAGAGCACGTCAGCGATGACTTCGCCGTATGGATGTTCTTGCCAATAGCCATGAAATGCGGCAAAAACCTTCACATCAGAGGAACTATTGATCCCGTCGTTGCACGCAACGCTGAAAAGCTATCCTATATATGGGCCATGTGGGTGCCGGGCCTTTACTCAACCATAAAGGTTACCGCAGACCACTGCATGCCCACAGCCCCGGTTCAGGAACGAGCATCCGAGGTCATCCTCTTTTCCGGCGGCATTGATTCAACGCATGCCATGATCAAACGAGGCAAGGCGGGCAACGGCAACCTTGCCGTCACAGTTCATGGCATGGACTATAAAGCGAGAGACGACGCGCGCTTTGAAAGCCTGATGGCAAAAGGTCTTCCGCTTATTCAGGACTTAGCCTACGAAAGCGCCTCAGTGAAAACTAACGCTGCTGAGTACGTTGCCCCGTTGAGTTACAGCCATGGTTTTCTGCTGGCCAGTATTCTGTTCCTGTTTTCCGGGCACTTCAAAAAAGGCGTTATAGCTTCGGATTGCACATGGGAGCAGGACATGCTCATCTCGCCCTGGGGTAGTAATCATGTAACAAACGAGTATTTTGCTTCCGAAATTTTCAAACTGGAGACTGCCGAAGCCAGCCTCAGCCGAATCCAGAAAATATCGGCAATATCAGCGCACCCGGTTGCGCTGAACACGGTCTCTTTCTGCAAAAACTATAAATCCCGCCCAGATAACTGCGGACAATGCACCAAGTGCATAAGAACAAAAACGATGTTCATCGCAGAGCTAGGAAGCTGCCCACCAATCTTTCACGTGACCGAATTAACGAAAGAGCAAGTTGCCTCGATAACTCTTGAGAAGAAAAGCGACTTCATGTTCTTCTTCGACGTCGTACTTTCAGCGCGCGCGAACGGAAATCTCGAAAAACTGGCTGGTCTGGAGATTAAAGTTGAGCGCTACATTGCGAAACAGAAAGCGCTGCTGGCAGAAAAGAAACTCAGCATGTCAAAGAAGCTGGCACGCAGACTCTTAAGCATAGCTGGACTTAAACGGTAGCAATAAAAAGCTCCGCCCGATCACGCCAGCGATATTTTCTTGAGCAACTCGTCAAGGTCATTCAATCGTTCAAGCCGCGGAATGACCGACTCGGGCAGGCGACTGCTCGAAAACAGATTATACACTTTGAACTCTGACGTTCGCCTAAAAGCTCGGGACATATACTTAAAGCTGGGCAATATGAGCGCCTCGTAATCATCATCCAATGCGCTACGCATAGGGGCCTCGCCTTCTTCATAGAAGCGACCGGCCCCCGAACTCAGATCTACGCCAACCAGAACGACATGGCTAAAGCCGAGATGATAAGCCAACTGAATCGCAACGTATGGAACCGTCCGAGCACAGAAATATCCCTTTTCTATATTTTTGCTAAAGCCGATGCGATTGGCTTTCTTCGACCAGAGGGAGAACCGGCACATCAGATCGGGATCACGGCGAACGGACCAAGAGAACCGGCGGTCTGACATCGCCCTCCCATGCCACGGACGGTTCAGTCGCTCCACAAGGTACAAAGGACTATTTCCGGGACGAAACTCCTCGTGATGCTTCAATACCTGATCCAGAACAGATGGGCTTAAGGCAACGTTTTCTGAAAACTCTGCCGCTTCGATAACCACTTCGCTTTTCGCGTCCCCATAATTAGGGTCGTCGCAGACATAAAAGTAGGGGCGCACATCCGCCGCTTTGAAAGCAGCCAACGATCCATTGACTGCAAACATAGGCATATGACTATAGCGTTCAATCGGAAAGTTTTTTACCGACGGGCCTGAAGCAATGATAATTGCAGCACCCTTACGGGTACTCCCGCACGCGCTCAGGCTTGCAGTCTGGAAAAGGCACTTACCATTTCGGATGACGTCGTACCTTTTCGTATTCTCGGGCCGCTCAAACACTAACGTCATGATCTTCTCTACGCCTCTCGGCCCGCTGTGCAATTTCTTCGAACATGCGCACAGCATCTCTCCGTGCGTCTGTCTTGAATTTTTCTATGCGCTCTTTTTCAGACTTTGTAAACGCTAGTTGAGAACACGAATTTAATGCGCCGCTATACGAATCAAAGACCCTCTTTTCCAAGCCTATCTCTTCAAGTAACGCCTCAATCTTATGGGTATTCGACGGCACAGCGTAGAACGGTGTACCCGTGACAAGGCAAAGCGTTACACAATGAAAGCGTCCTGTGATCACTCCTTCTGAAGAGGCCAGCGCATGAAGGAACCGATCCCCGGACAGTACCGCATGTCGCCAACGCAACCGATCCATCTTCTTTTTGCCCAAACGCCCAAAGCCTGGCGCCAGATAGCTCTCAGCAATATGCCTGTAGCGCTTCAATCGTTTGATATAACCCTGAAAAGCCAGACGTTTGAAACCTCGCCCAACCCGCAAAGGCGGCAGTGTCCGTATGCTGAGGTAACGCAACGGCATGGAAGCGCTCGAAACTAGGCGTAGCGCTTCAAGCTGACGCTCTTTCAGGACGCTTCCGTTGACTACCAGCCCTTCGCGCGTAGCCGATACAGAGGGAGCAAGCGTGAAAGTGAGGTCAGGCACAACCTCTGCGCTTACCCCGGAAGCGGCCAACTCCTCTTTACTCATTCGATCACGCACATAGATTGCGGCAAAGTCAGTGGCGTATTCCAAAAGTTGGCAATTATCTTGCCACACACTGTTTATCAGAAAGCAAGGCACGCCAACACTGCGACAATATCGCGCGAGCCTCCCGAAGCACAGCGCCGGGTCTGCATCATGATGCATGGTGCCTTCGCCATTCACGATACAGAGGTCAAGCGTGGCGATTTCCGCAATCAGCTGCTGGTCTGACTCCCAATCATAGTTTTTTGGACAATAGCGTCTGACCTGAATACCCGCGTCCTTGCTCAGCTTTCCAAGCTGAGCCATAACGAACTGGCAGCCATGGTGTTCATCGCAGGATGTGTCATTGAAAACGATGGTTTGCAACATGCTTTATCTAGTCAGCTTCGGAACTGCTTCAGGCAGCTGGATGGTCCGGTAGGCGTATAAGATCCGCCGGTTATTTCTTGCAATATCGGCCCAGCTGCGATGGAACACGCCAGACTGGCACAAATGGACGCCAGATATATCGTCCTAAAAGCTTAAACCTATAGTAGGGATGAAGCACCGTATTAAGATTATTGAACCCTGGCCGCCAGGTAAACTGCTCCCCCCGCCTGGTAATCGTAAAGGTCTTCAGCCCAATCAAGGACGCCAAGTGCCCACCGCCGGAGTCATTACTTATGACCACCGAAGCTGTCGACACATGATCGATCAACCCATTGATATCGACAAAACTCCTGACGACAAAGCCGGGAAAAGCCGCTTCCAGCTGCTGATGCTCCTTTGGAACGCCGACGTATTCAACGTCCCAACCATTCTTTCGAATTGCATGCCCTAACAGCCTGAAACCCAGAAGCCAGTAATTCTTCTTCGGCTGAGGAGTCGTCGGAAAAATAAGCACCAAACGACTGCTCTCCCGTTCTTCCAATTGAGATAACAGTTCTCCGCCAGGCTTGACTGATATGCCGAACACGTCGCGAGCATAGGTATCAACCCAGTCGACCATAGTGAGTCCGGCGTCCGAGTCACGGCAGAACGCCGTGCTCGCATCTGCGAAGCGGCGCCCGCGGACCACGACTTCGCGCCCTTGCACACCAACGTTGCGAGGAATTTTCTTTGCGGTCACAAAGGCAACATTCGTAAGGCCATTCGAGAGCTGCGATGCCACTGACGGGCAATAGCATCGCTCGAAACACGCGATAACCAGATCGAATCGATTGGCAACATCCACCAGGTCCTCTTTCCCGTCCTGGCGCACGTCAAGCCACGTAAAGCGGTCACGCGCGGGATACAGCAAACTGCTGAAAAACTGCACCTGCGCGCCTGCCATGCACAAGTTCCAGGCCAAGCGCAGATAGATAGTGACATCACCTAGAGCAGGGAACGGCAGTATGGCAACGCTCATTCCAGCAACACTAAACGGCGGCACACCTTTTTCTTCATGTTCCATTAGCAGCGGCCTTCCCCAGTATCGCAACAACACCTTCCATAGACCAGAACCGCTGGCGAGCAGCTGCATCTGAAAAACGCAGGCGAAGCGCCTTAGCCATGGATTCCCGCTGAGCGGCGAGCGCTTCCGAGCCCTGCCGTGACGTATTGATCAGTACGTCAGACAACGCCCGCTCATCACCCAGACGGAAAAAGACACCACAACCTTCCAAGACCTCGGGAGCCCCCCCACAATCGGCACTCACGATCGGCAACCCGGCTGCCATTGCTTCTAGCAGCACCATACCGAAAGGTTCGTGATCGGAACTCAGGACGAATATATCGAAAGCCTTGAACAGCCGGCGGGCTTCGGCTATCTGCCCTAGGAAATACACTGAAGAGCCGACGCCCATCGCCTCCGCCAAGGCTTTGAGCTCTGCCTCCAAGCGCCCTGTCCCGACAATGACTAAGATACTGCCGTGCGGCAACCGATCTCGAGCGGCCGCGAAACCACGTATCAGCGTCGCCTGATCCTTGTCCGGATGTAAGCGTCCGACATTACCGACAATCCAGGAGTCCTGCGGCAGACCAAGAGCTTGGCGCGCGTCTTCACGGCAAACTTGCTCTGCCTGAACCGCATCGATATCGAGGCGATTGTAGAGCGTTTGTATGCGGTCGGCCTTCCAAGTCGGCAAGCAGCGCCGGATATCGTCACGCACGGCATTGGACACACCGAGAAGCATGAGCCGCTCGCGAAACAGGTTACTGAACGCGCGGCGCGAGCGGCGCGCGTAATCGCCGAACGCGTGATGGACGTTTATGACATCAAGTTTGGTGCCAAGCAACGCGACATATGCCGGCTTGGAACGGTGCGCAATGCACAATGCAAAATCACGCGCGGCCGCTATGCGGCGAATTTCCCGTATGGCAGCCAGCTTGAGACCTCTGACCGCCTTGCTGTCATGACCAAGAAAGATGACCTCGTCAGACGCAGACCCCTCAACAACCTCATCTCTTGGTCTACCTGTCAGGTAGACCGTTGTGACCTTGTAGGAAGTCCCCTGAAATAGCACGGCATATTGCCGTGCGCAATCGAGGAAAGGTCCGTCGTAGCCGTGACAGATCTGGAGGATCCTGCGTTCAGACACAAAGGCGTTCCTCGGCGTCACACTTCACCACCAGCACATCTTCCATGATCAGGTACTGCAGGTCCGAGCCATAGAACATGTTCAGCGCATCGGTCGGTGAGCAGATCATCGGCTCACCGCGGCGATTGAGGGAGGTATTCAGCGACACGCCATTGCCGGTCAGCTTTTCCAACTCCAGCATCAGGTCATACCAGCGCGGGTTGTGGCGGCGCTCGAGAACCTGGGCGCGGGAGGTGCCGTCTTCATGGACCACCTCGCCGACGCGCTCCTTCCAGCCCTCGTTGACCTCGAAGGTAAAGGTCATGAACGGGCTCGGATGATCGACCTTGAGCATCTGCGTCGCAACGGTATCGAGCATGGACGGGCAGAAGGGTCTCCAGCGCTCGCGGAACTTGATTTGTTCGTTAATCCGATCAGCGACGCCAGGGATGCTCGGACAACCGATAATAGACCGCCCGCCAAGGGCGCGTGGGCCGAACTCCATACGGCCTTGAAACCAGGCGACCGGATTCCCCTCAACCATGATTTTCGCTATGCGCTGAGGCACATCGTCGATTTGCTGCCATGCTGGCTTGTTCGGATGACGAGCGCAGGCCGCGATCACGTCCTCGTTCGAGTAGGACGGCCCAAGGTAGACGTGCTCCATTTTCTCAACGGGAACGCCGCGCTGGTGCGAAACATAGGCTGCAGCACCAACCGCGGTACCGGCATCACCAGACGCGGGCTGGACGAAAAGCTCCTTGACCTCGTCACGGGCGATGATCTTCTGGTTGAGCTTGACGTTCAGCGCGCAACCGCCGGCGAAGGCAATCTTGCCGGTCTCGCGGAGGATGTCGCCCAAGTAGTAGTCCATCATCTGCAGCGCGAGTTTTTCGAACAGCGCCTGCATGGCGGCCGCGTAATGGATGTAGGGATCGTCGGCGATATCGCCTTCACGCTTGGGCCCCAGCCACTCGATCAGCTTGGGAGAGAAGTAGTAGCCCTTGCCCTTCTCCTTGTAGCGACGGAAGCCGATGACATTCGCGTAATCGGTATTAATGGTCAGCTCGCCGTTCTCGAATTTGGCCAGTCGCGAGAAATCGTACTTGGCGGCGTCGCCATAGGGCGCCATGCCCATGACCTTGAACTCGCCGTCGAGCATCTCGAAACCGAGGTACTCGGTGATGGCGCCGTAGAGGCCGCCGAGCGAATCCGGGTCGTAGAATTCCTTGATCTTGTGGATCTTGCCGTTCTCGCCCCAGCCGAAGAAGGTGGTGGCGTACTCGCCTTTGCCGTCGATGCCGAGGATGGCGGTTTTCTCGGTGAAGCCCGAGCAATGGTAGGCACTGGAGGCATGTGCCAGGTGGTGCTCGACCGGCTGCAGCTTTACCTTCTTCAGATCAAAGCCCAGCTGCTGCAGGCACCACTCGATGCGCTTCTTGTAACGGTAGTAGCGGCGGTTGCCCATAAGGATGGCATCTAGCGCACGATCCGGTGCGTACCAGTAACGCTTGGCATAATGCCAGCGCGCCTTCTCGAAGATGCTGATAGGCGCAAAAGGAATCGCCACCACGTCGACATCCGCCGGCTTGATGCCGGCCTGTTCCAGGCAGAACTTGGCGGACTCATAGGGCATGCGGTTCTTGGCATGCTTGTCGCGCACGAAACGCTCTTCTTCAACGGCGGCGATCAGCTTGCCGTCGATGTAAAGGGCAGCGGAAGGATCATGACTGAGGGCGCCGGAAAGGCCGAGAATCGTCAATGCCACGGGTAATGCCTCTTAATCTTCGATACGGGTGCCGGGCACCGCGGGTAAACGTTGGTCAAGCAGCTGATGCAAAGCACTATCGGCCGGCCAATTGCGCAGAAAACGTGCGCGATCTTTGGCATAGGCCCGGGCGAAGCTCGAGTCGCTGTTGTGCTGCTGCACAGCATCAAGGTCGATCAGGACCCAACGACCCTGCTCCCAAAACAGATTATGTCCCTTTAGATCGCCATGACTGATGCGCTGACGAATCAGCGCAGCGAACAGTCGATCCAAAGCGGACAGCTCAAGCTCGGGCGGGCAACCATCCAGGTATGGCTTAAAACGCGCGATTATATCTTTACCGTGCAGCAATTCGGTAATTAGCCACGCAGGGCCACGCATCCACAACCAACGACGCTCGATCACAGCCAGCAGGCGGGGCGTGGCAATCCCTAAGAAATCGAGACGGTTACCTTCGACCCAACTGTGCCAGGCCCGGCTGGGGCGCCAGAAGCGTTTGAGCCAATGCAGCGGATTCTTGATGTTGTAGCGCTTGATCAGAAGCGCTCGACCGTTCGACTCAATGCTGGCGACCGTCGCGCTGCCACCGTCTTTCAGAAGCTCGCCTTGTGCGATAAATGCATTGGGATCAGCAAGAACAACCCGCAGCGCTACTTCCTCGTCACGCCGCACCACCTGCGCACCAAACGCGCCGATACGCGCGCTGAACAGACTACAGTCGCGCGCTACCTTCTTCAGATAATCGTTCAAGCGCCAGGCGCGAGTCTTGTGAATGTCTTTGAGCAACGCTTCCAGCGGCAACGCATGCTCGCTATTGGCGAGCAGGTAGTGGACCAGCAGCTCTTCAATGAACGGATCGACCTCCGCGGGCAACTGCGCGAAGAACACGCCAAGATTTTCCAGCACTTGCTCGCGGCACAACGGAGCTCCGGGCACTTTCGCTTTCACACCGCCGCCATCGACAACGTAAAGCTGGTCGCCCGCCCGCAATAAGTTATCGAGATGCAGATCGGCCTGCCAGATGCCGCGCGCATGCATCCTGGCGATCAATTCAAGTGCTTCGCCAAGGACCCCCCTTTGCCCGTCAGACAGCATCACATCAGTTTCTACAGCGCGCCAGGCATCCCAGAGGCTTTCGGCATCGTCGAGCCAATCGAAAATCAGCCAGCCACCTTCGCCCTCCTGCCACCCCTCGGCCAGCAAGCCGGGCGTCGGCAGTTGCTGCTCCGCCATTAGCCGCGCGCCACTTCGCTCGAGCTGATGATGACGCTGCGCTTTGGAGCCCACTATCAGCTTGGCCAGTACGGTGCGACCGTTCCACTCGGCACAACCGACATATCGATGACCAGGCAAAATCCGCAGCCAGCGAACAATATTCAGCACTCCATTACCAGGCAGCGCTACTTGTAGCGGGCTGCCTGGCTGACGCCCCGTACCAGCCAACTGGGACAGATTCATCCACGCGCCTCTTTTTCTCTGCGCCGACGATTGAGGCGCTGCACCCATGAATCGAGCAGGCGATCGTCATCAAGGTAAGTTGACAGCAGGGAGCGCACGCCGTCGTCACCAATACAGGCAGCACGACGCACGAGTGGCTCCAAATCCCTGATACGGTCACGCTGGCCAAACAGCAGCGGGCGCGTTTTTTCCAGATCGATAAGACAAGCCTGCCACTGACCAGCTAGCTCTCGCAGGAAGATATGTTTGGGATAGAAGCAGCCATGCATTTGCCCCGCTCGGTGAAGGGCGCGAGCCAACTTTCCGGTTGCGCGAAGGATCGATTGGCGTTGCGATTCGGCCAGCTGCGGCCATTGAGCTAGCCAACCATCCAAATCCATCCAGCCATCCAACGCACGAGTCAAAAGGACTGCTCGCCGCTCTCCACCCACCTTGCGCTGGCCGAAAAAGCTCGCCTGTAATGCCGGTACACCAAGCTGAGCGTAGCGGCGGATACTGCGGAATTCTCGGGCGAAAGTGGGCTCGCCAAACGGGTGCGTCAGGCTCCGCGTCAGGTGATTGCTCTGCCGTTTGAGGTAGAAGGCCGCGCCATTGAGCTCAAGCCGAAAGACGCTGCTCCACCCTCCGCGCTCGATATTCGGCTCATCCACAGCTTCGAGCTGTACAGCCCAGAGCGCGTCGAAGTCACTTAGGCCGCTGCGCTCAAGTAAAGGACGGTCGGACTCTTCTATGAAATCAGTCATTCTCGTCCCTGAAAGTAGTTCAATATCTGCCGTATCCGCGGCTTGTCCTGGGGTGCCAGCCGCGGGCGCTGGCAATACTGCAAATAGAATCTCAGGCGCTGAGTGCGAGTAAGCTGGTACTTGGCCACCTTGTCCAAACAGGCTAGATCCTTGACGATGCGCCGCTGCAGAAACGGGCCGCGCCAGAATGAGCCGGTCGGACAATCAATCAAATACAAGCGCCGCTGCGGATCAACCAGCAGGTTGCGCCATTTGAGATCATTGTGGGCGAAGCCCCGGTCATGCAATGCGCGAGTCGAGCGCGCCAGTTGCAGGCTGACTTCATGTACCCAGCGCCGATCACGAAGGCGAGGATCATGGCTTGCCGCCAGCAAAGCCAGATCTTCGGTCTGCTCCAATTCGCGGGTGATCAAAGCGCCTCGTAAAAATGCGCCGCCTCGGCGTTCCATGCCGTATGCCACGATTGGGGCGGTCGGGATGCCCCAGCGGCGAAAGAGCATTAGATTCTGCCACTCGGCCTTTACTCGTGGGCGCCCAACGAATCGCCGCAGGCCCTTGCCTGCCCCCGAGTAGCGTTTGACGTAATAACGCACACCATTGAGTTCGACACGAATGACTTCCGACAACGGGTCTTTCGTCAGGCGCTCACCCTCAAGCGCAAATACAGTCATCAGGCTGCCGAACTCATCCCGAAGGTCAGCGTATGCTGGATCCAGTGTCCAGCCAGCCATCAAAGTGCCCCTCCGTAGCGCTGCTTGCGGCCCTGCAGTTTTTCCGCCCTGCGCTGCAACCAGACCAGCAGGGACGCCTCCTCGTGCAGGATTTCGCGCACTGGTTGCTGGAAGTAGTCGCGCAGGAAGCGCAACTTGTCGCCACGGGTCAGGCCGATCTCCAGTGCCGAGAAATACAGTCCTGCCAGGTCCTTGTTGCGCCAACGCCGCGGCGTCTGGCTGCGGGCCTGCGCGCGGTGCAGGTCGATCAGCGACAGACGGAAATCACTTGCTGTCACCGGCTTGTCGGTATGCAGCAGAAAGTGGCAAATATAGAAATCGCGGTGATTGACGCCGGTGCGGTGCATGGTGCCGGCCATGCGCGCGACTTCAGCGATGAGTGCTCGTTTAAGCAACGGCGCAGGTGGCTGTTCACGCCAGTTGGCCGTGAAATCCTCAAGACTGACAGTCGGCGCCAGCTCTTCGGTGATGATGAAGGAGTGTTGAGTCGCAGGATTGCTGCCACGCTCGCCGTAAGCAACTGCGGTCATGGTAGGAACACCCACTTCATGCAGCCGCTGAATCGCGCGCCACTCCTGACCAGCGCCAAGCACTGGCGCCTTGGCCGTGAGCAGATTTTTGGTGATCTCGCCCCAGCCGATGCCACGGTGGATCTTAACGAAGTATCCGCGTCCCTCTACCTCGGTACGCAGCGTGCGGCGGCCTTCCAGCTCGCGGTAGACCTGACCGTCAAGACGCTCGACTTCTACGAAGGGATCCTTGCCGTGCCAGAGGCTTTTGAACGGCTCCGATAAAATCAGTCGCATGTAGCCTCCGCAGCTCGAGGCATCAACCCTGGTCGAGCTGGAAACCCGCGCAGGCCTGCAGGCTGCAATCGCCGCGAGGGCGCACCACCCACGGAATCGGCGGGCACTCGACACGTTTGTGGGGGGCCCGACATCGGGGCGAGGCTTTTGAGTGCTGTGGGCAAGCCTGTGGCTTGCGATCGGCTTGGGGACATGCCGGTCATGGGCCTCATGCCTGCTCTCCAAGGATCACATCGGCCGCCTTCTGCGGCATGGAGTACAGATCGGCGCTGGCGGCATACGCCAACCCGTTGCGGCTCCAGGTCGCGCGCTGCTGCTCGTCGCTCAGCATCTGCGTCAACAGCTGGTCGAGCGTGCGCTGTTCGAACGGGCTGGGCACCACGCGACCGCAGTCGGCGTCGGTAATGTAGTGCGCATAGCCACATACATCGGTTACCAGCACCGGCAGCCCGGCCACCAGCGCTTCCAGCAACACGGTACCAGTGTTCTCGTTGTAGGCCGGATGGATCAGCAGGTCGGCGCCAAGCAGGAAGCGCGGGATGTCGCTACGCCCCTTGAGAAACTCGACCATGCCGGAAACGCCCAGCGTCTTGGCCTGCAGCTTGAACGGCTTGGGATCGTCCTGGCCGATCACCAGCAGCCGTGTGCGCTGGCTCAGCTCACGGGGCAATGCGGCGAGCGCCTTGAGGCTGCGGTCCAGCCCCTTGGTCTTGAAGCCGGAACCGATCTGCACCAGCAGCAGTTCTTCCGACCGGACCTCGAACTCCTCGCGAAACTCGGCACGGATTTGCGCGGCATTGGCCGGCGCGCGGCGATCCTGGGCGGTGCCCGGCGGCAACAGGTGAAAGCGTTCGGGGGGCGTGGCGTAGTGTTTGACGAACAGCGGCTGCTGCACCTCGGAGATCATCAGGATTTCGGTCTTCGCCTCGAGCGCGAACACCGCGCGCTCGTACTCGGCGAAGTGTTTATAGCGACCCCAGCGGCGATAGATAGGGTTGCGCAGGGTCTGCGCCTTGTCCTCGAAACAGGGGTCGGCGGCGTAGTACACATCGAGCCCGGGCATCTTGTTGAAGCCGATCACGCGGTCGACCGGCCGCTTGGCCAGATCCGCCTCGACCCAGACAGTGAAGCGCTCGTTGCGGGTGTGGTTGAACAGCGCCTTTACCGGGGCGATCAGTACCTCGAAGCCTTCAGGCACGTCACCTTCCCAGATCATCGCGTAGACGCGGATCGAGTGGCCGCGACGCTGGCATTCGAGGGCAATGCGCATGAAATCGCGCTGCAGCCCGCCAAAGGGAAAGTACTTGTAGAGAATGAACGCCAATTGCATCAGACGGACTCCGGGGCCCGCAGCAGGGCTTTCAGTTCGGTGACGACGCGCTCGGGGCGCAAATCGTCGAAACAGGGCTTACGCCGATCACCGCGACCGGCATTCGGCCCGCTCGCGCACAGGTGCACCTGAGAGCGCCCATAGGCGCCGACTCGCCCGGGCAGGGTCGGACCATAAAGCGAAATGCTCGGCACATCCAGCGCCGCGGCCAGGTGGCCGAGACCGGTGTCCACCGCGACGCAGGCGCGTGCACCGGCGATGACCCGGGCCACACCGGCAAGATTGAGCTTCGGCAACACCGCCGCGCCGGCTATGCCGCTGACGATGCGCTCGGCCCGCGCCTTCTCTTCGGCATTGCCCCACGGCAGGCGGATCGCCCAGCCGAAATCGCTCATGCGCTCGGCCAGCTCACGCCAGTAGGCTTCCGGCCAGTGCTTGCTCGGCCAGGTGGTGCCGTGCAGGAACAACAGATAGGGCTGATCACTCGGCGCGGCCATCTGCTCGCGATTCAGGCCGTAGTCGGCAACATCCTGCGGCAGCGGATAACCGAGCGCCTGAGCGAATAGCTGGCGCACCCGCTCCAGCGCATGCTGCTCACGCGGCACGGCATAGCACCGATCATAGAAGCGTGTCGCCAGCGGCTCGCGCGCCGAATCGCGGTCCAGCCCGGCGACCGGCGCCTTGACGTAGCGGGTCAGCCAGGCGCTCTTGAGCAAGCCCTGGGCGTCGATTACCAGGTCGTAACGACTTTCGCGCAGACGCGCCTTGAAGCGTCGCCACTCGCCGCTACGCAGGGTATCGATCGGATGTTTGCGCCAGCGACGAATCGCCACCGTGATCACCTGCGCCACCGCTGGATGCCAGGCCGGGATCTCGGCGAAGCCCTCCTCTACGACCCAGTCGAACTGAATGCCGGGCAGCGCCCGCTGCGCGTCGGTCAGCGCCGGCAGGGTATGCACGACATCGCCCAACGACGAGGTTTTGACCAGCAGGACCTTCAATCAGCGTACCTCGACCGACTGCGGAGCCAGGCGATCAAGCGCCTCGATCGCCGCGCGCGGCTTCAGCTCGCGCATGCAATTGTTGTGGCCGAAACGGCAGGTACGCTCGAAGCAAGGACTGCAATCCAGCCCTAGGCGCACCACCTCGACTTGCTCGGAAAGTGGTGGGGTGAAGGCTGGCGAAGTGGAGCCGTACACGGCCACCAATGGCCGGGCCAGCGCAGCAGAGACGTGCATCAAACCGGAATCGTTGGACACCACCGCATCGGCACAGGAGAGCAGGTCGATGGCCTCGGCCAGGCTGGTTTCGCCGGCCAGGTTCACTGCTTCCTCGCGCAAACCAGGAATCAATCGCGCAAGAATCTCCTCGCCCACCGGATGATCGTTTTTCGAGCCGAACAGCCAGACTTGCCAACCGTCACGAATCTTCAGCTCGGCGACCTTGGCGAAGTGCTCGGCCGGCCAGCGCTTGGATTCGCCGAACTCGGCGCCCGGACACAGCGCCAGTACCGGACGATCCAGACTGAGGCCGAAACGTGCCAATGCCGCATCGCGAGTCACGGGGTCGATACGCAGCGAGGGGTTCGGATACGGTCTGGGCAACTCGGCGCCAGGCTCGAACGCCAGCGCCATGAAGCGCTCGATCATCAGCGGATAGCGCTGCTTGTCGAGCTTGCGCATATCGTTTAGCAGACCGAAGCGCATTTCGCCGCGCCAGCCGGTGCGCTTGGGAATACCGGCGAAGAACGGCACCAGTGCCGACTTCAACGAATTGGGCAAGAGGATCGCCTGCTCATACTGACCACGCAGGCTCTGCGCAACTGTGCGCCGGGTCGCCATATCGAGCACGCCGTGCCCGACCGGAAAGCTCAGCGCCTGACGTACCTCGGGCATGCGCTCGAGAATCGGCCGGCTCCACTCGGGCGCCAGCACGTCGATCTGGCAGTCGGGATGGCGCTGTTTCAGGCAGACGAACAGCGTCTGCGCCATCACCATGTCGCCAACCCAGCTGGGTCCCACAATCAGAATATTCATAAAGGCAGCTTCAAGCCACGAGCCTCAAGCTGCAAGCGGTAAACCATCGGCCGCGTGCAGCTTGGTGCCTGCGCTTACTTGACCAGTGTCCGCCATTCGGCATGCGCCGCGGTCTTGCCGGAGACCAGATCGAAGTAGGCTTTCTGCAGCTTCTCGGTGATCGGGCCACGACGGCCGATACCGATGGCGCGACCGTCCACTTCGCGAATCGGCGTGACTTCGGCGGCGGTACCGGTGAAAAAGGCTTCGTCGGCGATGTACACCTCATCGCGGGTGATGCGCTTCTCGACGATCTTCAGGCCGTGCTCGGCGGCCAGAGTCAGCACGGTGCCACGGGTGATGCCGTTCAGGCAGGCGGTGACTTCCGGGGTGTAGATCACGCCATCCTTGATGATGAAGATGTTTTCGCCCGAGCCCTCGGCCACATAGCCTTCGGGGTCCAGCATCAGCGCTTCGTCGGCGCCGCCGGAAATGGCTTCCTGCAGGGCCAGCATCGAGTTGATGTACGCACCGTTGGACTTGGCGCGGGTCATGGTGATGTTGACGTGGTGGCGGGTGAAGGAACTGGTGCGCACCTTGATGCCCAGCTCAAGCGCCTCGTCGCCCATGTAGGCGCCCCAGTGCCAGGCAGCGACGATCACGTGCACTTTCAGGCCGCTGGCGCGCAGCCCCATGCCTTCACTTCCGTAGAACACCATCGGGCGGATGTAGGCGCTTTCCAGGTTGTTCTCGCGAACTGCGGCGCGGGTCGCCTCGTTGATCTCTTCCTTCGAGTACGGCATCGGCATGTTCATGATGTGAGCCGAATCGAACAGGCGGTCGGTGTGCGCCTGCAGGCGGAAGATCGCCGTGCCATCCGGGGTGTTGTAGGCGCGAACACCTTCGAACACGCCCATGCCGTAGTGCAGGGTATGGGTCAGCACATGGGTGGTCGCATCGCGCCACTGCACCAGTTCGCCGTCATACCAGATGACGCCATCACGATCGGCCATCGACATCTTGCCAGCTCCTCAGAATTCGATATTGCTCGGTAGCCCGACGCAGGCTCAGCTGAGCCCCAGCTCGCGCCAGATACGCATGACAGCGCGACGCTCGTCGTGGAATTGATCCCCACTCACCACTCCGGGCTGCTTCTGCAGTGATTGCCGGTGGGCTGCTGCGCGGTAGGCCTTGTAGGCGTCCTGCAGCAGCCGAACCTCATCGCCGGTCATCAACCCGGCCTGCTCCAACCCATCGAGAATGCGGATGTTATCGGTATAGCGCAGCAGTTCGGGATGCTGGTGCGACCACGCCAAAGCCGCGTATTGCACCATAAATTCGATATCCACGATACCACCGGCGTCCTGCTTGAGATTGAACTCGGCGGCACCGTCGAAGGCTTGCTCGGCGGTCCCCGCATGCGTCGCGCGGGTCCCGAGGTTGTCACGCATCTTCGCGCGCATGTCGCTGACTTCGCGACGCAGCGCATCCAGATCGCGTTCACGCCCGAGCACGCCAGCGCGCACCCGCTCGAAGTCGGCGGTCAGCTGCGAGCAGCCAACCAGCACCCGCGCACGCACTAGCGCCTGGTGTTCCCAAGTCCAGGCTTCCTGACTCTGGTAGCGCTCGAAGGCGCCGAGGGAGCTGACCAGCAACCCGGAAGCACCGGACGGACGCAGCCGCATGTCCACTTCATAGAGTTGGCCGGAGGTGGTCTGGGTAGTCAGCAAATGAATAATGCGTTGACCGAGGCGGGTAAAGAACTGCGCGGTGTCGATGGACTTGGCGCCATTGGTCTCGGCGGCAGGGTCACCGTCGTGGATGAACACCAGATCCAGATCGGAACCGTGGCCGAGCTCGATCCCGCCGACTTTGCCATAGCCGACGATGACGAAGGCCGGATCGCACAGCGTGCCGTCGCTGCGCTGTGGCTGGCCATGACGCGCGACGGTGTGGCGCCAGGCCAGGGTCAGCACCTCCTGCAGGATGGCCTCGGCCAGCCAGGTCAGGTAGTCGCTGACCTTCATCAACGGCAGCGTGCCGGCGATCTCCGAGGCGGCGACGCGCAGTCGGTGCGCCAGCTTGAAATGGCGCAGCGCTTCCATTTGCTGCTCCAGATCGTCCTCGGGAATGCGCATCAGCCGCTCGCGCAATTCGGCGGCGAGCTCGGGCGCCAGCGGCGGACTGTAGAGGCGCCCGGCATTGAGCAGCTCATCGAGCAGCAAGGGGAAGCGTGCAATCTGTTCAGCAATCCACGGGCTGGCCGCACAGAGCTCCAGCAGTCGCTGCAGCGCGCCGGGATTTTCGGTCAGCAATACGAGATAGGCCGAACGCCGGGCCACCGCCTCGACCAGCGGCAGCACGCGCTCAAGCACCAGATCCGGGTCATCCTGCTCGACAGCCTGCGCCAGCAGGCGAGGAATGAAGGCATCCAGACGCTCGCGACCGAGACGTTGCATGGTCCTGACCTGACTGGCATTGCGCAGTGCGGCAAGGCGCTGGCAGGCAACCTGACCATCACGGAATCCGGCTTCGGACAGCTGTCGACAGGCGAACTCCTCGTCCCAATCCTGCTCCCAGAGCGGCAGCCATTCACCACCCACCAACGCTTCGCCCTCGGCATCCTCGTCCTCATCCGGGTCAGCGATGACCTGATGGAAATGCCAGTCGATACGCCCACGCCAGTGCAACAGCTGCTCGTGGAAAGCCTGCCAGCTGTCGAAACCAAGCATGAAGGCGACCCGCGCGCAGTCGACTTCAGTCTCCGGCAGCATCTGCGTCTGGCGATCGGCAATGGCCTGCAGCGCATGCTCGGTATAGCGCAGAAACTCGTAGCCTTCGCGCAGCTCCTTCACCGCTGCGCCCGGCAGATAGCCCTGACCCTCCAGCGTCGCCAGCACCTTGAGCAACGGCCGTTGCTGCAGGCTGAGATCCCGCCCGCCGTGAATCAGCTGAAACGCCTGGGCGATGAACTCAACCTCACGGATTCCACCGGCACCCAGCTTGATATTCGAAGCCATGCCCTTGCGCCGGACTTCCTGCTGAATCAGCTGCTTCATGGTGCGCAGCGCTTCGATGGCGGAGAAATCCAGATAGCGCCGATAGACGAACGGCCGCAGCATTTCCAGCAGCTCCTTGCCAGCCTGCTGATCGCCACCAATGACGCGCGCCTTGATCATCGCGTAGCGTTCCCAGTCACGCCCCTGGTCCTGGTAGTACTGCTCCAGCGCATTGAAGCTGTAGACCAACGGCCCGGAGGAGCCGTACGGACGCAAGCGCATATCGACGCGGAAGGCAAAGCCGTCGACGGTGATGGCATCCAACGATTTGATCAGCCGCTGACCGAGTCGGACGAAGAACTCCTGATTGTCCAGCGAACGCTTCGCTCCCACGGTTTCGCCGCCTTCGGGGTACCCAAAGATCAGGTCGATGTCCGAGGACAGATTCAGTTCATGGGCGCCCAACTTGCCCATGCCAAGGATGACCATGTGCTGCGCCGTGCCGCTGCGGCGCCCAGTAGGCACGCCGAACTGTTCGCAGTGGCGCGTGTAGAGCCAGTGATACGCCAGATCGACCGAGGCGTCGGCGAGATCGGAGAGGTCGCGACAGGTTTCGGCCAGGTCAGCCTGACGGGTCAGATCGCGCCAGATGATCCGCACCTGCTGGCGCGTGCGAAAGCGCCGGAGGGTCAGCGCCAGGGCGTCCTCGTTATCGCAGGCGGCAATCTGCTCGTTAAGCGCGTCGCGCATCTCAGTAGGCGCAAACGAGCGATCCAGCCAGCCCCGCTCGGCCAGCTGCAGCAACATCTGCGGATCTCGACTAACCTGTTCGCTGACGAAATCACTCGCCGCACATACTCGAGCGAAAGCATCGTGGTGCTCTGTTAACCAGGCGCGACAACGTGCCGCAATAGCTTCCGACAGGCTGCCGGCGGCACTGAGGAACGACTCTTCGGCACGACTGACAAAAGGCAGAAGCGAGGGCGGCAATGCAACCAGCGATGGCAGACTCATGGAGGTTTCCTTCACACCAGCAATACAGTGAAACCGCGCGATTCAGAGCCTCACATAAACCCTTCACAGGAAAATGCCAGTGCCGCTGATCTGTAGTTTTACTACTAAAGAGTGTTTCAGGGGGCTGATCCTGACGCCGTTTTGTAGTAAAACTACAGGCGCCCGGTCCTATCCCCGGCACTCGTCCAAGAACATTACACGCACCGGCCCACAAAGCCGGTAGCGAACAGGCGACCGATTCTGGAAGCCTTTCCGCCATGGAGCAAGCCATGCAAGATCTCGATCCCGTCGAAACCCAGGAATGGCTGGACGCCCTCGAGTCCGTCCTCGACCGCGAGGGCGAAGACCGCGCTCACTACCTGATGACCCGGATGGGCGAACTGGCCACACGTAGCGGCACCCCCCTGCCCTACGGCATCACTACGCCGTACCGCAACACCATCCCCGTTACCCGTGAAGCCAAGATGCCCGGCGACCTTTTCATGGAGCGCCGTATCCGCTCTTTGGTCCGCTGGAACGCATTAGCCATGGTGATGCGCGCAAACCTCAAGGATCCGGATCTGGGTGGGCACATTTCCACCTTCGCTTCCAGCGCGACGCTCTACGACATCGGCTTCAACTACTTCTTCCAGGCGCCGACCGAAGAGCATGGCGGCGACCTGATCTACTATCAGGGCCATGCCTCCCCCGGCATCTACGCACGCGCCTTTTTGGAAGGTCGCCTGAGCGAAGAGCAGATGCTCAACTTCCGCCAGGAAGTGGATGGCAAGGGCTTATCGAGCTACCCGCACCCGCACCTGATGCCAGACTTCTGGCAGTTCCCGACCGTGTCCATGGGACTCGGCCCGATTACCGCGATCTACCAGGCGCGCTTCATGAAGTACCTGGAAAACCGCGGTTTCATTCCGAAAGGCAAACAGCGCGTCTGGTGCTTCATCGGCGACGGCGAGTGCGACGAGCCGGAAACCCTTGGCGCGATCTCCCTGGCCGGCCGTGAGAACCTCGATAACCTGGTGTTCGTCATCAACTGCAACCTGCAGCGCCTGGACGGCCCGGTTCGCGGTAACGGCAAGATCATTCAGGAACTGGAAGGCGTATTCAAAGGCGCCAACTGGAACGTCAACAAGGTCGTCTGGGGTCGCCTGTGGGATCCACTGTTCGCGATCGATGAAGATGGTCGCATGCAACGCCGCATGGACCAGGCAATCGACGGCGAATACCAGAACTACAAGGCAAAAGACGGCGCCTACGTGCGCAAGCATTTCTTCGGGGCCGACCCAGAACTGCTCAAGCGCGTCGAGAGCATGTCCGACGAAGAAGTCTGGAAGCTCAACCGCGGCGGCCACGATCCCTACAAGGTTTATGCGGCCTACCATCAGGCGGTCAACCACAAAGGCCAGCCGACTGTCATCCTGGCGCACACGATCAAGGGCTACGGCACCGGTGCCGGTGAGGCGAAGAACATCGCCCACAACACCAAGAAAGTCGATATCGACAGCCTGAAGAAATTCCGCGATCGCTTCGACATCCCGGTCAACGACTCGCAGCTCGAAGAGTTGCCGTTCTACCGTCCGGCCGAAGACAGTGCGGAGATGAGATACCTGCGTAAGTGCCGTGACAAGCTGGGTGGCCACCTGCCGCAGCGTCGGCCGAAGAGCTTCAGCATCCCGACACCGCCGCTGGATACCTTGAAGGCAGTGCTCGACGGTTCCGGTGACCGCGAGATTTCCACCACCATGGCGTTCGGTCGCATCCTTTCGCAGCTGGTGAAGGACAAGGATCTGGGCAAGCGTATCGTCCCGATCCTCGCCGACGAGGCGCGCACCTTCGGCATGGAAGGCATGTTCCGTCAGCTGGGTATCTACTCTCCGGTCGGGCAGCTGTACGAGCCGGTCGACCGCGACCAGGTGATGTACTACCGCGAGGAGAAAGATGGCCAGATCCTGCAGGAAGGCCTGAACGAAGCTGGTGCCTTCTCCTCGTTCATCGCCGCAGGTACCGCCTACAGCAACTACAACCAGCCGATGCTGCCGGTCTACATCTTTTACTCGATGTTCGGCTTCCAGCGAATCGGTGACCTGGCCTGGGCGGCTGGCGATGCCCAGACCCGCGGCTTCCTGCTGGGCGGCACTTCCGGGCGTACGACGCTGAACGGTGAAGGCCTGCAGCACGAGGACGGCCACAGCCACATCCTCGCCAGCACCATCCCCAACTGCCGCAGCTATGACCCCACTTACGGCTACGAGCTGGCGGTGATCATGCACCACGGTATGCACGAGATGATGGAGCAGCAGAAGAGCGTCTACTACTACATCACTGTGATGAACGAGAACTACCAGCAGCCGGCCATGCCGCAGGGTGTCGAAGACGGCATCATCAAGGGCATGTACCTGCTCGAAGAAGCCAAAGGCGACTTCAAGCACCGCGTGCAGCTGCTGGGTTCGGGCACCATCCTGCGCGAAGTCCGTGCTGCGGTGGACATCCTCGCCAAGATGGGCGTAGGCGCCGACGTCTGGAGCGTGACCAGCTTCAACGAACTGCGCCGTGACGGCCTGGCGGTAGATCGCTGGAACCGTTTGCACCCGACCGAGGAGCCACGCAAGAGCTACGTCCAGCAGTGCCTGGAAGGCCGCGAAGGCCCGGTCATCGCCTCGACCGACTACATGAAGCTGTTCGCCGACCAGATCCGCCAATGGGTGCCGTCACGCGAATACCAGGTGCTGGGTACCGACGGCTTCGGCCGCAGCGACTCGCGCGCCAAGCTGCGTGATTTCTTCGAGGTCGATCGTCGCTGGGTGACTGTCGCCGCACTGCAAGCACTCGCCGATCGCGGCGCCATCGAACGCACCGTGGTGGCCAACGCCATCACCGAGTTCGGTATCGACCCCGAGAAGCGCAATCCACTGGATTGCTGATGCGTGCGCACAGGAGAACCTATTGTGAGTGAAACCATACGCGTACCCGACATCGGCAGCGGTGAGGGTGAAGTAATCGAATTGTTCGTCAAGGTCGGCGACCGTATCGAAGCCGACCAGAGCATCCTGACGCTCGAATCCGACAAGGCCAGCATGGAAATTCCCGCGCCCAAGGCGGGCGTGGTGAAGAGCCTGAAGGTCAAGCTCGGCGATCGCCTGAAAGAAGGCGACGACCTGCTCGAACTGGAAAGCGAAGAACAGGACAGCGAAGCGCCGGCGCAAGCCGCAGCCGAGCCTGCCGCCGCCAGCAGTGGCGGCCCTGCCGACGAAGCCGAGGAACCCACTCCTGCGGGCGACGAAAACCCGTCAGCTTCGGCTGAGGAGGGCGAATCGCAGGAGATCAAGGTTCCGGACATCGGCTCCTCCGGAAAAGCCAGCGTGATCGAAATTTCAGTGAAGGCCGGCGACACCATCGCCGCCGAGCAACCGCTGATCACGCTGGAGTCCGACAAAGCCAGCATGGAGATCCCCTCTCCAGCCGCCGGTGTGGTCGAGAGCATTTCGGTGAAGGTGGGAGATGAAGTCGGTACCGGCGATCT
This sequence comes from Pseudomonas sp. E45-MNA-CIBAN-0222, assembly GCF_040310405.1. Classification (NCBI taxonomy): domain Bacteria; kingdom Pseudomonadati; phylum Pseudomonadota; class Gammaproteobacteria; order Pseudomonadales; family Pseudomonadaceae; genus Pseudomonas; species Pseudomonas sp. E45-MNA-CIBAN-0222. The sequence goes on from NZ_JBEOPU010000002.1 coordinate 198,259, forward strand.
GATCCTGATCCTCAAGGGCGCCGCCTCAAGCAAGCCCGCAGCGGCCAGTGCTCCGACCAGCCAGGCACAAAGCCCGGCCAAGGAGAAACTGACCGAGCAGGCAGCAGAAGCGCCAGCCGAAGCTGCAGGCGAGTCCGTCGAAGAGGTTCGTATTCCGGACATCGGCTCCAGCGGCAGCGCCAAGGTCATCGAAGTCATGATCAAGGCCGGCGACAGCGTCGAGGCAGACCAATCGCTGATCACCCTTGAATCCGACAAGGCCAGCATGGAAATCCCGGCCCCCAAGGCGGGTGTGGTGGAATCCCTGTCGATCAAGGTGGGTGACGATGCCAAGACTGGCGACCTGATCCTGACCCTCAAAGTCCAAGGCGCCGCACCGGCGAAGAAGCCGGCCGCCAAGCCGGAGGAAGCTGCACCGCAGCAGCAGGCTGTCGCACCGAACAAGCAGGGCGTACCTGAAGCCAAGGCTGCCGCTACACCCGCGCCGGCAGTCAGCGGTCCGAGCAAGACCGGCACCAAGGTTCACGCCGGGCCCGCGGTACGCATGACCGCGCGCGAGTACGGCGTCGAGCTGGTCGACGTTCCGGCTACCGGCCCCAAGGGACGAATCCTCAAGGAGGACGTCCAGGCCTACGTCAAGAACATGCTGCACAAGGCCAAGCATGCTTCGGCCGAAGGTGCAGCGGGCGGTGCCGGCATTCCGCCGATCCCGGCCGTGGACTTCAGCAAGTTCGGCGAGGTCGAAGAAGTCGCGATGTCGCGCCTGATGCAGATCGGCGCAGCCAACCTGCACCGCAGCTGGCTCAATGTGCCACACGTGACGCAGTTCGAATCGGCTGACATCACTGAACTTGAAGCCTTCCGCGTGGCTCAGAAGGCCGCAGCCGAGAAAGCCGGCGTCAAGCTCACCGTGCTGCCACTGTTGCTCAAGGCGTGTGCACACTTGCTACAGGAGCTGCCGGATTTCAACAGTTCGCTGGCGCCAAGTGGCAAGGCGCTTATCCGCAAGAAGTACGTACACATCGGCTTCGCAGTAGATACACCGGACGGGCTGATGGTGCCGGTGATTCGCAATGTCGATCAGAAGAGCCTGCTACAACTGGCCGGCGAAGCGGCACAGCTGGCAGAGAAAGCCCGCACCAAGAAGCTGTCGCCCGATGCGATGCAGGGCGCTTGCTTCACCATTTCCAGCCTTGGTCATATTGGCGGCACCGGCTTCACGCCGATCGTCAACGCGCCGGAAGTGGCAATTCTCGGTGTTTCCAAGGCGACGATGCAGCCCGTTTGGGACGGCAAGGCTTTCGAGCCTCGTCTGATGTTGCCGCTCTCGCTGTCCTACGATCACCGTGTGATCAACGGGGCTGCTGCAGCGCGCTTCACCAAGCGTCTGTCCGAGGTGCTGGCGGATATCCGCACGCTGCTGCTGTAAGCGACTGAGCCAGACGAAAACGCCGCATCCTCTTAACGAAGATGCGGCGTTTTTCTATCCAGCCACGCCGGACGTTGCGCTTGCCGAAGATGATGGGAAATCTAGTCAGCCTCAGCGCAGGACATCCAGCACTACCTCAGCCCTTTTGCAGATTACGGATCAGGAACGACAACGCCTTCGCCAGCTCTTCGGCGCCCTCTGGGTCGCGAAGAATGACCAGCAGGGGCAGACCATCGACAGGGCTGTTGATCGAGCAGCTAAACCCCTGAGAAGGACATTGATATTGCAGGTAAGGATCGAGACCGAATACAGACAGGCTCCGATTGCGCACTGCCACGCCGCCGCTGTTGCCCCGCACCTCTTCGCGAATGCGCAGCTCGCCGGGAGTCGACACGCTCAGCTCGTAAAGAAAGTCCTGCGGGTTGGCTTGTCCAACCTGGTAGCCCGCGCGCAGAGCGTAGGTATCGAGCATTCCATTGCTATGCGCCAACAACGCCTCACGGTCGTTATTGGTTAGATAGAGTTTGCGCAGTTCAGTAAGATAACGCGCCGATTCGTCGGAGCCGAACTCGACCGTTTCGCCCGCTATCAGTGGCGTTCCGATCACGCAGAAAACCGAGACCATCACTAACTTTGCCAGCCGACTTGTCAGTCCCTGTCGCATGATGCACCCTTGCCGAAATTAATATTATTTAGCCATCGTCCTTCGCTGGAACGGCGCCTGGAGCACAGGCCAGCCCGTCTTCAGGGAGCATACTGGAAGCCACCCGCTCGATGAAAATACATACCGATGCCGCCAGCCGTCTGGCGACCGAGGTTGTGACGCAGTTGCCAGTGCCTTCACGGCTCGGCATGCTGCGTTTCGAGCGCCTGAACGAATCCAGCTGGACACTACTATTTCTCGACCCTGCCTGCGATCGGTACCTCGGCGTTTCCGCCGCAGACCTCTGCTCGCTGGTCGACTCTCCCTATGCCAGCCTGATGGAGCCCAGCACCCGCCATCAGTTGCATGAGGATATCCAGCAGCAATTGGCAGGTCGTGGGCACTATTCGGTCAGCTACCGTCTGCATACGCCAGATGACGTGCTGGACATCACCGAACTGGGGGAAGTCTGCCAGCAATACGGCCGCGAGCTGCTCCGGGGCTATCTCATGACCGGTCGACAACCTGAGTCGGATCAGGATCTCAGAGTGCAGAACGCCAGACTACGAACGGCGCTGCAGCAGCATCAGCAAACGCAGGACGAGCACATTGAGCACATGCTGCGCTCGCGCACCCAGCAGAGCCTGATCGTCAGACTGGCGCGCCATCGCTATGGCTCCGGCAATCCGCAACTGGAGGCGGCGCAACTGATAACTCAGGCCGCCAGTGAGGTCTACGAACTCAACCACGCAGTGATTTGGCATCTGAATGGCACCCGCCTGGAGCCAGTCGCCTGCTACCGTCGCGCCAGCGACAGCTACGAAACGCTGTCAGCGCTGGAGCTGGCTCCATACCCGCGCTATTTGCAGGCCCTGCAGAGTGGCCGCGCCGTCGATGCTCAGGACGTTTTGCAGGACCATCGCACCTGCGAGCTGGGCGAATACTACTATCGTCCCCAGGGTATTTGCTCGATCCTCGACGCCAGCATCCGCGTCGGCGGCGAGGTAATAGGCGTGCTCAGCCTGCAACACACCGGCAAACTGCGAGCCTGGCAAGCCGACGAGATCGCCTTTGCCGGCGAACTGGCCGATCAGTACGCCCAGGTCTTGGCGAACCAGCAGCGCCTAAGCGCCACACATATGCTGAATCTGTTCCAGCGCGCGGTGGAACAGAGCGCCAGCGCGTTCATATTGGTCGATCGAGACGGACGGGTGGAATACGTCAATCCGGCCTTTACCGTCATCAGCCAGTTTTCCGCATCCGAGGTACGAGGGCAGCGGTTGGCCGACCTGAAGGCCCTGGAAAACCTCAGCGAGCTGCTTTTCGACACATCCTCGGCACTTGCCCATAGCAATAGCTGGCAAGGGGAATTCCGCTCCCGACGCAAGAATCTGGAGCCCTACTGGGGGCAGCTGTCGATCTCCAAAGTCTTCAACGACGAAGGCGCACTTACCCACTACATCGGCATCTACGAAGACATCACCCGTAACAAGCTGGCGCACCAGCACATCGAACGCCTGGCCTACACCGACAACCTGACCAACCTGGGCAACCGGCCGTGTTTCATCCGCAGCCTTGAAGAACGCTTCGCCGCTGGTGCAGAGCCCAGGCTTTGCTTGCTACTGGTGGACATCGACAACTTCAAACGTATCAACGACAGCCTTGGCCACCAGATCGGCGACAAACTGCTGACCGCCCTCGCTCGCCGCCTGCGCAACGGGCTGAGCCAGCAAAGCGTACTGGCGCGTTTCGCCAGCAATGAATTTGCCCTGCTGTTCGACGACAAGGGGCTGGATGAAGGTATCCGACTGGCAGATCAGGTGCTGCGCATTCTCGACAAGCCGCTGTTCGTCGATAAACAACTGATCAGCGTCAGCGGGTCACTAGGGCTTGCTTGTTCACCGCAGCACGGTAGCGATCCGGAAACACTGATGAAGCATGCCGGGCAGGCGCTGCACAAGGCCAAAGCCAATGGCAAGAATCAGGTACAGATATTCACCGAAGCGCTGCATGCCGAGGCCAACTACAAGTTGTTCGTCGAAAACAACTTGCGCCGGGCCCTCCTGCAGAACGAGCTGGAGGTGTTCTACCAGCCCAAACTGTGCCTGCGTACTGGCCGGCTGCAGGGTCTGGAGGCGTTGCTGCGCTGGAACCATCCGGAAAAGGGCATGATCAGCCCGGATCAGTTCATCAGCGTCGCGGAAGAAACCGGGCTGATCATCCCCATCGGCAAATGGGTCGCTCGCGAAGCATGTCGCATGGGTGTCAGACTGTCAGCGCTAGGCCTTGGCAACCCGCAGATAGCGATCAATCTATCGCCCAAGCAGTTTTCTGACCCGGACCTCCTGGGGTCGATTGCGGCGATCCTGCTTGAGGAGCAGCTTCCGCCAGCCCAGCTGGAGCTGGAGCTGACCGAAAGCCTTCTACTCGATGCCACAGAGGAAACCCGACAACAGCTGATTGGTCTCAAGGCACTGGGGCTGACGCTGGCCATGGACGACTTCGGCACAGGCTATTCCTCGCTGAGTTATCTCAAGAAATTCCCCATCGATGTCATCAAGATCGATCGCAGTTTCATCAAGGACATTCCCGACAATCAGGACGATGTGGAAATCACCTCTGCAGTAATCGCCATGGCTCGCAAGCTGCACCTCAAGGTTGTTGCCGAGGGCATCGAAACGCAGGCGCAGCTGCAGTTCCTTCGCCTGCACCGCTGCGACATCGGCCAGGGCTACCTGTTCGACAAACCCATTCCGGGAAACAATCTGAGCGAAGCCCTGCGACGTTATCCACGCTGGAGCTGAGCGCCACATCGTCGCCGCAACGCCTATTTCAGCGACGTGCGGTATCGACCGTGCTTTCACAGCTGCCCGAGCTTTTGTAGCCTACATCGTCCCCCTCCCGCTCCGATCGAGGCACGCATGTCGCTACGCTCAGAAATACTGGTCAGCAAGCAAGCCTTACCCACGCCAGAGCAGGCCCTACCCGGCCGCTCAACGCCCATGTCGGTCCCCGCAGCACACTACGTCAATGGCAATTCGCTGCAGGCGCCATTCCCTGAAGGCTTGGAACAGGCGGTGTTTGCCATGGGCTGCTTCTGGGGCGCGGAACGGCGGTTCTGGGAGCAGCCGGGTGTCTGGTCCACGGCCGTGGGTTATGCCGGCGGGCTGACACCAAACCCAACGTATGACGAGGTATGCTCCGGCCTAACCGGCCATACCGAGGCAGTGCTCGTGGTGTTCGATCCGCAGCAGATCGACTACGGCACGCTGCTGCGCAATTTCTGGGAAGCGCACAACCCGACGCAAGGGATGCGCCAGGGCAACGATGTCGGCAGCCAGTACCGCTCGGCAATCTACTGCATGAACGCACAGCAGCACACCGAGGCGCAGGCCAGTCGTGATCGCTTTCAGCAGCGTCTGCGCGATGCCGGCTTTCCGGAGATCACCACAGAAATTGCCGACGCCCCAACGTTCTATTACGCAGAGGCCTACCACCAGCAGTATCTGGCAAAAAATCCGGGGGGGTATTGCGGGTTGGGAGGCACAGGCGTTTGCATGCCGGATTAAGGCGAGCGTTAGCAGGCAGACTAAGCCGCTCCTACAACGAGCCTGCATCGCGACGCTAGATGCGTGCCTGAACTAAGCAGAAAAGAAAAACCCCGCCGAAGCGGGGCTCTGCAGACTGAATCCTGACATCCGTGATCGCGCGCCGTCCTGGCGCCGCTCCCTGTGTGGTCCGTATTGTTGATCTGCGCTTTCCTTGCGCCACGTCCTTATGCAGTAGATTACCGCCAGACCGTGATGGCCAGTAGTAGCCATTTTGCATCACGCCATGTAAGCCTTTTCCTACATCGCGTCATCCGTGATGCAGAGCTGTAAGTCCAGGCTTACATATGCGCAGTTTTTATGACCTGAGGCGCGGCTTAATCGTTCCGCGTCATGGCCAAATAATTTCATATTGCCTTTAGATTAAGCCGTGCGACTTAAAATTGAGCGGCATCAAGCAGATACAGCGACTCGCTTCCAGCCTTGACCGACGCGCTCAGCGAATGGATGCGAGGCAGCAAACGGGCAAAGTAGAAACGCGCTGTTCCAAGCTTGCTCTGGTAAAAATCCCCTTCCTCCTGCTTGGCAAATGCGACGGCTGCCATGCGCGCCCACATGTATGCGTACGCGGTGTAGCCGAACACGTGGAGGTATTCCACCGATGCGGCACCGATCTCGTTTGGGTTCGTCTTGGCCTGGTCGATCACCCAAGCAGTCAACTCGTCCAGATTATCCATCGCAGCTTTGAGGGGCTTGGCGAACTCTGCCAGCTGCGGATCTGCATCGGCGATAAAGGCGCGAATCTCATCGACGAACGCCTGATACATGGCGCCGCCACTGCCGACGATCTTGCGGCCGACTAGGTCCAATGCCTGAATGCCATTGGTGCCCTCGTAGATCTGGGTGATCCGGCAGTCACGCACCAGCTGCTCCTGACCCCACTCACGAATGAAGCCGTGGCCGCCGAAGACTTGCTGGCCATGAACCGTGGTTTCCAGCCCCATATCGGTAAGGAATGCTTTGGCTACTGGCGTCAGCAGCGCCACCTGAGCCTCGGCACGCAGTCGCGCCTCGTCGTCATCGCTGAACTTGGCGATATCGAGCTGCAGCGCGACATAGCTGGAGAAGGCCCGGCCACCCTCGTTTAGCGCCTTCATCGTCAGCAGCATGCGACGCACATCCGGGTGCACGATGATCGGGTCAGCGGCCTTGTCCTGCGCCACCGGCCCGGTCGGGGCGCGGCTCTGCGTACGATCGCGGGCATACTCGATTGCGCTCTGATAGGAACGTTCACCGGTCGACAAACCCTGGATACCAACTCCCAAGCGCTCGTAGTTCATCATGGTGAACATCGCCGCCAGGCCCTTGTTCGGCTCGCCGACCATCCAACCGGTGGCACCGTCGAAATTCATCACGCAGGTTGCCGAGGCCTGGATACCCATCTTGTGCTCGATGGAACCGCAGGACAGCGAGTTTCGCTCACCCAGGGTGCCATCCTCATTGACCATGACCTTTGGCACCAGGAACAACGAAATGCCGCGGGAGCCAGCCGGCGCATCCGGCAGTTTGGCCAGCACCAGATGGATGATGTTCTCGGTCAAGTCGTGCTCGCCGCCGGTGATGAAGATCTTGGTTCCGCTAACCTTGTAGGAACCATCGGCCTGTGGCTCAGCCTTGGTGCGAATGATGCCCAGGTCGGTGCCCGCATGGGGCTCGGTCAGGCACATGGAGCCGGACCAGACACCGGCATACATGTTCGGCAGGTACTTCTGCTTGAGCTCCTCGCTGGCGTGGGCATAGATCGACAGGCAGGCGCCGGACGTCAGCATTGGATAGAGACCGAAGGCCAGGCTGGCGGAGTTCATCATTTCCTCGACCTGAGCCGAGATGACTTTCGGCATGCCCATGCCGCCGAACGCCGGATCACCACCAACACCTACCCAGCCGCCTTCGGCGTACAACTGATAAGCCTCGCGGTAGCCGGCGGGCGTCGAAACCGCCCCGGCGTCCCAGCGACAGCCCTCTTCATCACCGCTGCGGTTAAGCGGGGCAATGCTGTTGGCCGTGATCTTGCCGGCTTCCTCAAGAATGGCGTCGGCCGTTTCGGCATCGACAACCTCGGCCAGGGCTGGCAGCGACTGCCATAGTTTCGGCGCGTCGAAGACTTCATTCAGGACAAAACGCATGTCGCGCAGCGGCGCTTGGTAGTCAGCCATGGCAAGGTTCCTCGCAAGACACTGGGTTGCAGCCACTGTGGGCCGTTTCCAGCGAGTCTAACCGAATAACCAATACGGGATTAAGCGTCTTTTTATGACTTAATGGTTTTTATTGGTCACAAACAGCACTCATGCAACCCTAACGCGAACGCACGGCCATCCGCACCGCGCCACGCCCGCTACCGTGCACTCGCACACAATTGCGCCCGGCCTTCTTTGCGGCGTAGAGCGCTTCATCAGCCGCTTTGATAACCTCTGCTGCGCCGCGTTGCTCGACCTGCCGTTCCGCCACGCCGATGCTGATGGTTACCGAGACTTGACTGGCAGAAGATGCGCCGCGAGCCATGCGGCCACGTCGATCATCTTTCGGCCGGCTGCTTGTATCGCGCAATTGCAGCGCATAGGCCTCCACGGCTTGGCGTACCGCCTCCAGATGTGGCAAACACTGCTCGATACTGCGTCCCGGGAACACCAGAGTGAACTCCTCACCCCCATAGCGATAGGCGCGCCCACCGCCGCCGATTTTACGTAACCGACTGGCGACCATCCGCAGCACCTGATCGCCGACATCATGGCCATGGGTATCGTTGAAGCTCTTGAAATGGTCCACATCCGCCATTGCCAGCACGTACTGCCGCCCGAGGCGCTGCAAGCGCTCGTTCAACGCACGACGGCCGGGCAGCCCAGTCAGCTCGTCACGGAAGGCCATGAGATACGCTTCATGGGCGATCGCCACCACCAATATCAACAGCACATGACTGCTCAACACGTTCAAGGCACCGGCGCGGCTGAACGTCTGCGGAAGCATCAGCAACAACCCAAGCAAAGCAACGACCTGCGCCGCATGGGTCGGCCTTGGCTGGCGCAGGTACTGGATGATCAGTAGCACTAGCGCCCCCAAGAACGCCGGGTACGCCAGCTGGATGAGCGGCAGCCAGTCAGCCTGCAGGGCTGGCCAGCGAATCACGACGAGCCAGGCGTGTAATGCTTCAGGAAAACGTCTTGCCAACGCCAGGGCAACAATGCCGACGGCAAACAGTACCGCTGCACGCGCCAGCCCGTCTTGAGCAAGGTGACTGCGCTCCCGCCACATCCCATACAGGCCATAGAGCAACGGTAAGAGCAGGCTGCACAGATGAAAAGTAAGGGCCGCATCGTCCAACAGCGTGCCGTGGGCGCGGAAATGGTCGACATGGGTGTCGAGCAAAAAATAAACCAGATAGACACAAAGCAGCAGAAAGGACTCACGAATGCGCCCGTACATCATGCAGAGCGCACCACCGAGCAACAGCAGCACGGTGGGCAGGACGTTATAAAGCGATGTGAAGAACTCGTTCAGCGATCCCTGACGCGCAATGACTTCGCCGCCCAATAGCAAGGCCAGCGGCGCAAGGAAGTGGCTGAAGCGGGCCGAGACGGTACGTGACAAGAGTGCTCCGGCGTGTTGCCGAGAAAGCTAGCATTTTGCCTTCTCGCCACCCGTTACGCAGCCAAAAAACCATCCAATGCGCTATCCCGCACGGCAAAGCCGCCTATACCTGCGCAAAAAAAAGCCGCTGCAGAGCAGCGGCTTTTTTCTACAACTTCTTCAGCCTATTAGTAACCGAGCGCGAAATCTTCCTCAGCCATTTCCATCAGGTTATCGGCACCCGACATCATGGCGTCAACATGCATGCGGGTACGCGGCAGGATGCGCTGGAAGTAGAAGCGAGCGGTCTGCAGCTTGGCCTTGTAAAACGCCTCCTCGGAGGTGCCTTCAGCCAGTTTCTCGGCAGCAACCCGAGCCATGTCAGCCCAGAAATAGGCGAGGCAGGCATAGCCGGAATACATGCAGTAATCGACCGATGCCGCACCGACCATTTCACGGTCCTTCATGGCAGCCATGCCGATCTTCATGGTCAGCTCGCCCCACTCCTTGTTCAGCTGGTTCAGAGGGGTAACGAACTCCTTGATGGCATCGTTGCCTTCCTGGTTCTGGCAGAACTTGTGCACGATCTTGGTGAAGGACTTCAGCGCCTCGCCCTGAGTCATCAACACCTTGCGGCCCAACAGGTCCAGCGCCTGGATACCGGTGGTGCCTTCGTACAGCATGGAGATACGGGCATCACGCACGTTCTGCTCCATGCCCCACTCGGCAATGAAGCCGTGGCCACCGTAGATCTGTACGCCATGGTTGGCCGCTTCGAAACCCACTTCGGTCATGAAAGCCTTGGCGATCGGCGTGAGGAAGGCCAGCAGTGTGTCGGCCTGCTTCTTCTGCTCTTCATCCTGGCTGTTCTTGACGATGTCGACCTGCTTGGCAGTGAAGTAAACCATCGCGCGGTTGCCCTCGGCGAATGCCTTCATGGTCAACAGCATACGGCGCACGTCAGGGTGCACGATAATCGGGTCGGCTGCCTTCTCAGGCGCTTTAGGACCGGTAAGCGCACGCATCTGCAGACGCTCGCGAGCGTACTTGATGCCACCCTGGAAACCGATCTCGGCATGCGCCAGGCCCTGCAGTGCGGTACCCAGACGTGCGGTATTCATGAAGGTGAACATGGCGTTCAGGCCCTTGTTCGGCGGCCCGATCAGGAAGCCGGTAGCGCCGTCGAAGTTCATGACACAGGTCGCGTTGCCATGGATACCCATCTTGTGTTCCAGCGAGCCGCAGGTCACACCGTTGCGCTCGCCCTTCTCGCCTTCAGCGTTGGGCAGGAACTTGGGCACGATGAACAGGGAAATACCCTTGGTGCCAGCCGGAGCATCGGGCAGGCGAGCCAGCACAATGTGGACGATATTCTCGGCCATGTCATGCTCACCGGAAGAGATGAAGATCTTGGTGCCGTTCAGCTTGTAGCTGCCGTCAGCCTGAGGCTCGGCCTTGGTGCGCAGCATGCCAAGGTCGGTACCGCAGTGCGGCTCGGTCAAGCACATGGTGCCAGTCCACTGACCGGAAACCAGCTTGCTCAGGTAGGTGTGCTTCTGATCATCGGTGCCGTGGGTAGCAATGGTGTTCATGCAGCCATGGGACAGGCCGGGGTACATGCCCCAGGACCAGTTGGCCTGACCGATCATTTCACTGATAGCCAGACCGAGAGACTCGGGCAGACCCTGGCCGCCGTGGTCGACGTCATGGGCCAGGCTCGGCCAGCCGCCTTCCACGTACTGCTCGTACGCTTCCTTGAATCCGGTCGGCGTTTTCACACCCGACTCGCTCCAGGTACAACCTTCGATGTCGCCGACGCGGTTCAGCGGTGCGAGCACCTGCTCACAGAACTTCGCGCCTTCGTCGAGAATGGCATTGACCATATCCGGGGTGGCGTCTTCACATCCCGGCAGGCTCTGGTAATGCGCCTCGTAGCCGAGCAGCTCGTCACGTACGAAGCGGATATCGCGCAAGGGGGCCTTGTAGTCGGGCATAGCGTAAACCTCAGCGGTGAGTTCTTGTTACAAGCTGACCGGGACGACCCAGCCATTTGAATTCGATTTCGACCGTCGGACAACTAGCCCGAAGGGTCAAACAGGCGTTTGAAACATACGTTTCGACCTGATCGATGTCAAGCGGAGGAAAATGCACGCGTAGAGACCTGAATGCATTGAGATGTCGCGCCTGAGCGGGAAACTGGCTGTCGGGTAAAGGCTATGGAAACGAGCTGTTGCAAAAGCAGGGCGTGAGTACGTCTGCCGGAATGGCACCAAAAAAGACGGTGAGGAGAGAGGCATCGCGTCGAACGAGACGACCGACGGCGCAGGTGAGCAGGAAAAGTACAGGCCTGAGATCAGGCCTGGGTATCGATCAGCGTGCCGAGCACTTCATCAGCACTCTGGATCACCCGGGCTCCAACCTTGGCGCTGTGCTCACCGACTTTCAGCTGAATCATCTGCTCGGTGATATCCGCAACAGCCTGAGAATTATCAGGCACAGGTCCATTGGCAGATGCGATAGCCGAGGCAGCCTGTTCGACACGCTGCTGGCCGCTCTGGAAGGCGCTTAGACCGGCGCTCATCATACTGTTAGTGATCTGCATGGTGACTCCACGCGCTATCAGGTTGCCATCATTCAAGCAGATGCTGGCAGCTATCGCAAGGCGCTAGCCGTCGGAATGCGAATCTGCGCATGTCAGCCGCAATGGAGACAGCGTCAGGTGCTGTGCGACTTGTCGTGCAGTAGCCTCAGCAAGGCGCGGCACCCGGCCAAGGCAGGGTGCCGGCAGCAACTCAGCGAGGGTAGAGAGGTTTTCCTCCAGGCGCGAAGTGGCAGGGTCAACGATATTCGCCACCCAGCCAGCCAGCACCAAGCCGTCGCGGGCGATCGCTTCGGCGCTGAGCAGCGCATGATTGATGCAACCCAAGCGCACCCCAACCACGAGAATGACCGGCAATCCCAGCGCCACTGGCAATGCCGACAGATACTCACGCGCATTCAGCGGCACCCGCCAGCCGCCCGCACCCTCGACCAGGGTGAAATCGGCTTGCCGAGCCAGCACCGGCTGCACGGCCTGAACCAGACCAGCGACACTCAGCTCGACCCCGGCTTCGTGGGCAGCGATATGCGGGGCAATGGCCGGCTCGAACGCGAACGGGTTGACCGTCGCATAGTCCAGCGCAGGACCGCACTCGGCCAGCAGCGCCAGCGCATCGCTGTTACGCAAGCCCTGCTCGGTCCGTTCGCAGCCTGAGGCGACCGGCTTCACCGCCGCGGTGGACATCCCTTGCGCGCGCGCGGCATGCAGCAAACCAGCAGCGATGGTGGTCTTGCCGACATCGGTATCAGTGCCGGCAATGAAGAAAGCGCGATGCATCATGGCTCCTTGTGCAGAATGCCGTAGATCACCTGGTAGGTCGCCGGGAGCCCTTCGGGCTGGCGGAAATCTTCGTAGGCCTCGACCAGCGCGCGGATGCGTGAGCGCCCGGTCAACCCGTCCGGGCGACCCGGGTTCAGGTTGTGCGCACCCAGCGCCTTGAGCTCATGGGTCAGCTGGCGCAAATCGGGGAAATGCAGCACTTCCGGGCGCACTTCGAGACTCACCAATCCCAGACCGCAGTCCCTACACAGCGCCTGGTAGGCCTCCAGCGAGCGGAAGCGATTGACGTGAGCGAAGCCGTCCACCACCAGCCAGCTGTCCCGCAGCTCCTGCAGGGTACCGCTGCACAGACTGGTGAAGGCGAGGATGCCGCCCGGACGTAACACCCGCCGCGCTTCGCTCAGCACGACTGCGAAATCCTCGCACCACTGCAGCGCCAGGCTCGAATAGATCAGATCGACGCTGCCATCACGCAGCGGCAGCCGCTCGGCGTCACCGGTGACGAAATGCCGTGCGCCTCCCTGCGGCCGCGCGTGGCGCAGCATGCCCTCGGCGATATCCAGTGCCAGGCCATCGGCCTCCGGAAAGGCCGCGGCCAGGGCGCGGGAAAAGTAGCCGGTGCCACTGCCAAGATCGAGCCAGCAGCTGGGTTGCCGAGTTGAAGGCAGTCGGGCCAGCAATTGATTACCGACTTTCCGCTGCAGCGCGGCGACGCTGTCGTAGCTGGCAGCAGCACGGGAAAACGATGCCGCGACCTGGCGCTTGTCAGGTAACTGCGCCGGTGGACGCTCGCTGAGCGATGCTTCAGTCATCCTCGCCCTCACCCATGAACGCCAGCATGGCGGTCGCCACGTCGTCGGCGCGCTCCAGCGGCAGGCCGTGGCTGGCACTGGCCAGCACATCGACCTCCACATCCGGCAGACAGGCCAGCAGCGCCTCCGCGGCAGCCGCTGGGACCAGCGCATCGCTGCCCGCGAACAGGTGTAGCTGCGGTCCAACGTAACGCTGCAGCGACTCGCGTCCATCCAGATCGGCAAGCAGGCGCAAACCGGCGGCCGCGACGGCCACAGGCTGGTCGAGCAGACTGACCTGCAACTGCCGGGCAAGCGTGCGCGGATCGTACGCACCGCGGCTGCAGAGCAAACTGAAGCGCTTGAGCGTGTCCTCCGGTCCCATCTGGAATGCCGCATCGAAGGCATCGAAGACTTCGGCAGGCATGGCCGTCGGCCAATCGTCGCGGCTGCGGAAGCAGGGGTTGCTACAGATGGTGATCAGGCCAGGGCAGTTGTCGCCACGGCGTGCTGCCAGCTGCGTGGCCAGCATTCCGCCCAGGGACCAGCCCGCTATCCAGCTGTCGACGGGCAACCGCGCATCCAGCTCATCGAGCCAGGCCTCAGGGCGCTCTAGCGTCGGCAGCGGGACAATGTCGACCTGCAGCCGCGGCTCACGATCACGCAACAGCTCGGCCAGGGGCTCCAGGGCAGCCGGGCCGAACGCCCAACCCGGCAGAAGAATCAGTCGATCACGCATCCTCGTTCTCCTTGGGCAATAGGGCCCAGCACTCGGCCAGCGCTAGCAGCAGACGGTCCAGCTGCGCCTCACTGTGGCTCGCGGTGAAGGTGATCCGCAGTCGCGCGCTGCCGGCCGGAACGGTCGGCGGGCGAATGGCGCCGACCAGGATGCCGCGTTCGCGCAGCAACGCCGACAGCCTTAACGCCCGTTCGCTGCTGCCCACCAGCACCGGCTGGATCGGCGTCGGGCTGTCCATCAGCGTCAGTCCGATCTGCTGCGCGCCCTCGCGGAAACGCGCGACCAATCGGTTCAGATGCTCTCGGCGCCAGCCTTCGCTGCTCAGCAGCTCCAGGCTTTTGAGTGTGGCACAGGCCACCGCCGGCGGCTGGCTAGTGGTGTAGATGTAGGGCCGAGCGAACTGGATCAGCGTTTCGATCAGCTCCTCGCTGCCGGCGACAAAGGCACCCGCGGTGCCGAACGCCTTGCCCAGCGTGCCAACCAGCACCGGCACGTCATCCATGCCCAGGCCGAAGTGCTCGACGATGCCGCCGCCCGTCGCGCCCAGCGGACCGAAGCCATGGGCATCGTCGACCATCACCCAGGCGCCACGCTGCTTGGCCGTGGCGCAGATCGCCGGCAGGTCGGCGAGATCGCCGTCCATGCTGAATACGCCATCGGTCACCACCAGGGTATTGCCGCTGGCCTTCTCCAGGCGCTTGCCGAGGCTCTCGGCGTCGTTGTGCAGGTAGCGCGAGAAACGCGCGCCCGAGAGCAGACCAGCATCGAGCAGGGAAGCGTGATTGAGGCGATCCTCCAGCACCGTATCGCCCTGCCCGACCAGCGCCGTCACCGCGGCCAGATTCGCCATGTAGCCGGTGGAAAACAGCAGGGCACGCGGGCGGCCGGTGAATTCGGCGAGGGCTTCTTCGAGCTGGTGATGCGGCGTGCTGTGGCCGATCACCAGATGCGAGGCACCGCCGCCCACGCCCCACTTCGCGGCGCCCTGCTGCATGGCTGCGATCACCTCGGGATGGCTGGCCAGTCCCAGGTAGTCGTTGGAGCAGAACGCCAGCAGCCGCTGCCCATCGACCACCACTTCCGGCTGCTGCGGTGTTTCCAGCAACGGGCGTTGACGATAGAGATGGGCCGCGCGGCGCTCGGCAAGACGGGCGGAGAGATCGAAAGTCATGGACTCGGATACCGGCGAATGGTGGATAACCGCAAGCGGGTTCCACCTTACGAAGAGTCGCGTTAAGTGTCGGGGGAATCGGGGCGCAGTTGGCGTCTCCGTCCACCGAAACGAATCATCAGGCTGAAGCGGCGTTGTAGAACAGCTTGCTGTCGCGCTGCTCGATCAGCGCCTGCTCGATGGCCGCCTGGTGTACTTCGTCGGCGTGCTCGTGGCGCTCTTCCGGCTTGATGCCCAGGCGCGCGAACAGCTGCATGTCCTTGCCAGCCTGCGGGTTGGCGGTGGTCAGCAGCTTCTCGCCGTAGAAGATCGAGTTGGCGCCGGCGAAGAATGCCAGGGCCTGAATCTGATCGTTCATCTGCTCACGGCCGGCGGACAGGCGCACATGGGATTTCGGCATCATGATCCGCGCCACGGCGAGCATGCGGATGAAGTCGAACGGATCGACGTCCTGTTCCTCGGCCAGCGGTGTGCCCTTGACCTTGACCAGCATGTTGATCGGCACCGATTCCGGGTGCTCCGGCAGGTTGGCCAGCTGGATCAGCAGGCCGGCGCGATCGTCCAGCGACTCGCCCATGCCGAGAATGCCGCCGGAGCAGATCTTCATGCCCGCCTCGCGCACGTAGCTCAGCGTCTCCAGACGCTCACCGTAGGTGCGGGTGGTGATGATGTTGCCGTAGTACTCCGGCGAGGTGTCGAGGTTGTGGTTGTAGTAATCCAGCCCCGCCGCCGCCAGCGCCTTGGTCTGCTCCTGATCGAGCTTGCCGAGGGTCATGCAGGTTTCCAGGCCCAGCGCCTTCACACCCTCGACCATTTTCAGCACGTAGGGCATGTCCTTCGCGGACGGGTGCTTCCAGGCTGCGCCCATGCAGAAGCGCGTCGAGCCGATGGCCTTGGCTTCGGCCGCCGCCTCCAGCACCTTCTGCACTTCCATCAGCTTTTCTTTATCCAGGCCAGTGTTGTAGTGGCCGGACTGCGGGCAGTACTTGCAGTCTTCCGGGCATGCGCCGGTCTTGATCGAGAGCAGGGTGGACACCTGCACGCGGTTGGCATCGAAATGCTGGCGATGCACGGTCTGCGCCTGGAACAGCAGATCATTGAAGGGTTGCTCGAAGAGCGCCTTGACCTCGGCAAGAGTCCAATCGTGACGCGTAACGGAAGCGGAGGTGGCGCTCATGGGCATTCCTTGTAATTAATAGCGGCTTGGCGGCCTGACACGGATGTGGAATGGTTAGCCAAGCTCGAAACGCTGTCAACCAGGAAAGGAATCATGGTTTACAATTGGTCAATTAATAAACAGCAATGTTTATTGTGCGATGAGCCTTGCGAAGGCCATCCACTGTGTATCCCGTGCGAAGCGGAACTGCCCTGGCTCGATGGCCAGTGCGCAGTCTGCGCCGTGCCGCTGCCGACCCGCGGACTGATCTGCGGCGAGTGCCTGAAGCGGCCGCCGAGCTACGACCATGTCGAAGTGCCCTGGCGCTTCGCCTTTCCCGTCGACACGCTGATCACCCGCTTCAAGCACCAGGCGCGCTGGCCATTCGGCCGCCTGCTTGGCGAGCGAATGGCGCTGCATCTGCAACACGCCTTTACCGAGGGACTACCGCAGCCTGACCTTCTGGTCCCGGTACCACTGGCACGCCGACGCCTGCGCCAGCGCGGCTTCAATCAGGCGCAGATGCTGGCGCAGTGGCTGGCCGCCGCGCTGAAACTGCCGGTCGATGAGCACCTGCTCGAGCGGATCGTCGATACGCCACCGCAGCAGCAGCTGGACGCCGCCACCCGACGGCGCAATCTGCGCCAGGCGTTCCGCGTCGCACCCGCAGCCAACATCGAGGGCCGCCATCTGGCATTGGTCGACGACGTACTGACCACCGGCGCGACCGCCGAGGCGCTGGCGCAACTGCTCAAGCGTGCGGGTGCGGCTCGAGTGGACGTCTATTGCCTGGCGCGCACGCCCAAGCCGGGCAACTGATCGCGGCGGACGCGCGGTTGTTTAAAAGCCCCGGTGCAATACACTGATCGGCCTATTCCGCGGAGCCGGTCATGTCTCATCCCTTCGACACACTCACGCCGGACCTGGTCCTCGACGCTGTGGAAAGCATCGGTTATCTCAGCGATGCCCGCGTGCTGGCGCTCAACAGCTACGAGAACCGCGTCTATCAAGTGGGCATCGAAGACGAAACACCACTGATCGCCAAGTTCTACCGGCCCGGTCGCTGGAGCAACGAGGCGATTCTCGAGGAGCACCAGTTCAGCCTGGAACTGGCCGAACACGAGGTGCCTGTAGTGGCGCCGCTGGAGCGCAACGGCACGACGCTGTTCGAGCATGCGGGTTTCCGCTTCGCGCTCTTCCCACGCCGTGGCGGCCGCGCGCCGGAACCGGGCAATCTCGACCAGCTCTATCGCCTCGGCCAGCTGTTGGGGCGCATGCATGCGATAGGTGCAAACCGGCCGTTCGAGCATCGCGAAACTCTGGGCGTACAGAATTTCGGCCACGACTCGCTGAACAGCTTGCTGGACGGTGACTTCGTGCCCCGTAGCCTGCTGCCTGCCTACGAGTCGGTGGCGCGCGACCTGCTCAAACGGGTCGAAGACGTCTTCGCCAGCACCAACTTCACCCCGATCCGCCTGCATGGCGATTGCCACCCGGGCAACATCCTCGCCCGCGACGACGCCTTTCATCTGGTCGATCTCGACGACTGCCGCATGGGCCCGTCGGTCCAGGATCTGTGGATGATGCTGGCCGGCGAACGCCACGAGCGGCTCGGCCAGCTGGCCGAACTGGTGGACGGCTACAACGAATTCCATGATTTTGCCCCCCGCGAGCTGCCGCTGATCGAGGCGTTGCGCGCCCTGCGGCTGATGCACTACAGCGCCTGGCTCGCCCGCCGCTGGGACGATCCGGCCTTCCCGATGAGCTTTCCCTGGTTTGGCAGCGAGCGTTACTGGGGCGACCAGGTGCTGATCCTGCGCGAACAGATATCGGCGCTGCAGGAAGAGCCGCTCAGGCTGTTTTAGTATCGGGCAGGGTGGTGGGCTGAAGCCCACCCTACGGGTTCGGCCGCATGGCTGTGAGGCGCCCGACGTCGTAGGGTGGGCTTTAGCCCACCGAGCGGACCAAACCCTACCCAGGCAAACGCCCTCTTCAGGCCTCCTCGATCAGCCAGTCCAGGCGCCAGCTGCCTTGGCTCTGCGCCAGCTGCTCGGCCAGCCATGGCAACAGCTCGCGCAGCTCTTCCTCCAGCCCCCACGGCGGGTTCACGATAGCCAGGCCCGAACCGCTCAGGCGGCTGGCGTCGTCGGCGGGGTGGACGAACAGTTCGGCACGCAGCAACTTGGGCGCACCGCTGCGCGCCAGATCCTGATAGAAACGCTTGAGTTGACGTTCGTCCTTGATCGGATACCAGATCACGCCGATGGTCTGGCGCATGCGGCCGAGCGCTTCCTTAATTGCCGTCACGCAGCGGCTTAGCTCATCGGCCTGCTCGAACGGCGGATCGATCAACAACACCACGCGCTTTTCCTGCGTCGGCATCAGCGCCCGCGGCACATGCCAGCCCTCGCCGCGGTGCACGGCCACGCGGCGGTCGCCGGCCATGTTGTCCTTGAGCAGCGCGCCGTCCTCGGGATGCTTTTCGTTGAGCTGCAGACGATCCTGCTCGCGGGTCAGTTGCCGCGCCAGCTCCGGCGAGCCGGGGTAATAGCGCAGCGCGCCGTCCGGGTTGAGCTGGCGGATCACGTCGAGATAGTCATCAAGCAGCGCAGGGTGCGTCTCGGCCTGCCAGATGCGGGCGATGCCCTGCAGCCACTCGCCAGTACGACTGGCCTGGTCGCCGGCCAGGTCGTACAGGCCAACGCCGGCATGGCTGTCGAGGTAGGCGTACGGCGCCTCCTTGCGCGCGAGCAGGGCGAAGATTCGGCTCAGAACCAGGTGTTTGAGCACGTCGGCGTGGTTGCCGGCATGGAAGGCGTGGCGGTAGTTCATCTGATCCTCCTCGAGAGCCGCGCAGTTTACCCGTCCGCCTTGCGCAGCGCAGGTCCCGCATGACCGGCGTCGTTTTCCCCGACCACCGACACGGGCTACAGTGGCGCCCCACGACGACTGAACGGAGCTGACCTCATGGACCTGCGCGATCTCTTCGGCATCGAGCACCCGATCATCCAGGCGCCCATGGCCGGTGCGCAGAATCACCTGCTGGCCGCAGCGGTGTGCGAGGCCGGCGGGCTGGGTTCGATCCCGGCCGGCATGCTCAATGCCGAGGCGCTGGACGCCGAGCTGACCGCCATCGAGGCGCTGACCGACCGGCCCTACAACGTCAACTTCTTCTGCCACCAGACGCCGGCTGCCGACCCGACGGCCTTCGACGCCTGGCACCGGATGCTCGCACCCATGTTCGCCGAGTTCGCCATCGACCCGGCGAGCATTCCCACCGGCGCCACCCGCCAACCGTTCGATGCCGCAATGGCCGAGGTGCTGGAGCGGCACAAGCCGGCGCTGGTCAGCTTCCACTTCGGCCTGCCGGCGCCCGATCTGCTGCAACGCGCCCGCGCCACCGGGGCGAAGATCGCCTCCAGCGCGACTACGGTCGCCGAAGGCCTCTGGCTGCAGCAGCACGACGTCGACCTGGTGATTGCCCAGGGCCTGGAAGCCGGCGGCCACCGCGGCATCTTTCTCAGCGAGGACCTGACCACCCAACTCGGCACCTTTGCCCTGCTGCCGCAACTGGTCGCCGCGCTAAACGTGCCGGTGGTCGCCGCGGGCGGCATCGCCGATGCCGGGGGCGTGGCTGCAGCGCAGACGCTCGGCGCGGCTGGTGTGCAACTGGGCACGGCCTACCTGCTGTGCCCGGAGAGCCGCACCAATGCGCTGCATCGCGCCGCGCTGAAGAGCCCGCACGCAGCGCATACCGCGCTGACCACCCTGTTCAGCGGGCGCCCGGCGCGCGGCATCGTCAACCGCATCATGCGCGAGCTGGGTCCGCTGCCCGAAGGCGTGCCGCCCTTCCCGCTGGCCGGCAACGCCATCGGCGCGCTGCGTGCCCAGACCGAGAAGCAGGGCCTGGATCACTGCACGCCGCTGTGGGCCGGGCAGAACGTCAGCGGCTGCCGGGAGATCCCGGCCGGCCAGCTGACCCGTGAACTTGCGGCCGGATGGCGGGCCTGAGTCATTACGCAGTCCGTCGCGGCGAGCCCTGAGCCGCCGCGACGGGGCGTAGAATCGACCGCACGTCACACGGAATCCCGCCATGAGCCCACTGACCAATACGCTCGTCTTCCTGGCCACCCTGGCCGGCATGGAAGTCTTTGCCTGGTGGGCACACAAGTACGTGATGCACGGCTGGGGTTGGGGCTGGCACAAGTCGCACCACGAGCCACGCAGCGGCTGGTTCGAAAAGAACGACCTGTATGCGGTGGTGTTCGCTGGCGTGGCGATCCTGCTGATTGCCTTTGGCACGGCCGGCTACCACCCGCTGGAATGGATCGGCGCTGGCATGACGGCCTACGGCTTTCTCTACTTCGTCGCCCATGACGGGCTGGTCCATCATCGCTGGCCGCTGCGCTATGTGCCGCGCAACGGTTATCTCAAGCGGCTGTATCAGGCGCACCGTATGCACCATGCCGTAGAGGGCAAGGAGCGCTGCGTGTCCTTCGGTTTTCTTTATGCACCGCCGCTGCCGGTGCTCAAGCGCCAATTGCGCGAGTTGCACGATGGGCCGCTGCGCAAGGCGAGCGTTAGCGCTAGCGAGGACGCCTCCAGAGACCGTCAGGACGTGGCCTGACCTGCATCCGCCGCGAGGCCAGCGCCAACACGCCACCCCCCAGCAGGAACTGCAGCTTCTGCGCCTTGCTCGTCGACACCCGCGCATCCCAGGCCGCTGCGCCGCGCGCTTTCACCTCGACGCCAATTTGCCGATAGACGCCATGTGCCGTGCCGATCGACCAGGCCGAGCGCAGCGGCAGATCGCGCAGGCCCTGCGACGCCGAGCGATAGTAGGGCTCGGCCAGATCCACCAGCCGCGCCGCCAGCGTCGCCAACGCGGCACGATGCCCAGGCAGTGCGATTTCATCTTCGGGAATGCCCACTTCAGCCAGCCACTCGGCCGGCAGGTAGACGCGGCCGATCTGCGCATCCTCGACGATATCGCGGGCAATGTTGGTGAGCTGAAAGGCCAAGCCCAGATCACAGGCGCGATCCAGCGTCGGCTCCGCTTCGGCGCCCATCACCCGCGCCATCATCAGGCCGACCACGCCGGCAACCCGGTAGCAATACAGCAGGGTGTCGTCGAGGGTCTGGTAGCGGTAGCCCTGCACATCCATGCGAAAACCCGCCAGATGTTCCAGCGGATGGGCCTTGGGAATCCGATGACGCTTGATCACCTGCTGGAAGGCGGCGAACGCCGGATCGGCCATCGGCTCGCCGGCATAGGCGCGCTCGGTGAGATCGACCAGCTCGGCCAGCCGCGCCTCACCGCTGTTGCGATCGCCCTCCACCTGGCCGTGCCCCAGCGTCTGGCCGTCGATCACATCGTCGCAATGACGGCACCAGGCGTAGAGCATCACCGCACTCTGGCGGGTGCGCTCGTCGAACAGCTTCGCCGCGGCGGCGAAGCTCTTGGAGCCGACATTGATCGCCTGGGTCGACTGATCGATTACCCGGTCGTTCATCCGGCCTGCTCCTTCAATAGGAAGTCCTCCAGCATCAGCCCGGCAGTAGCCTTGGCCGAGCCCACGACGCCCGGAACTCCCGCGCCAGGGTGGGTGCCGGCGCCAACGATATAGAGGTTGGGAATCACGTCGTCGCGGTTGTGCGGGCGGAGCCAGGCGCTCTGGGTAAGGATCGGCTCCAGCGAAAACGCCGAGCCCAGATGCGCGTTGAGCTCGTCGCGGAAATCGTGCGGTGTGAAGATCCGATGCGTGACCAGATCGCCGCGCAGACCGGGAATATAGTGCCGCTCCAGGTACTCGAAGATGCGGTCGCGGTATTTCGGCCCCTCCTCTGCCCAATCGATATCCGCCGTGCCCAGGTGCGGCACCGGCGCCAGCACGTAGTGGCTGGCACAGCCTTCCGGCGCCAGCGAGGGATCGGTGACGCAGGGCGCGTGCAGGTAGAGGGAAAAGTCGTCGGCCAGCGTCTCGCGCTTGAAGATTTCGTCGATCAGCTCGCGATAGCGCGGGCCGAAACATACCGTGTGGTGCTGCAGGTGCTCGTGGCGGCGCTTGAGCCCGAAATGAATGACGAACAGCGACATAGAGAAACGCTTGCCGGAGAGCCGTTTGGCCTCGTCGCGACCACGCTGTTCGTGGCCGAGCAGCCGCTTGTAGGTGTTGACCACATCGGCGTTGGAGGCCACCGCATCGGTGTCGAAGCGTCGACCGTCACCCGTGATCACCGCCTTCGCCCGCCCTTCGGCCAGCTCGATGCACGCCACCTCGGCGTTCAGCTCCAGCTTGCCGCCGAGGTCTTCGAACAGCTTGACCATGCCCTGCACCAGCGCACCGGTGCCGCCGCGCGGAAACCACACACCGCCCTGGCGCTCCAGCGCATGGATCAGCGCATAGATCGACGAGGTCTCGAAGGGGTTGCCGCCGACCAACAGGGAGTGAAAGGAAAGCGCCTGCCGCAGCCGGTCGTTCTCCACGAACTTGGCCACCATGCTGTACACGTTGCGCCAGGCCTGCAGCTTGGCGAGCTGCGGGGCGACACCGATCATGCTGCGAAACGACAGGAAGGGCACGGTGCCGAGCTTGACGTAGCCCTCCTCGTACACCGCCCGCGAATAGGCGAGAAAGCGCTGATAACCGGCGACGTCACGGGGGTTGAGCGCATGGATCTGCCGATCCAGCTGGGCCTGGTCGTTGACGTAATCGAAGCTGTAGCCGTCCTCCCAGCACAGCCGGTAGAAGGGGCTGACCGGCAGCAGCTCGACGTAGTCGGCCATGCGCTTGCCGGCGCCGCTGAAGAGTTCTTCCAGCGCTGGCGGATCGGTGATCACCGTCGGGCCGGCATCAAAGGTGAAGCCCTGGTCGTGATAGACGTAGGCGCGGCCACCCGGCTTGTCGCGCTTCTCCAACAGGGTGGTCTGGATGCCGGCACGCTGCAGACGGATGGCCAGCGCCAGCCCGCCGAAGCCGGCGCCGATTACCACCGCTCGTTTAGCTTGGTTCATCGGTAATCCTTGCGATGCAGATCATGGGCGGCGAGCGCGCGCAGCGCTTCGCCGAGCGGAACAGGAGGCTTGCCCGAGACGATGCGCAAGCGGTCGCGGGTGGTCAGATTGGCCGCGTAGAAACGCTGGATCAGCGGTTCGCGCAGGCGATAGAAACGCTGCATCACCGCCCAGCGGCGATCCGCCGGACCGGCCATGAACAGCATGCGATTGAGCAGTCGGAAGAAACCGCGCTGGCGCCACTGCGCCAACGAGTAATCGCGGATCGCCTCGAACAGGCTGACGGCATCCCAGCGATCCAGCGCGATCAGGTGGTCGGCCAGACGCACCGCGTCGGGCAGCGAGTAGCCGGTGGTGGGATGGAACAACGCCGCGGACAGCCCCGTCTGCGGCACGCCACGCGCCTCGCCCCAGAAGGCGGCGATGTCGCCGGACAGCACGATGGGCAGCACGCCCTGCTCCTCGCGCAGCACCCCGCGGATCGCCCAGCCGCGGCCCTCGGCGTAGCGCTCGATATTGGCGCGCAGTGTCTCCGGCGCTACCGCGTCGCCGTCGGCGTAGTAGGTGTCTTCGATCAGCAGGCTGTCGATGCTGAGCGGCAGCACATAGACGAAGCGATAGCCGTCGTGCTGCGGGACGCTCGCGTCCATGATGATCGGCTCCTGCAAGCCGTGCGGCTGCTGCAGGCGCAGTTCCTGGCCGAGAAACTTCTGAAAGCCGAGGGCCAGCTGATCGGTCCGGCGCACGCCGCGTCCATCGATCACGGCGCCGGCCTGCAGGACGTCCCCCGAGCCCAGACGCACCCTGTGTGGCTCCACGCTGGCAACGGTGGTGCGCAAACGCACGCCATCGCTCAGTTCGGGCATCAGGTACTGGTGAAAGCGCTCCGAGAAGATACTCGCGTAACCGCTGCCCAGCCGGCGCTGCAGGTCGGGAAAGATCACTTCATAACCGGGCCAGCGCTTGCCCACTATGGGCTCCAGCCAACGCTGCTGAGCCGGCGTCAGATCATGCTGGTGAAACGACCAGGTGTGATTGCCGCCCAGGGTGTCGCCCTGCTCGACGATCAGCAGGCGCAGATCGGGTCGCTGCTGACGCAGGCGCAGGGCCAAAAGGCCGTTGGCCAGCCCACCGCCAACCAGGATCAGGTCCGCATCAAGCGCCACGTGCCACCTCCAGCCGTTGCCCATCTGTCCCGAGCGCCGCCTCGATCAGGTCGGCGGCACGCACCACACCGCCAGCCTGACGTGCTTCCGCCCCGAGCTGTGCCGCGCGCCGGCGAAACGCTGGATCGCTCAGCAGCTGCTCCAGCGCACGACTGATCCGCGTCGGGCTCGCCAGTTGCGGCTGCAAACGCAGGCCGACGCCGGCATGTTCGATACGCGCGGCGACACCCGGCTGATCGAAGGCGATCGGCAGCGCCAGCATCGGCACGGCGGCCTCCAGCGCATCGAGCGCGGTATTCAGCCCGGCATGGGTGATCACCGCCGAGGCCCTGGCCAATGCCGCGCGCTGGGGCGCGAAGTCGGTGACCCAATGCGCGTCCTCCTCGCGCAGCCGCGCCGCTTGCGCGGCATTCAGCCCGCCGCAATGGGCAATCAACAGCTGTACGCCGAGCGGCTTGCAGGCGCGGGCGATATTGCGCAGCAAGGTATAGCGATGTCCCTGCAGGGTGCCCAGCGAGGCGAAGACAAACGGCCGCGCCGGGTCGATCGGCAGGTTCAGCTCGGCTTCGTTTTCCAACGGACGCCGCAACGGCCCGACAGCATGAAAATTCGCCGGGAGCTGGCGGCGCGGAAAGTCGAAGCCGGGCACCGTCTGGCTGATCTGCAGCAGCGGCGACAGGCATTCGCTCAGGGTCGAGCGGGGCGTCAGGCCGAACGTCTGGCAATAGTGCTGAATCACGTTGGCATGGGGCCGCATCAGGCGGTCGTAGACACGGCTGCTGTGCAGGTTGAGCTGCTCGCCCCAGTCGGTTGTCCGGTAGCGCCAGGGCATCACCGGCAAGGGCACCAGCGGCTCGCGGTTGAACGGCAAGGCACAGGCGATGGATACGAACGGCAGATCGAGATGTTCGGCCACCAGCGCCCCGGCCGGCTCCATCTGGTCGGCCAGTACGGCGTCGACCTTCAGCGAACGCAGCACGCCCGGCGCCTCGCGACAGAACAGTGCGGTACTCGTCG
Source organism: Pseudomonas sp. E45-MNA-CIBAN-0222 (assembly GCF_040310405.1). Classification (NCBI taxonomy): domain Bacteria; kingdom Pseudomonadati; phylum Pseudomonadota; class Gammaproteobacteria; order Pseudomonadales; family Pseudomonadaceae; genus Pseudomonas; species Pseudomonas sp. E45-MNA-CIBAN-0222. Next base: position 223,937 of record NZ_JBEOPU010000002.1, read on the forward strand.
CCATGTCGGCAATGACCCGGCGGATGCCGAACGGCCCCGGTTGCGCGGCGCGGCGGACCACCGCAGCCAATGTGCCCGGCGGATGGGATTCGGCGCCGATGGCGACGAATCCGGCGTCGGGCAGCGCCAGCAGCGCAGCCACATCGGCCTGCTGAATAAACGTCACCCGATGGCCGCGCTGGATCAGTTGCCAGGCGACCGCTTCGAAGGCGCGCAGGTGGCTGAGAAAGGGCGGCGCAATTGCCGCGAAATGAGTCATCTGGCGGCTCCGCCCGGCATCAGGCAGTGGGCACTTGCAGCAATCGAGCCTGCCGCAGCTCGGCCAGGCCAGCCGAGCCTGTACAGAAGCAGGCAATGCGCAGCTGCTCGATCAGCACTTCGAAGTGCTGAACCACCGCCTCACTGCTGAGCATCGCGGCCTGTAGTACGCCCGCTGCCTGGCCGACCAGGTCGGCGCCCAGGCAGATCGCCTTGGCTGCTTCCACACCGTCGCGAATGCCACCGGAAGCGATCAGCGGCGTATCCGGGCAGGCCTTGCGCACCACCTGCAGCGCCTGTGCGGTGGGGATGCCCCACTCGGCGAAGGCCTGGGCGATCGCGCGCTGGCTGACATCAGTGGCGCGCTCGGCTTCCACCGCGGCCCAGCTGGTTCCACCAGAACCCGCGACATCGATGGCGGCGACGCCGGCGTCGACCAGCTGCCGCGCCACCATCGCGGATATGCCGGCACCGACTTCCTTGATCACCACAGGCGCGGCCAGGCGGCTGGCAAGCGCTTCGATCGCCCGCAGCACGCCTCGCCAATCACGGTCGCCACCCGGCTGCACCGCTTCCTGCAGCGGGTTCAGGTGCACGATCAGCGCATCGCCATCGATCATCTCGACCGCCCGCCGCGCCTCGTCCACACCGTAGCCGCGTACCAGCTGGGCGGCTCCGAAATTGGCCAGCAAGAGGATGTCCGGCGCGAGCTGGCGCAACTGGCCCGTCAGGCCCTGATCGCCCGCAGTTTCGAGCGCAACCCGTTGCGACCCCACCGCCATCGCGATACCCAGGTGCTGCGCAGCTTCCGCCAGGTGCGCGTTGATCGCGGCCGAGCGCGCGGCGCCGCCGGTCATCGAGCTGATCAGCAGCGGTGCCCGCAGCTGGCGGCCGAACAGCCGGGTGTGCAGCTCGATCTGGTCCAGGTGCAACTCGGGCAGGGCGCAGTGCTCAAAGCGAAATGCACCGAAACCGGTACCCGTCGCACCGGCTGCCCGCGTCGGGTTCAGGACGATATCCAGATGATCGTTTTTGCGGCTGACCAACGATTGTTTGCTCATGGAAATCGGCTCCCGGGAAGACTTGTTTGGACGTGGCGCCCTGAAAAAAGTGCTATGCGATGGCAACGAGTTGTACAGGTTTTTGTCATAACGTCCAATCGTTGTACAACATTGCACAACCCTGGTGCTCGAACTGGGGCGCCAGCGAGGGCACCGCCATGCAAACGCAGAATTCCACCCTCCCGCTTCCGCAATGCGACAGCCTGCTGCGCCTGCGGCGGCAGGTCGACGAGCGCCTGGCCATGCGCCTGCCGCGACCCGAGTCGGAGCTGGACAAGGTCACCCTGGCGTTACGTGAAGGCACCCTCGCTCCCGGCAAACGAATCAGGCCGCTGTTGTTGCTGCTGGCGCTGGGAGATCTCGGCGTCGACCTCGATATCGGCCTGGACCCGGCATGTGCGCTGGAGATGATCCACGCCGCCTCGCTGTTTCTCGACGACATGCCATGCATGGACAACGCCAGCCTGCGGCGCGGCCAGCCGACCATTCATCTGCGTTTCGGCGAGGATGTCGCCGTCCTCGCCTCAGTGGCCCTGCTCAGCCATGCCTATGGCATAACCGCCACCGCGCCCAGGCTCACCCCCAGGCAGCGCAACGACGCGGTGGCCACACTGGCGCGAGCGGTCGGTGCGCAGGGCCTGGTGCGTGGGCAATTTCGCGACCTGCATGGCGCACAAGAAGCACAGCAGCTCGATGCGGTGATTGCCACCAATCAGCTGAAAACCGGCTCGCTGTTCACCGCCGCATTGGAAGTTGCGGCCCTGCTTGCCGGCGCGGAGCGGACGCGGACACGCCATCTGCAAGGCTTTGCCAACGAGCTGGGGCTGGCGTTTCAGCTGCTCGACGATATCGCCGATGGCCTGACGCCAGAGCAGACCGGCAAGGATTGTCAGCAAGATGGCGCCAAGGCGACAGTGGTCTCACTGCTCGGTCAGCATGCCGCGCATCAGCAGCTGACAGCGCACCGAGAAGCGGCGCTGGCTCATCTCGACGCGGCCGGCCTGGGCGAGGGCGAACTGGCCGCGCTCATGCGCCAGCTGTTCGGCTGAATGGACCGACCCCGTGTTGACGCTTCATCAGTGCAATGGATGAAGCTAGGCAATGGAAAAGCGCGGTCCTTAGACTCAAGCCGATAAAAACGGAGGTTGACCATGACCGAGACCCTGCTCTGCCCGCGCAACCTGGCCTTCGAACTCTACGAGGTGCTGGACGCCGAGGCCCTGACCCGCCGCGAGCACTTCGCCGATCACAGCCGCGAAACCTTCGACGCCGCCATCGGTACCGCGCGCACCATCGCCGAAAAGTACTTCGCGCCGCACAACCGCAAGTCCGACGAGCACGAGCCGCAGTACGTCAACGGCGAAGCGGTGCTGATTCCCGAGGTCAAGCCGGCGGTGGACGCCTTTATCGAGGCGGGTTTCCACAATGCCCAGCGCAGCTTCGACGACGGCGGCATGCAGCTGCCGAACCTGCTGTCGCGGGCCTGCTTCGCGCATTTCCAGTCCGCCAACATCGCCACCAGCTCCTACCCGATGCTGAGCATGGGCGCCTCGCACCTGATCGAAGCTTTCGGCTCGGAGGAGCAGAAGCAGCGCTTCCTGCAGCCGATGCTCGAGGGGCGCTTCTTCGGCACCATGGCACTCACCGAGCCGCACGCCGGCTCCTCGCTGTCGGACATCCGCACGCGCGCCGAACCGGCCGGTGACGGCAGCTATCGCCTCAAGGGCAACAAGATCTTCATCTCCGGCGGCGACCACCCGCTGTCGGAAAACATCGTGCACATGGTGCTGGCCAAGCTGCCGGACGCACCGCCCGGGGTTAAGGGCATCAGCCTGTTCATCGTGCCGAAGTTCCTGATCAACGACGACGGCTCGCTGGGCGAACGCAACGACGTGCTGCTGGCCGGCCTGTTCCACAAGATGGGCTGGCGCGGCACCACCAGCACCGCGTTGAACTTCGGCGACAACGGCAACTGCGTCGGCTACCTGGTAGGCGAGCCGCACAAGGGCCTGGCCTATATGTTCCAGATGATGAACGAGGCGCGCATCGGTGTCGGCATGGGCGCGATCATGCTCGGCTACGCCGGCTACCTCTACTCGCTGAACTACGCCCGCGAGCGTCCGCAGGGCCGCCTGCCGGACGGCAAGGACCCGGCGTCGACCCAGGTGCCGATCATCGAGCACACCGACGTCAAGCGCATGCTGCTGACGCAGAAGGCCTACGTCGAGGGCGCCTTCGACCTCGGCCTGTATTCCGCGCGGCTGGTGGACGACGAGCACACTGCGGAAAGCGAGGAGGCGCGGCGCAGTGCGGCGGAATTGCTCGACCTGCTCACCCCCATCGTCAAGTCCTGGCCATCGGAGTTCTGCCTGAAGGCCAACGAACTGGCGATCCAGATCCTCGGCGGCCACGGCTACACCCGCGAGTACCCGGTGGAGCAGTACTACCGCGACAACCGCCTCAACCCGATCCATGAAGGTACTCACGGTATCCAGTCGCTGGACCTGCTCGGCCGCAAGCTGATGCAGAACAAGGGCGCCGGCCTGCGCCAGCTGCTCGGGCTGATCCAGGACTGCTGCCAGCGCGCCGCCGAATACGACTCGCTCGGTGCCTTGCGCCAGCCACTGGAACAGCACGTCGCCCGGCTGACCAGCGTGACCCAGGCGCTCCTGGGCGACCTGATGGCAGGGAAGGTCAACCAGGCGCTGGCCAACTCGGCGCTGTATCTGAAGGTGTTCGGCCACGCAGTGATCGGCTGGCGCTGGCTGGAACAGGCACTGCGTGCCGAGCGCGGGTTGGCCGAGGGCAATCCGGCAGATGCCGACTTCTACCGCGGCAAGCTGCAGGCCGCACGCTACTTCCTCAGCTGGGAAGTACCGGCTTGCGAGCACGAGCTGGCCATCCTCGAAACACGCGACGATACCTGCCTCTCCATGCAGGACGCCTGGTTCTAGCGTACGCCATACATGCTGTTACAGCGCCCCGCTCATGCGGGGCGTTTTTTTGACAGGCAGTCAAATCATCAGGTTAGAATCGCTGGCATATCCCGTGCATGGGCACGCGGCAGCTTTCTCTAGTGGAGACTTCATTTGGACGTCGGCAGCATCAACCACCTGTTCTTCATCGGTGCCTTGTTGGTGGCGGCGAGTATCCTGATGAGCTCGCTTTCGGCGCGACTCGGTGTGCCGATCCTGGTGATTTTTCTTGGCGTCGGCATGCTTGCCGGGGTCGATGGCGTCGGCGGTATCGTCTTCGAGGACTACCGCCTGGCCTTCATCATCAGCAACCTGGCGCTGGCGATAATCCTGCTCGATGGCGGCATGCGCACCCGCACCGCTACCTTCCGCGTCGCGCTGAAACCGGCATTCTCGCTAGCAACCCTGGGCGTGGCGATCACCTCCGGCTTCACCGGCCTGGCCGCCGCCTGGCTGTTCGACCTGCCGCTGCTGCAGGGCCTGCTGATCGGTGCGATCGTCGGCTCCACCGATGCCGCCGTGGTGTTCAATCTTCTCAACGGCAAGGGCCTGAACGAGCGGGTCGGTTCGACGCTGGAAATCGAATCGGGCAGCAACGACCCGATGGCGATGTTCCTGACCGTCGCACTGATCGAGATGCTGCTCGCCGGCCAGTCCACCTTTGGCTGGGATTTCCTGCTCAGCCTGCTGCAGCAGTTCGGCATCGGCACCGTGCTCGGCCTGCTCGGCGGCTGGCTGCTGCTGCAGCTGATCAACCGTCTGTCGGTGGCCGACGGCCTCTATCCGCTGCTGGCGGTGGCCGGCGGCCTGATGATCTTCGCCCTGTCCGGCGCCATTGGCGGCAGCGGCATCCTGGCGATCTATGTCTGCGGCCTGCTGCTGGGCAACCGGCCGATCCGCAACCGCCACGGCATCCTGCACATGTTCGATGGCCTGGCCTGGCTCAGCCAGATCGGCATGTTCCTGGTGCTCGGTCTGCTGCTCACGCCCAGCGAGCTGCTGCCCATCGCCCTGCCGGCACTGGCGCTGTCGCTATGGATGATCCTCTTCGCCCGGCCGCTGGCGGTGTTCGTCAGCCTGCTGCCGTTTCGCAGCTTCCACCTGCGCGAACGCCTGTTCATTTCCTGGATCGGTCTGCGCGGCGCGGTGCCGGTGATCCTCGCGGTGTTCCCGCTGATGGCCGGGCTGGAAAATGCCCAGCTGTTCTTCAACGTGGCGTTCTTCATCGTGCTGGTGTCGTTGCTGCTGCAGGGCTCGACGCTGGCCTGGGCGGCAAAGAAGGCCAAGGTGGAAGTCCCGCCATCGCCGATGCCGGTCTCGCGCATTGGCCTGCAGGTGCACACCACCAGCCAGTGGGAGATATTCGTCTACCGCCTGAGTGCCAGCAAATGGTGCGTCGGCGCCGCCCTGCGCGAGTTGAAGATGCCCCCGGGCACGCGCATTGCTGCGCTGTTCCGCGGAAAGGAGCTGCTGCACCCGTCGGGCAGTACCCGCCTGCAGGTGGATGACATCCTCTGCGTGATCGGCCATGACGAAGACTTGCCGGCCCTTGGCAAGCTGTTCAGCCAGGCGCCCACGCGCGGACAGGACCTGCGTTTCTTCGGCGACTTCATCCTCGAAGCCGACGCCCAGCTCAATGCCATCGCCGCGCTCTACGGGCTCAAACTCGGCGAGGTGGATGGCGAGCAGACCATCGGTGACTTCATGGCCGAGCAGGTTGGCGGCCGGCCGGTGGTCGGCGACCAGGTCGAATGGAACGGCCTGACCTGGACCGTGGCGGCGATGGACGCGGGCGAGGTGCGCAAGGTCGGCCTGAAGTTTCCGGACGGCGACAAGCCCGGCCCGCAGCTGATGTTCTAGCGTCTGGAGGCGGTCCGCCGATCGCCCCGTTTCGCCGGCTAGCGAACCGGCGCCGCGAATCACTGCATTGCTGCGAACCGCCCGGCCAACGAGCCCGTCCGTCGACCCGTTGCACGGTACTCGCGCTCGGCTGGCGCAGCCCGTAGACTTTCGCACTTTCGGTCACCCGCCTGCGTCTGCCTCCATGTCATTTCTGCGCACCCTGCTGCTTTCCACGCTCTGCCTGTTCGTTGCCCCGCTGCACGCCCAATCCCTCGACAGCCTGACCGGCACGCCGCCCGCCGCCGAAGGCGAAGCCAAGCCGGCGTTGTCGCTCGGCGAGCAGACCCAGCGTCTGCTCCAGCAAACCGAAACCAGCAACAAGCGCGCCGAGGAACTCAAGGCCCTGCTGGCTCAGGCCCCCAAGGAAATCGCCGAGGCCCAGCGCGAACTGGCCAAGCTCAAGGCCAGCCCCGACGAAGACCCCGCCAAGCGCTATGCCAGCCAGTCGGTAGAGGCGCTCGAACAGCGCCTGAGCGCGCGGGTCGAGGAGCTGTCCGAATGGCAGAAGCAGTTCAGCGCCGCCAACAGCATGATCATCAGCGCGCAGACCCGTCCGGAGCGCGCCCAGGCGCAGATCAGCACGGCGCAGACGCGCATCCAGGAAATCAACAATCTGCTCAAGAGCGGGCGCGAGTCAGGCAAGCCGCTGAGCGAAGAACGTCGGGCACTGCTGGACGCCGAGATCGTCTCGCTCACTGCACAGATCGACCTGCGCCGCCAAGAGCTGGCCGGCAACAGCCTGCTGCAGGACCTGGGCAAGGCACGCCGTGACCTGCTGGCCGAGCGCATTGCCCGCGCCGAGCAGGACACCCAGGCGCTGCAGGGCCTGATCAACGAGAAGCGCCGCGCCGAATCGGAACAGACCGTCGCCGAGTTCTCGGCACGGGTGCAGCAGGCCGGCTCGGACAAGCTGCTTGCCGCCGAGAGCGCCGAGAACCTCAAGCTGTCCGACTACCTGCTGCGCGCCACCGAGCGCCTCAACCGCCTCAACCAGCAGAACCTCAGGACCCGCCAGCAGCTCGACACCCTCAACCAGACCGATCAGGCACTGGAGGAGCAGATCGCCGTGCTCGAGGGCAGCCTGCTGCTATCGCGCATTCTCTACCAGCAGAAGCAGGCCTTGCCGAGCCTGCAACTGGACAAGAATCTCGCCGACGAGATCGCCGATATCCGCCTCTATCAGTTCGAACTCAACCAGCGCCGCGAGGCGGCCGGCAATGCCGCCGCCTATGTCGATCAGCTGCTGGCGCGGCAGAACGAAGAAGAAGTAACGCCGGAGCTGCGGCGCACCCTGCTGGAGCTGGCCACCACCCGTAGCGAGTTGCTCGACCGTCTCAATCGCGAGCTGGATGCGCTGCTCAACGCCTCGATCACCCTGCAGCTGAACCAGAAGCAGCTGCAGGACACCGCGCGCGCGCTCAGCGATACCCTCGACGAGCAGATGTTCTGGATTCCCAGCAACAAGCCGCTGGATCTCAGCTGGCTGCAGGGCGCCCCCCAGCGCCTCAAGGCCCAGCTGGCGTCGATGCCCTGGCTGTCGGCGCTGCAGGAACTGGGCGCCGGTCTCAAGGAGCGGCCGCTGTTCTTCCTGCCGCTGCTGCTGCTGATCGCCGCCCTGCTCTGGTGGCGCAACAAGATCGACGCCAAGCTCAGCTCGCTGAGCGAGCAGATCGGCCACTTCCGCAACGACAGCCAGCTGCATACACCGCTGGCGCTATTGCTCAACCTCTTGCTGGCCTTGCCTGGCGCATTGTTCCTCGCCCTCTGCGGCTATCTGCTGCAGATGGATGCGCGCGGACAGAACTACGTGCTCGGTGCCGCCCTGTTCGAAATGGCCCAGGCCTGGCTGGTGTTCTACAGCGCCTACCGCATGCTCTCGCCGGGGCGTGTCGCCGAGCTGCACTTCGGCTGGTCACGGCCGCAGGTGGCCTTCCTGCGCGACGAGATCCGCCGCCTCGGCCTGATCGTCATGGCCCTGGTGGCGGTGGTCAGCGTCGCCGAGCACCAGCCGGCGCGGTTGGCCGACGACGTGCTCGGCATCCTCGTGGTGCTGACCTGCTTCGCCCTGATGAGCTGGCGTCTCAACCGCCTGCTGCTCAAAGGCCCATCGAGCCAGAATGCGCCACCAGTGAGACTGATGATCGGCCTGCTGTTCAGCGTGCTACCGATCGCGCTGATCGTCGCGGTGGGCTTCGGCTACTACTACACCGCGCTGAAGCTGACCGACCGGCTGATCGACACCCTTTACCTGCTGATGATCTGGATCGTCGTCGAGGCCGCGCTGATCCGCGGGCTGACGGTGGCGGCGCGGCGCCTGGCCTACAAGCGCGCACTGGCCAGACGGCAAGCCATGGCCGATGAGCAGAGCGATACGATCGAAGCCCAGGGCGAGCCTGGGCTGGACATCGAGCAGGTCAACCAGCAGTCCCTGCGCCTGACCCGCCTGACCATGTTCGGCGTGTTCCTGGTGGCGCTGTACTGGGTCTGGTCCGACCTGATCTCGGTGGTGTCCTATCTGGACAACATCACCCTCTACGAATACACCAGCGGCAGCGGCGACGCCCTCACCACCGCCGCGATCAGCCTGAACAACCTGCTCGGTGCGCTGCTGATCATCGCCATCACCGTGGCCCTGGCACGCAACCTGCCGGGCCTGCTTGAAGTCATGGTGCTGTCCAAGCTGCGCCTGGCCCAGGGCAGCGCCTATGCCACCACCACGCTGCTGTCCTATGCGCTGGCCGGCTTCGGCATCGTCGCCACACTGTCCACCCTCGGGGTCAGCTGGGACAAGCTGCAATGGCTGGTGGCGGCGCTCTCGGTCGGCCTGGGTTTCGGCCTGCAGGAGATCTTCGCCAACTTCATTTCCGGTCTGATCATCCTCTTCGAGCGCCCGGTGCGCATCGGCGACGTGGTCACCATCGGCAACCTGTCCGGCACGGTCAGCCGGATTCGCATCCGTGCCACCACCATCACCGACTTCGACCGCAAGGACATCATCGTCCCGAACAAGACCTTCATCACCGGCCAGCTGATCAACTGGTCGCTGAGCGACACCGTCACCCGCGTGACGCTGAAGGTCGGCGTCGCCTATGGCTCGGACCTGGAGGCGGTACGCAAGCTGCTGCTGCAAGCCGCCCGGGACAACCCCCGTGTACTCAAGGAGCCGGAACCGCAGGTGCTGTTCCTCAACTTCGGCGAAAGCACCCTGGACCACGAGCTGCGCATCCATGTGCGAGACCTCGGCGACCGCAACCCGGCCACCGACGAGATCAACCGCTTCATCGACCGCGAGTTCAACAAGGCAGGCATTAACATCGCCTTCCGTCAGGTTGACGTGTTCCTGAAGAACTTCGCCGGCCAACAACTGCAGCTCAGTGCCGCGCCCAAGCCCGGCGACGACGAGCAGAAGCCGGCGACCGACGATCGCGGCTGAGGAACGTCCAGGCGCGCCTCGCTCTCAAACGTCATGAACGCCCGGCACCGGCCGGGCCCATTCTCGCTCGCATGCCGCGCCGGAGGCGTTTTGAAAACCCTGACCCAACTGACCTTCGACAACCGCTTCGCCCGTCTCGGCGACATCTTTTCCACCGAGGTGTCGCCGCAGCCACTGAGCGATCCGCGCCTGGTGGTTGCCAGCGAAGCGGCGATGGCGCTGTTGGATCTGGACCCCACAGAAGCCGAGCAGCCGCTGTTCGCCGAACTGTTCTCCGGGCACAAGATCTGGTCCACCGCCGAGCCGCGCGCGATGGTCTATTCCGGCCACCAGTTCGGCAGTTACAACCCGCAGCTCGGCGACGGCCGAGGCCTGCTGCTCGGCGAGGTGGTGAACGAGGCCGGCGAGTACTGGGACCTGCACCTCAAGGGCGCCGGCAAGACGCCCTATTCGCGCATGGGCGATGGTCGCGCGGTGCTGCGCTCGTCGATCCGCGAATTCCTTGCCAGCGAACATCTGCATGCGCTGGGCATTCCCAGCTCCCGTGCGCTGTGCGTCACCAGCTCGGACACGCTGGTCTATCGCGAGCGCCCGGAGCGCGGCGCCATGCTGCTGCGCCTGGCGCCCAGCCATGTGCGCTTCGGCCACTTCGAGTTCTTCTACTACACCCGCCAGCACGCCGAACTGAAGCAGCTGCTCGAACACGTCATCGCGGCACACTTCAGCGAGCTGCTGGAACACCCCGAGCCGTTCCACATGTTCTTCCGCACGGTGCTCGAACGCACCGCCGCGCTGATTGCCCGCTGGCAGGCCTATGGCTTCTGCCACGGCGTGATGAACACCGACAACATGTCGATCCTTGGCATAACCTTCGATTTCGGCCCCTACGCCTTTCTCGACGACTTCGACGCGCGCTTCATCTGCAACCATTCCGACGACACCGGTCGCTATTCCTTCGAGAATCAGGTGCCCATCGCCCATTGGAACCTGGCGGCGCTGGCCCAGGCATTGACGCCTTTCGTCGACGTGAAAGTCCTGCGCGAAACCATGGAGCTGTTCCTGCCGCTGTACGAAGCCGAATGGTTGGACCTGATGCGCCGGCGCCTGGGTTTCGCCCAGGCCCAAGCGGATGACGAGACACTGGTCCGCCGTCTGCTGCAACTGATGCAGGCCAGCGCCGTCGATTACACCAGCTTCTTCCGCGAACTCAGCGAGGGCCTTGCCGAACAGGCCACACAGAGCCTGCGCGAGGACTTCGTCGATCTGCAGGGCTTCGATGCCTGGGCCGCGGATTATTGCGCGCGAACTGCGCGCGAGGGTGCCGACGCAACCGAACGCCAGGTTCGGATGCAGGCGGTCAATCCGAAATACATCCTGCGCAACTACCTCGCGCAACAGGTCATCGAGGCAGCGGAAAAAGGCGACTACGCCCCGGTACGCGAGCTTCACGCGGTGCTCAGCCGCCCGTTCGAGCATCAGCCGGGCATGCAGCGTTACGCCGAGCGCCCGCCCCAATGGGGCAAGCACTTGGAAATCAGCTGTTCGTCCTGACAACTAGAACGAAAGATCAAAAGCTCGCGCCGGGGGCGGCCCTCCCACAGAAGCAATCAGCCACGCCGCACCGCTCTCGTGGGAGTCGCGCCCCCGCGACGAATGCAGGCAGCAGGCCCGCCAGAAGATCAAAAGCTCAAGCCGGGGGCGGCCCTCCCACAACGGCAACCAGCCAAGCCGACCCGCTCCCGTGGGAGGCGCGCCCTCGCGGCGAATACAGGCCGCAGGCCTGCCAGAAGATCAAAAGCTCGCGCCGAGGGCGGCCCTCCCACAGAAGCAACCAGCCACGCCGAACCGCTCTCGTGGGAGGCGCGCCCTCGCGGCGAATGCAGGCCCACAGGTCTGCGCAAAGCAACAAAATATGATCGAGAGGGTGAGACTACTCGCCCAGCGGCAGCACGACGCGGAACAGCGAGCCCTGGCCTTCCTCGCTCTGCACCTGAATGCGGCCGTTGTGCGCACGGACGATCTGGTCGGCGATGAACAGACCCAGTCCCAGACCGGCGCTGCTTTCGCTGCCTTCGGCACGTTCGAACTGGCAGAAGATGCGCTCCAGACTCTGCGGGCTGATGCCGATGCCGTGGTCGCGCACCTCGATGCAGGCGCCGTCTGCACACGACACGACACTGACGTGCACCGGCTTGCCAGCCCCGTAGCGCATGGCATTGGTCAGCAGGTTGGCCAGCACCTGTTCGATACGGAAGGCGTCCCACACGCCGATGATCGGCTCGTTTCGCTCCAGCCGCAGCTCGCAGCCGCAGGCTTCCATCTGCGCCGCGAAACTTTCCACGACGTTACCGACCAACTGCGCGAGGTCGGTGCGGCTCGGGCGGATCGATAACTTGCCGGTACGGATGCGCGAGACATCGAGCATGTCGTCGATCAGGCGGATCAGGCTCTGAATCTGCCGCTCGTCCTTGTCCACCATGTTGCGCAGGCGCTCTTCGCTGAAGGCCTCGAGATTGTTGCGACCGAGCTGCAGCTTGCGCAGCTGCACCTCGAGAATCAGGGTGTTGAGCGGTGTCTTCAGCTCGTGGGAGACGATCGACATGAAGTCATCGCGCATGCGCACCGCCCCCTCCAGCTCGGCCTGGGTGCTGCGCAGTTCGTCGAGCAGCACTTCCTGCTCGCGGCGGCTCCGCTCCAGCGCCTCCAGTTGGCGCGCCAGGCGCTTGCGCCCGCGATAAAGATCGACGAACACACTGACCTTGCTGCGCACCGCGTGGGCATCCAACGGCTTCTGCATGAAATCCACCGCGCCGCTCTCGTAACCCTTGAAGGCATAGTTGAGCTCACGGCCGGCGGCGCTGACGAAGACGATGGGGATCTGCTTGGTGCGCTCGGTGCCGCGCATCAGCTCGGCCAACTGGAAGCCGTCCATGCCCGGCATCTGCACGTCGAGGATTGCCAGCGCGAACTCGTGCCGCAGCAACAGCTCCAGCGCCTGCTCGGCCGATTCGGCCTGATGAACCCGTATGCCGGGCGCCTGCAACAGCGCGTCCAGAGCCAGCAGGTTCTCCGGCAGGTCATCGACGATCAGTAGATTTACCTCGTCGGTACGGTCGGGCATGGTCACTCCAGTTCTCGCAACAATCGGTGAATGTCGCGTAGGGGCAAGATGTAATCCGGCGCGAAGCGTCGCAGAGCGGCGCGAGGCATGGTCGGTACGGCCGCTTCGGCGGGGTCCTGAATCACGGTCAACCCGCCGCCGCGGTGAATCGCCTCGAGGCCGGCGGCGCCATCCTCGTTGGCGCCGGTCAGCAGGAAACCCGCAACCTGCGGTCCCCAGGCATCAGCCGCCGATTCGAACAGCACGTCGATCGACGGACGGGAAAAATGCACCGCATCGTCCTGGCTCAGGGACAGGCTGCGGTCGCTCTCGACCAGCAGGTGGTAGCCGGGTGCGGCAAAGTACAGCATTCCGCAGCGTAACTGGTCCTTGTCGTCGGCTTCCTTGACCAGTAGCCGGGTTCTACGTCCGAAAATCTCGGCCAGATGCGTCGGGCCATTGGCCGGCACGTGCTGGACCACCAGGATCGGCAAGCGGAAACCGCTCGGCAGCCCTTCGAGCACCATCCCGAGAGCCTCGAGCCCACCAGCGGAGGCGCCGATCACCACGGCCTCGATCGGCGGCTGGCGACGGGCGAGCAGGATCGCCTGCGCGGAGCTGCTCATGATTTGCGGAAGATCCTTTCCGATTTGTTGAACGGCTCGTAGCAACCGGCGTAGCCGGAGAACTCCACCGTCTCCTTGCTCCCCAGGCCGAGAAACCCGCGGTGGCAGAGCGATTCGTGGAACAGACCGAAGGCGCGGTCCTGCAGCGGCTTGTTGAAATAGATCAGCACGTTGCGGCAGGAGATCAAATGCGTTTCGGAAAATACGCTATCGGTGGCCAGGCTATGGTCGGCAAACGTAACCGTTTCTTTCAGCGACTTGTCCATGATCGCCGAGTCGTACGCGGCGGTGTAATAGTCGGAAAAGCTCTGCGTGCCACCGGCCTGCTGATAGTTCGCCGTGTACTGGCGCAGGTGGTCGATGGCGAAGATGCCCTGGCGCGCCTGTTCCAGCGACCGCGGGTTGATGTCGGTGGCGTAGATGATCGTCCGCTCCAGCAGCCCCTCCTCCTTGAGCAGGATGGCCATCGAGTAGACCTCCTCGCCGGTGCTGCAGCCGGCGACCCAGATCTTCAGCGACGGATAGGTGCGCAGCACCGGCACCACGTGCTCGCGCAGCGACCGGTAGTAGCTCGGGTCGCGGAACATCTCGCTGACCGGGATGGTGAGGTACTGCAGCAGGTCCATGAAGGCGTGCGGGTCGTAGAGGATCTTGCGCTGCAGTTCCGAGATGCTGCCGCAGTCGAGCTGCTTGAGCGCCAGCAGCACCCGGCGCTTGAGCGAGGCGCTGGAGTAGTCGCGGAAGTCGTAGCTGTACTTGAGGTAGATGGCCTCGATCAGCAGCTTGAGTTCGATCTCGACGTTACGGTCGGGCATGTCACAGCAGCTCCACTTTCGGCAGCCAGACGCGGATCAGCGAGAACAATCGGTCGAGGTCGATGGGCTTGGCCAGGTAATCGTTGGCGCCGGCACGCAGACAGCGATCCTGATCGTCCTTCATCGCCTTGGCGGTCACCGCGATGATCGGCAGCTTGGCGAAGCGGGCATCCTTGCGGATTTCCTGCATGGCGGTGAAGCCATCCATCTCCGGCATCATGATGTCCATCAGCACCAGGTCGATGCCGGCATCGTGCTGCAGCTTGTCGATGGCCTCCAGACCGTTGCGGGCGATTTCCACCAGCGCGCCCTTCTGTTCCAGCGCGCTGGTCAGGGCGAAGACGTTGCGCACGTCGTCGTCCACCACCAGGATCGTGCGGCCCTCGAAGGCCTTCTCGCGGCTGCGCGCGCTTTTCAGCATCTTCTGCCGCTCGGGCGGCATGTCCGACTCGACCTTGTGCAGGAACAGGGTGACCTCGTCGAGCAGGCGCTCCGGCGAGCGCGCCCCCTTGATGATGATCGAGCGCGAGTATTTGAGCAGCGCCGCTTCCTCGTCGCGGGTCAGGTTGCGCCCGGTGTAGACGATCACCGGCGGGAAGGAGCAGATATCCTCCTTGGCCATGCGTTCGAGCAGTTCGCTGCCATCCATGTCCGGCAGTTTGAGGTCGATGATCATGCAGTCGAACACGGTGCTGCGCAGCAGTTCGAGGGCCTGCTCGCCGAACTCGACGGCGGTGATCTCGATGTCCACGTCCTCGATCAGCCGCGACATGCTCTCGCGCTGCAGGGCGTCGTCCTCGACCAGCAGGATGCGCTTGACCTTCTGCGCCAGCTTGGCTTCCAGGCGACCGAACACGTCCTTCAGTTCCTCGCGGGTGGTGGGTTTCATCGCGTAGCCCACCGCGCCCATCTGCAGCGCGGCTTCCTTGCGATCCTCCACCGAGACCACGTGCACCGGAATATGGCGGGTCGCCGAGTTTTCCTTGAGGCGCTCGAGCACGGTCAGGCCGGAATGGTCCGGCAGGCGCATGTCGAGCAGGATGGCATCGGGCTTGTACTGCACCGCGGTGTCGAAACCATCGTCGGCGTTCTGCGACAGCAGGCAGCTGTACTGCAATTCATGCGCGAGATCGTGAAGGATGCGCGCAAACTGCGGTTCATCTTCGATCACCAGTACGCAGCGTTCCTTGAACGGGTACTTGTCGCGGTCGTCGGCCAGGCGCGCCTGCGGCGCAGCGGCAGCGCGATTCAGCAACTCACGCTCGTCCTGAAGCGCCGGCGCTTTGCTCGCAGCGGGTACCGGCTTTTGACGTGGCTCCGGCTGACGGCTCGGCTCCTGCACCACCGGCTCCGCGACGAACGCTTCGCTATAGTTCTGTGGCACGACCAGAGTAAAGGTACTGCCGGCCCCCGGCGTGCTCTGCACTTCGATCTCTCCGCCGAGCAAATTGGCCAGCTCGCGGGAGATCGACAGCCCCAGGCCAGTGCCGCCGTAACGACGATTGGTGGTGCCGTCGGCCTGGCGGAACGCCTCGAAGATCGCTGCCTGCTGCTCCTGTGCGATGCCGATGCCGGTGTCACGCACGGCGAAGGCCAGCAGGTCGTCGTCACGCGGTTCGACGCGCAGGGTCACCGAGCCTTTCTCGGTGAATTTGAAGGCATTGGCCAGCAGATTCTTGAGGATCTGCTCCAGCCGCTGGCGATCGGTGAACAGGCTGGCCGGCAGGTCATCCGCCAATTCCACGCTGAACTGCAGGGATTTCTCCATGGCCAGCGGCAGGAACAGATTCTTCATGCCGTCGACCAGGCGGGAAAGGATGGTCAGCTCGGGATGCACTTCGAGCTTGCCGGCTTCCACCTTGGAGATGTCGAGGATGTCGTTGATCAGCGTGAGCAGATCGTTACCCGCCGAATAGATGGAACGGGCGAACTGCACCTGATCGTCGCTGAGATTGCCATCAGGGTTGTCGGCCAGCAGCTTGGCCAGGATCAGCGAGCTGTTCAGCGGCGTGCGCAGCTCGTGGGACATGTTGGCGAGGAATTCGGACTTGTAGCGGCTGGCGCGCTGCAATTCGTCGGCGCGCTGTTCGAGCATCAGCTGCACTTCGTTCAGGCGCTGATTCTTGTCGTCCATCTGATCGCGCTGGCGGGCCAGTTCCTCGGCCTGCTCGGCGAGCTGCTCGTTGGTCTGCTCCAGCTCGGCCTGCTGCTCTTCCATGTGCGCCTGGGATTCGCGCAGGGCATTGGACTGTTCTTCCAACTCCTCGTTGGCGGCGCGCAGCTCTTCCTGCTGCACCTGCAGCTCCTCGTTGAGCTGCTGGGTCTCGGCCAGCACCCTCTGCAGCCGCTGGCGGTAACGCGCGGCCTCGATGGCCGAAGCAATGCTGGGAGCGATGCGCCGCAGCAGTTCGCTGTCCTGCTCACGCAAGGGCCGCAGGAAACCCAGCTCGATCACGCCGTTGAGCATGCCGCTGTCTTCCAGCGGTACGATCAGCACCGAGCGCGGCGTCGTATCGCCCAGCGCCGAGGTGACCTTCAGGTAGTCCGCAGGCAGGTCTTCGAGCGCCATCACCCGCCGCTCCAGCGCGGCCTGGCCGACCAAACCGTTGCCGATGTCCAGCGTGCGCGCACTCTGCAGGTATTCGGGGTCGTAGGCATATTCGGCGACGCGTTGCAGCTTGCCATCCTGCACCACGTAGAGCGCGCCGACCGCCGCATCGATGTAGCGCGAAAGAAAATTCAGCACACCCTGACCCAGGGCTGGCAGGGCCAGTTCGCCGATGATCGACTCGCTGAGCTGGGTCTGCCCGGTGCGGTACCAGGCCTGCTGCTCAAGCGCCTCGGAATGGGACTGCTGGCGCTGCAACGACTGCGAGTAGCTTTCCGACAGCGAGGTCAGGTCGCGGCGGCCGAGATAGACCAGAATACCGCTGAAGATCAGGCTGAACAGCAGGAAGCCGCCGATCAGCGCCGTGGTCATCGATTCGGAGTTGCTGATGCGCTCAGCACGGCGTTGCCGCTCGGCTGCGATGTACTCATTGAGCAGGTCACGGCGCTGATCGGTCAGATCCAAGCCTCGGCGAGTACGCACGTAGTCGACTATCGGCTCTCCAGCCGTGCGCCGAGTGATGCCTTCCTCGGCAAAGGTCAGCCAGAGACGGTGAGCGGCCTCGATCTTCTGGAGGCGCGCCATCTGCAACGGGTCGTCGCGCGAGTATTCTTTGAGCTCGTCCAGCTCTTGCTGCACGCGCTCCAGACCCTGACGGTAGGGGTCGAGAAAAACCTCCTCGCCGGCGATCAGGTAGCCGCGCATACCGGTTTCCAGATCGGCGACCAGCCGCAGTGCCTCGTGGGCATGGGCGACGCCCTTGACCGACTGATCAACCCAATGACTGACACTCAACAGGTAATAGACGATAGCGCTGAAGAAAAAGGCGCTGAGGAACCCGAACCCTAGTGGCACGGCCACGTTGCGGTTCAGTATCCGCCTGAAATTGCTCTGATCGATGAAGGACTCGCTCATTGGTTTCCTTTCCGAATAACCGACGCGACGGCAACGCGCATGACATCGCTAAAAGGCGATCGCGCTCGGTTACCGGCGTTTTCTTGAGTGTTTCGCGCGTAATAGGTTCCGCAGCGCAGGAAGCGCTACTCTACACGGCCAGAGGAGGGAGTTCAAAAACGGCCCGAACAACGTCGGGCCGGTGGCGATCAACGGCGGGCGATGATCCAGACTGCGTGGATGATGCCTGGGATGTAGCCCAGCAGCGTAAGCAGGATGTTCAGCCAGAAAGCACCAGCAAAACCCACCTGGAGGAACACGCCAAGCGGCGGTAGCAGAATCGCAATAATGATGCGGATGAGGTCCATCATGGTCTCCGTCAGGTCAGGGTGGCCTTGGCTAGGCCTACCTGAATCGACCTGATCGGCGCAGACGGGTTCCGTTCTTAAACCGGCGACGCCCGCTGCCATGGGCAGCGGGCAATGATCCGAAGGCGACCGGATAAGCCGCCGAGGGCATCTGATAGATGCACGGAGGGGGAAGACGCAGCCATACCTGCAGCGATGGCACCGTTGCGTCATGCCGCTTCGCCTTTTGAGCCAAGGGGCGGCGCCGAGCGTATCGCTTAGCCTGCTAACCATCCCAGAAGAGCCCTGACGCCACCATTGGCCATTGGTCGATAGCCGAGCAATTCAGTAAGGAACAGTTACCAGTCTGGGTCGGAACTCGCCGCAGCCTATACGGGTCGTCTTAGCAGACCTTGCGGGCGACCGAATCGCGCCGCTTTCTTCTTCGAGCAGAGGATTTCCCATGTCTGAACTAATCTCGGTGATCTGCGGTGCGACCGCGGGTGTCGGCCGAGCAACCGCCGAGGCCTTTGCGAAAGCCGGCTACCAGGTCGCGCTGATCGCCCGGGGTGAACAGGGCCTGCGCGACACTCAGGAGCAACTCGAAGCACTGGGTGCGACCGTTTTGGCGATTTCCGCCGATGTCGCCGATGCCAAGGCGCTGGATGCCGCAGCCAGCCGCATAGAGACGGAACTGGGGCCGATCGATGTCTGGGTGAACGCGGCGATGGCGACCGTGTTCGGCCCCTTCGCGTCCTTGACCGCAGACGAAATTCGTCGCGTCACCGAAGTGACGTACCTCGGTAGCGTGCACGGCACCCTCGCCGCCCTGCGCTGCATGCGCCCGCGCAATAGCGGCACCATCGTCCAGGTCGGCTCGGCATTGGCCTATCGCGCCATACCGCTGCAGTCGGTCTACTGCGGTGCCAAGTTCGCGATCCGCGGCTTCATCGACTCGCTGCGCTGTGAGCTGATACACGATAACAGCGCCATCCGCCTGACCATGGTCCAGCTGCCGGCGCACAACACGCCGCAATTCGACTGGGCACGCAACAAGGTGGGTTGGCGCGCGCAGCCGGTGCCGCCAATCCATACACCAGAAGTTGCCGCCCGCGCCATCTTGCGCGCAGCCCACGAAGCACCACGGGAGTTGTGGGTCGGCACGGCGAGCCTGAAAGCGATCATCGGCACGCTGTTCATGCCCGGTCTGCTCGATCGCATGCTCGCGCGGCAAGCCTGGGACGGGCAGCTGGTGCCCGAGCGCGTGCCGGAAAACCGTTCGGACAACCTGTTCGAGCCGGTCGAGGGTCTACACGCGACCGACGGCCGCTTCGGTGATCAGGCGCAATCACACGCGCTGACCATCAGCGCGGCGAATGTGGGCAAGCTGGCCCTGGGCGCCGGCGCCCTGCTGGCGTTGGGTGCGGGATGGGCATTGGGTCGACGCCGGCACTAGCGCTCAGGCGGCCGTGGCGAACGCTTGCGACGGATGTTGATCCAGGAAAGCACGGCCAGCGCCAGCATCGCCCCGGCCATGTTGTAATTGCCGATCACTGCATAGCCGACGGCTGCCAGTGAGCAGGCACCGAAGCCTATCCAGCGCACGGCCCCCATCATCTTCTCGACGGTTTGGTTACGAGGCGCCGGCATCAGATCGCCCTATCCTGCCGGCGCTTGATCGCGCTGATCGCTTTCTCATCCACGGGTGACTCCTTCTTCTACGGACATGGCCAGCCGGCAAGTGCGAGGCAGCAACCTCGGCCGGAGGTCAGTGCCTGCGCCACGGCGTGGCATTCCCGCGCAGCAACCGACGCAGCTGGGCCTGTCGTCTACGCTCAAGAGACAGGCAGTACCTCCTGCACTGCCCGAGGAGAATGCCATGCCTCGCTCCATGCGCCTATTGCGCCGGTCGCTGGCCTTGCTGCTGTTACTGGTCGGACCGGTATTGGCCGCCGCTCCGGTGACGCTGCTGCGGGTGGATGGCGCCATCGGCCCGGCCAGCGCCGACTATGTTCTGCGCGGCCTCAAGCATGCCGTCGACGAAGGCGCACAGCTGGTGGTGCTGGAACTGGACACCCCTGGCGGCCTGGACCTTTCGATGCGCGCCATCATCAAGGCGATCCTCGCCAGTCCGATTCCGGTTGCTACCTATGTGACCCCCAGCGGCGCCCGCGCAGCCAGCGCCGGCACCTACATGCTCTACGCCAGCCATGTTGCGGCGATGGCACCGGGCACCAACCTCGGCGCAGCAACGCCGGTGCAGATCGGAGGCATGCCCGGCGCGCCGCCCGAGCAGCCGCAAGGCGAAAAGGGCGAGCAAACCAAAGCCCCCGGCGATGCCATGAGCCGCAAACAGGTCAACGATGCCGCCGCCTACATCCGTGGACTCGCGCAGTTACGCGAACGCAATGCCGAATGGGCCGAGCAGGCGGTGCGCGAGGCGGTCAGCCTCTCGGCCAGCGAAGCGCTGGAACTCAAGGTCATCGACTACCTGGCGCGCGATGTCGCCGATCTGCTGCGCCAGCTCGACGGCAAGACCCTCGTCACCGCCGAAGGAGAGGTCAGCCTGAGCACCTCCGATGCTCAGCTGATCGAACATGCACCGGACTGGCGGGTGCGCCTGCTGGCGGTGATCACCAACCCAAGCGTGGCGTTGATTCTGATGATGATCGGCATCTACGGGCTGATTCTCGAATTCTCCAACCCCGGCATCGGCGCTGGCGGCGTGCTCGGCGGCATCTGCCTGATTCTCGCGCTGTATTCGCTGCAGCTGTTACCGGTGAACTACGCCGGGGTGGCGCTGATACTGCTGGGCATCGCCTTCATGGTGGCCGAGGGCTTTCTACCGAGCTTCGGCGTACTCGGCATCGGCGGGGTCGCGGCATTCGTCGCGGGCGCGGTGATCCTGATCGACACGGAAGTGCCCGGCTTCGGCATCCCGCTCTCATTGATCGTGCCGCTGGGCATCGTCAGCGCACTGCTGGTGTTCGCCATCGTCGCCATGGCGCTGAAGGCACGACGACAGCGCCTCGTCGGTGGTGACAGCGAACTCATCGGCAGCCTGGCGCTGGTGGATTCAGTGCCGCCGCAGAACCCGCACAGCGGCTGGGTGCATCTGCAGGGCGAGAACTGGCAGGTGCGCAGTGCCATGCCCTTGCAGGTCGGCCAACAGGTACGGGTGATTGCGCGGCAAGGCCTGCACCTGGAGGTCGCGGCACAACCATCAACCAATCGAGAGGAGCTGAACCATGGGTTATGAAATGAGTTTTCTGGTGTTGCTGGTGCTGTTGTTGGGCCTGCTGGCCTCGACCTTTCGCATCCTGCGCGAATACGAGCGCGGCGTGGTGTTCATGCTCGGGCGCTTCTGGAAGGTCAAGGGCCCTGGGCTGATCCTGATCATCCCGGGGCTGCAGCAGATGGTTCGGGTCGACCTGCGCACCCTGGTGCTGGACGTGCCAACCCAGGACGTGATCTCCCGCGATAACGTTTCGGTCAAGGTCAATGCGGTGGTGTACTACCGCGTCCTCGATGCGCAGAAAGCGATCATCCAGGTCGAGGATTACCATTCGGCCACCAGCCAGCTGGCGCAGACCACCCTGCGCGCGGTACTCGGCAAGCACGAGCTGGACGACATGCTGGCCGAACGAGAACAGCTCAACAGCGACATCCAACAGGTGCTCGATGCACAGACCGACGCCTGGGGCATCAAGGTGTCCAACGTCGAGATCAAGCATGTTGATCTCGACGAGTCCATGGTTCGCGCCATTGCCCGCCAGGCCGAGGCGGAACGCGAGCGCCGAGCCAAGGTCATTCATGCAGAGGGCGAATTGCAGGCTTCGGAGAAGCTGATGCAGGCCGCCGAGATGCTCGGCCGGCAATCGGGAGCGATGCAACTGCGCTACATGCAGACGCTGAGCAACATCGCCGGCGACAAGAGCTCCACCATCGTCTTTCCGCTGCCCATAGAGCTGCTGCAGGGCATCAAGAACCTCGACAGGAAATCCTGAGTGCACATATTTGCCACGCTTCACCAACCGCTGCGCCTGCTGCTGATCGCCCTGCTCGCCTCCGCGCTAGGCGCCTGCGCCGCCTTCTCGCCGCGCGACCCGCTCAATGTTCAGGTCGCCGGCATTCAACCGTTGCAGGGCGAAGGTCTGGAATTGCGCTTCATGGTCAGGCTCCGCCTGCAGAACCCCAACGAGGCCGCCATCGATTACAGCGGCGTCGCGTTGGACCTGGAGGTCAACGGCCGCCGGCTGGCCAGCGGGGTCAGCGACCAGCGCGGCACGGTGCCACGCTTCGGTGAGAGCGTGCTCAGCGTACCGGTGACCATCTCGGCTTTCTCTGCTGCGCGCCAGGCCCTCGGGCTTGCCGAACACGTCGGCCTCGACGAAGTACCCTACGTGTTGCGCGGCAAGCTTGCCGGCGGTTTGTTCGGCACCCAGCGCTTCGTCGAGAAAGGCACATTCGATCTCTCCCCGGCTGCCACTTCACCCTATAGTCGCCCCTGAGTCATACGATCACTCGTCAATCTTCGAGTGATCGCCTTCTCGGCAGCAAAGCACAAGACCATCGCGTGCTTACGCTGCCGGCCCCCTCAAATACAGCACAGGCCTGACGGGGCGCCCGTATTCTCTGCTGTGGGCCATCCCTTCTTTCGACTTTAGGCGACGTTGACAACGACGAAGCCATGTCCATAATGCCTGCAGTCATATGACAACTGACGTCATTAGACTTGCCATCAGGCATAGACCACCGCCCCCACGGTGGCCACACCGGGGCGGCCCATCAAGCAAGGGAGTACAACAATAATGACCCCACGCACCTCCTCATCCGTCGCGCTTTTCGCTGGCGGTTGCATGACCCTCGCATCGCTCGGCTTTGCCGCCAGTGCGCAAGCCGAGGGCTTCATCGACGACTCGAAGCTGTCACTGAACCTGCGCAACTTTTACATCAACCGCAACTTCACCAATCCGGACGCGCCGCTGAGCAAGGCCGAAGAGTGGACGCAGAGCTTCATTCTCAATTTCCAGTCCGGCTATACGCCTGGCCCGATCGGTTTCGGCGTGGATGCGCTGGGTCTGTTGGCCGTCAAGCTCGATGGCGGTGGCGGCACCTATGGCACGGGCCTGCTGCCGGTACATGGCGCACCGGGCGACCGGCATCCGCCGGATGACTTCGGCCGCCTGGCGGTTGCGGCGAAGGCCAAGCTGTCCGAAACCGAAATGCGCGTCGGTGAATGGATGGTGGTGCTGCCGATCCTGCGCTCGGACGACGGGCGCTCCCTGCCGCAGACCTTCAAGGGCGGCATGATCACCTCCAAGGAGATCAATGGTCTGGCACTCTATGGCGGTCAGATGCGGCAGAACAGCCCGCGCGATGATGGCAGCATGGACGACATGTCCCTGCAGGGCTTCGGTGGCGTTACCTCTGATCGGTTCAACTTTGTCGGCGGTGAGTACGACCTCGGCGCCAAGACGAAGATAGGCGCCTGGCACGCACGCCTGGAAGACATCTACCAGCAGAACTATTTCCAGCTCCTGCACACCCAACCGCTGGGTGAAGGCATGGCGCTGACCGCCAACCTCGGTTACTTCACCGGCAAGGAAGAAGGCAGCGCACTGGTCGGCGATCTGGACAACAAGACCTACTCCGGCCTGTTCGGCCTGCAGGTCGGTGGCAACACCTTCTACGTCGGTCTGCAGAAGGTCAGCGGCGACAACGGCTGGATGCGCGTCAACGGCACCAGCGGCGGCACCCTGGCCAACGACTCGTTCAACTCGGCCTACGACAACCCGAACGAGCGTTCGTGGCAGCTACGCCATGACTACAACTTCACCGGCATGGGCGTTCCGGGCCTGACCATCATGAACCGCTACATCAGCGGCGATCGCATTGAAGCTGGCGGCGTGGATGACGGTAAAGAATGGGGCCGCGAGTCGGAGCTTGCCTACACAGTGCAGAGCGGCCCGTTCAAGAACCTCAACGTCAAGTGGCGCAACTCCAGCATCCGTCGTGACTACAGCACCACCGAGTTCGACGAGAACCGGCTGATCTTCAACTACCCGCTGTCTCTGCTGTAAGCGGTAGCGCAGTACGCAACCCTCCTCGCTCCGGTTGCGATAAATCTTTGGCCCGTCGTCTGACGGGCCTTTTTTCATCCGCTTTCAGCGACGCGTGACGCGCAGGCGGCAGCGCCGCTCCAGTCGCTCGCCCGGCTGCAGATACACGACTCCGTGCTTGGCCGGATCGGGCGTACTCAACGCATCGTTGCGATGGGATACCGGCTCCACGGCGAAGAGCCCTTGCGCGGCCGGCGGCGTATACACCACCAGATGCGCCATCGACGGGCCAGCTTCGATTTGCAGCGTGACCCCTGCAGCGTGCCACTGCAGTGTTGCCGTGCCATCCCAACCACTAAAGCAATGATCCAGCTCGGGCTCGTGCAGCTCCCGCGCCTGCCGGTAGTCCCAGCGCTCTGGTACGTCCACCGCCTTGCGCGGCAGCTGCTGATCGTCACTCAGCCAGACCTGCTGGGCAGCAAAACGCAGCGTCACGCCATCATGGCGCAAGAAGTATGGGTGCCAGCCGAGCCCTGCCGGCATCACCCGATCACTACGATTGCTCAGCACCAGCCGCATCCAGGCGCCCTGCTCGTCGAGACCGAGCTCATGCTCGAGTTCGAAGGAGAAAGGCCAGTCCTGCCGGGCTTCGCCTTCGGCCCGGTGCTGCAGGGTCAGCAGAAGACGATCGGCCTCCTGCGCAGCCTGCGTCCAAGGGCGCTTCCAGCCCACGCCGTGAATCGGCAAGTCGTGCTCCGCGGAATTCAACCGCAGCCGATGCTGTTCGCCATTCACCTCGAACAGTCCATCACCGATGCGATTGGAATACGGCGCCAGCACGAAGCAACTTGCGCGGCGCACTTGCTCGATGCCGTCCCAGGGCCTCAGCAGGTCGAAATCATCCAGGGCAAAACGGGTGATGGCACCACCCAATGCCGGACAGACCGAGAGCCGGAAACCGGCGTGCGAGAGGTGCAGCTCGTCAAGGGAAGCCATGCGTGCTCCTGATGGTTGGCAACCGCCAGCAGCGACGGTGTTAGCGATGAGACCGCGCCGGGGACTGCACGGCGCTCAGCATCCGCGACTCGCCGCGGTGCAGCTGTCTGCTGCGGCGCCTAGACCGGCGTCAGCAGGCGGCCTTCGCGGACAAAGCAGTCCAGGTTGTCCAATAGCAGATCCTCCATCGCCCTGCGGGTTTCATGGGTGGCACTGCCGATGTGCGGCAGCAGGACGACGTTGGGCAACTCGCAGAGTGCCGTCGGCACCCTCGGCTCCTCGGCAAAGACATCCAGACCCGCACCACCGAGCCGCCCTTCCTGCAACGCGGCGACCAGCGCCGGCTCGTCCACCACCGAGCCACGCGCAACGTTGATCAGAATGCCCTTGGCACCCAGCGCGTCGAGCACGGCCCGGTCGATGAGGTGCTGCGTTTGCGCCCCACCCGGACAGGTGAGCACGAGAAAATCCGCCCAGCGCGCGAGATCCAACAGGTCAGCCACATACTCGTACGGGCTGCCCGTCACCGGCCGGCGATTGTGATAGCGCACCTTCATGTCGAAGCCCGCCGAGCGCTTGGCCACCGCCTCGCCGATGCGGCCCAGACCGACGATGCCAAGCCGTTTGCCGCTGACCCGACGGCCGAGCGCGAGGTTTCCATCGGCCCAACGCCCCTCGCGAACGAAGCGGTCGCCCAGGGCAAGCTGACGCGCGCTGTCGATGATCAGACCGAAGGCCAGATCGGCCACGCATTCGTTGAGCACATCCGGCGTGTTGCTCACCGGGATGCCTCGCATCCTGGCGGCCTCCAAGGCAATGGAGTCATAGCCGACGCCGAAGCTGCAGATGGCTTTCAGCCTGGGCAACCGTGCGATCAGCGAGGCCGGGCAACCAAACCGCGCAGAGGTAACCATGATTTCGATGCGCTCGGCATGCTCGGCGAGCAGCGCTTCGGCATCTCCCTGCCAGTACGCCAGGACTTCATGCCCGTCCAGGCACTGCTGGAATCGCTCGGTCAAGGGGCCCATCTGGAGAATGCAGGTCATCGATATTCCTCTGCGAGTTGGTGGGCCGTAGCCCGCAAATGGTTTTACAGCACTCCCTGCACTACCCCGCACACCGCCAACAGCGGCGCCGCTGGCAATACCCAGCGCGAACGCCAGGCCAATAGCAGCACCAGCAGCAAGCCAGCGAGCATCACCAGGCAGAGCCAGATCACCGTACCGATCTCGCCGCCCTGGCTGTTGATGCATAACCACAGGGCAAAGCCGAAGCAGCCCGCGGCCAGCGTCCGAATGATCGCTGCGCCTGGCAGTCGCGTATCGGCGTGCAGCAGCACACCGCGGTGTCGGTTCATGGTCAGGCAGAGCAACGTCATACCCAGGTAGGCCAGGGCCAAAGCCAATAGCAGCACGTTCACGCCTCCTGTGCTCGGGTTGTCCGGCTACGCACAGCAACCGGGGCCGGCGCTGCGCTCAAGCGCCAGGCAAAGGCGGCGCAAATCAGCCCCGCGACAATCATGAATAAATCAACTGACGCCAACACCCAGTCGCCACGCCCAAGACTGGCGACCAGGTGACCCTCGCTGGTCAAACCATTGATCAGCGGCAATCCAAGGGCGAGCACGGCGCCGAGCAGCAGTTGTTCGCGCAGCAGGCGATGGCTTTGCCGGCGGCGCAGAACAGCCCAGAGCACAGCTAGCAGCCAGACACCGACGAACACCCAGCCCTCGGCTACTGCGCGTTCGGCGAAGGTGCCTGGAATCAGGCGATTGCCCCACAGCAACGCTAGGCTGGCCAGCGGCAGGCCGGCGAAAACCGAGGCGTTCAACGCGCGTACCCAGGCCAGGCTCCTGTCGCCGCGCTGCTCACGCTTGGCCACCCAAACCTTCAGGCCGCCCACCAGCATGGCGCACCCGGCAAGCCCCATCAGCAGGTACAACAGACGCACCAGCGTGCCGCCAAACTGCGCCATATGCAGGCCGGCCAGCCAGAGGTAGGCGCGATAGCCAGTGGAGGCATCCTGACGATTGAGCAGTTCGCCGCTCGTGGCGTCGTAGGTCAGGGTGTCCTGCGGCGAGCCGATGCGCGAGCGGTCCCGTCGACGGATGTCCACCACCGCCGAAGCGTCATCAGGATGATGCACGCTGACCCAGCCCACCTCGCCACCGCCCCACTGCTGGCGCGATTCGGCAATCAACGCATCCAACGAGGTCGGTTTTGCAGCCGGCTGGTGCAGCTCATCACGGTGATAGCTGCCCATCACCTCACCGAAGTACTGCACGACGTTGCCGGAGTAGCTCACTTGTGCGGCAGCCGGCATGTAGGACGCGACGAAAATCGCCACGCCGGTATAGGCCAGCACCAGATGGAACGGAAATCCGACCACGCCAAACAGGTTGTGCGCATCGAGCCAGGCGCGCTGGCCGTTGGCCTTGGGCCGCAGCGTGAAGAAATCCTTGAAGATGCGCCGGTGGATGATCACGCCTGACACCAGCGCGACGAGCATGAACATGCCGGCCAGCCCGACGATGTACATCCCGACGTCGCCGGCATGCAGGTTGTAGTGCAGTTTGAAGAAGAACTCGCCGCCGACGGTTTCCGGCATGGGTATGGCCTGCGCACTGCGCGGATCGAAGGCCACGTTATGGATCGTCTCGGTACCGTCCACTTCCCAACCAAGGCGCCAATAGGGCTCACGCTCTGTGGGGCCGTGCATCCAGAAGGCATGCAGCTCATCGCTGACGTTCTGCTGCAACCAGCCGCGTACGTCGTCCGCTCCCAGGCTCGATACCACGCCGTCGTGCAGCGCGGGGCGCATCCAGCGAGTGAGTTCCTTGTCGAAGCAGGCAACGGTACCGGCGAAGATGATCACAAAGAGCAGCCAGCTCGGCAGCAGGCCGCCCCAGGTGTGAAGTCCGGCCATACTTTGGCGCAGTTTCATGGACGAACCCTCCAGTCGCCGGAAAAGAACGCGGCCAGGCACAGCACCGCGGTTACGCCGATGATCGGCAGCCATACCCGCGTGGCACTGCGGGCGGCGAACACGTAGATCACCACGGCCGTCCACACGGCAAAGCTGGCGAGGCTGGAAAACACCACACGATCAGGCCGTGCCAGCGGCAGATAGACAGCCAGAAAGGCGGTGACCGCGTAGGCGACCGCGTAACCGCCGACCAGCGCCGCGAGCACGCGCGACGCGATGTTCCAGCGGTTGATGGATGTGTTGCGACTCACTTCGAATCCTCCCTTGCAGACCGGTACGCGGCGCTTGGCTCAGCGGCGTTCAAAAGCTGTAGCTCGCGGTCGCCGTCAGCGTGCGGCGGTTGCCGGTGAAGCAGTCGCCGCGTGACAGACAGGTGGTGTAGTAGGTCTCATCTTCCAGGTTGGTGGCGTTGAGGGTGAGCGACCAGTCCTGGTAGGCGTAGCCGAGCATGGCGTCGAACAGTGTGGTCGACGGCGTCTTCAGGCTGTCGGTGCCATCCCAGCTGGCACCGACGTAACGCACACCGGCGCCGGCGCTGAAGCCAGGAATGCCGGCGATGCTGAAGCGGTGCTGCGACCATAGCGAGGCCATGTGTTCGGGCACGCTGGCGATGCGCTTTCCCTGCTGGGCGACCGGTCCCTTGACCACTTCGCTATCCAGATAGGTGTAGGTGCTGATCAGATCCCAGTTCGAGTTCATCTCGACCAGCCCTTCCAGCTCCAGCCCCTTTACCCGCGCTTCGCCGGCCTGGATGGTGCTCAGCGGATTCGCCGGGTTGGGCATCTGGCGGTTCTTCTCGCGCAGATCGAACACCGCAGCAGTGAGGAGCGTGTTGCTGCCAGCCGGCTGATACTTCACGCCGAGCTCCCACTGCTCGCCTTCGAGCGGCTTGTAGGACTGCTGAGTGAAATTGTCCAGCCCGATAATCGGCGTAAAGGATTCGCTGTAGCTGATGTAGGGCGCCACACCATTGTCGAACAGATAGGTCAGACCGACGCGACCGGTGACCGCGTCATCCTTCTGCCGGGTACCCTCCTCGACGCGAGTGTCAGCCCAGTCCTTGCGCAGCCCCAGAGTTGCCAGCCACTTGTCGAGACGGATCTGGTCCTGAACGTAGAGGCCCTGCTGGGCAACGCGCTGCTGCGGGACATCGGAAAGCGTGATGCCGGAGGGATCGAAGGTGCCATACACCGGGTCGTAGAGATCCAGCGGGGTGGCCACGCCGCGAGCGGTCCGGCTATCGGTTACCGCATGCCGGTAGTCGATGCCCACCAGCGCGGTGTGCTGCAGCGCACCGGTGTCGAAGCGCGACTCGGCCTGGTGATCGGCGGTCCAGATGGTGACTTCCGGCTTGGAAATGGACCAGACGCGGTTGACAGTCCGATTGTCCGCATTAAGCACAGGCCCACGCAGGGGGTCCCAACCATACATGGTCTGATAGCTGACCTTGCTCTTCTGCCAGCGCAGGTTCTGCCGCAGCGTCCAGGTGTCATCCAGGCGCCAGGCCATCTGCGAGGTCAGCGCTTTCTGCTCGCTGTCGTATTCATCGAAGCCCGGCTCGCTGACAAAGCGCTCGCTACCGATCTCGCCGTAGGGAGCGCTGAGCACGGTGCCGCGGTGCGGCAGGAAGGAACTGGTGGTGCCGCCGTCGTCCTTTTGCACGTTGGCCATCAGCGTCCACTCGAACTGCTCGTTGGGGCGCCAAGTCAGCGACGGCATGAACAGCAGGCGGTTGTCTTTGGTGTGATCGACCTGAGTCTGGCTGTCACGCTGGATCGCCACCACGCGGTACAGCAACGTGCCGTCTTCATCCAGCGGGCCGGTGCTGTCGAAGGCGATCTGCTTGCGGTCGAAGCTGCCGTACTGCAGCTGCAGCTCGCTTCTCTGTACAGCTTGCGGACGCTTGCTGACGAAGTTGAGTAGGCCGCCGACCGAACTCTGCCCATAGAGCATGGACGACGGCCCCTTGATCACCTCAACGCGCTCCAGAGTGAAGGGGTCGGTGCGCGTGTTGTTGTAGCTGCCGACGCTCTGCTGCAAGCCATCCAGAAACGTAGTCGGCGAAATACCACGGATCAGTGCCGAATCACCGCGGCTGTCGAAACCATAGGCCTCGCCACGCATGCCGGCCACGTAGCGCAGCGAATCCTGGATGGTCAGCGAGCCCTGGTCGCGGATGCGGTCGGCGGTGATCACGCTGATCGACTGCGGGGTTTCGATGATCGGCGTGTCGGTCTTGGTGGCGCTGACACTGCGCTTGGCGACATAGCCTTCGACCGGGCCATTACCGCGTTCGGTCTCGCGGGGTGCGGTGATCTGTTGCGCTTCGAGCTCGACCGCTTCCTGAGCGTCTACAGCAAAGCAGGCGACCAGTACTGGCAGGCCCAACACCAGCGGGCGCAACGAAAACGGAGGCGAAGCGACAACGCGACTCATGGAGTTCTACCTTGAAGTTTTTATGAGAACGCGCATGATATTGATAAATGTTTCTATTTAGAAGCTGTACCTGACCTATCTCCTGCGGTATCGCCTGTCCATGCCCCACCACTGCTACGGGCGAGACCGGGAGCACGTCGGCTCAGGTGATGGGCGCCGGGTTGAACAGGACGATGTCGTTGTGCAGCCGGTGCTGCTCGGCCCAGGTGTGCTTCCGCCCGCTGGCGACGTCCAGGTAGTAATGGAACAGCTCCCAGCCGAGTTCTTCGATGCTGCTACGGCCACTGGCAATACGCCCGGCGTCGATGTCGATCAGGTCAGGCCAGCGCTCGGCGAGTTCAGTGCGCGTCGCCACCTTGACCACCGGCGCCATGGCCAGGCCGTACGGCGTGCCGCGGCCGGTGGTGAACACGTGCAGGTTCATCCCGGCAGCCAGCTGCAGCGTGCCGCAGACGAAGTCGGAGGCCGGGGTGGCACAGAAGATCAGGCCCTTTCGCGCAACCCGTTCGCCCGGCCCCACCACGCCATTGATGGCGCCGCTGCCGGATTTGACGATAGAGCCCAGGGACTTCTCGACGATGTTCGACAGCCCGCCCTTCTTGTTGCCCGGCGTGGTGTTGGCGCTGCGGTCGGCGGCGCCGCGCTCCAGGTAGCGGTCGTACCAGTCCATCTCGGCGATCAGCGCATCGGCCACTTCCGGCGTCTCGGCGCGGGCGGTGAGCATATACACCGCATCGCGCACCTCGGTGTTCTCCGAGAACATCACCGTGGCCCCGGCGCGCACCAGCAGGTCCGCCGCATAGCCCAGCGCCGGATTGGCGGTGATGCCGGAGAAGGCGTCGCTGCCGCCGCACTGCATGCCGAGGATCAGCTCGCTGGCCGGCACCATTTCGCGGCGGCGCTGGTCGAGTTTTTTCAGCCGCGTTTCGGCCAGCGCCATGATCTGCTCGATCATCTCGCCGAAGCCTGTATTCGATTCCTGCAAGCGATATAGCCAGGGGTCGCGCAGGTCCACCGAGGGATCGCCCTCGTGCATCACCTGTTCGGCCTGCAGCTTCTCGCAACCGAGGCTGATGACCAGCGCTTCGCCGCCCAGGTTGGGGTTGCGCGCCAGGTTGCGCACGGTGCGGATGGGGATGTAGGCGTCGCGGGCGTTGATCGCCACGCCGCAGCCGTAGCTGTGGGTCAGCGCGACCACATCGTCGACGTTCGGGTACTTGGGCAACAGCTCGTCGCGGATGCGCTTGACCGCGTGTTCCAGCACGCCGGTGACGCATTGCACCGTGGTGCTGATGCCGAGGATGTTGCGCGTACCGACGGTGCCGTCTGCATTGCGATAGCCCTCGAACGTGTAACCCTCCAGCGGCGCGAGCCGCTCCGGTACAGCCGTGGCGCGCGGCAGGCAGTCCAGCGGCGGTGCGCTGGGCATCTTTAGCTGGGTTTCCTTGACCCAGCTGCCGCGGCGGATGGGCTCAAGGGCAAACCCGATGATCTGCCCGTAGCGGCGCACCGCCTCGCCTTCACCGATGTCTACCAGCGCCACCTTATGGCTCTGCGGCACCGCCTCGACGGTGATCAGGCCGTCCTCGAACCTGGCGCCGACCGGCACGCCGCCATCGTTGACCACCACGGCGACGTTGTCCGCCTCGTTCAGGCGGATGCAGCGCGGGGAATCCTGGTGGGGAATCAGTTGCACGGTTTCGCTCATGTCTGCTCCGGTTGGTCCGGTTGTTGTTCTGAAATGGTTTCGTTCTGACAGCTTCGTTGGGGTGGGCTATATCCACCGCTTACCTATCGACCAACCACCTTTTCCTTGCGCGCCGCTGGTGGGCTGAAGCCCGCCCTACGATGCCGAGACCCGACCTACGCCGGGGTGCCCATTCGCGGTCAAGACCGCGCCTGCAGAGGCTGCTTTTTGGTGCCACCTACGATCGCGAAGCTGCCACCCCGTAGGGTGGGCTTTAGCCCACCGCTTCCTCGTCCTACCGACCAACCACCTTTCTGGCTCGATCTCTGGTGGGCTAAAGCCCATCCTACGATGCTGAACGCTTGGGAACGGTCTTGACCGCGAAGCCGGTGCCGCCCGCGCGGCCGAAGCAGGTCCCACAAAAGCAGCAGCCTTTGAGCACAGGGACCAAGCCTGCGGCCGAAGCCCTCAGCGCACCATGCAGGGCTTCTTGTTGTTGAAGGTCCAGCTGGGGATCAGGTACTGCATGGCGATGGCGTCGTCGCGGGCGCCCAGGCCTTTTTCCTTGTACATCGCATGGGCCTTGCGCAAGGCATCCCAGTCCAGCTCGACGCCCAGCCCCGGCTTCTGCGGCACCGAGATCTTGCCGCCGACGATCTTCAGCGGCTCGCGGGTCAGGTGCTGCCCGTCCTGCCAGATCCAGTGGGTGTCGATGGCAGTGACGCGGCCCGGCGCGGCGGCGGCCACGTGGGTAAACATCGCCAGTGAAATATCGAAGTGGTTGTTCGAATGCGAACCCCAGGTCAGCCCGAAGTCGCTGCACATCTGCGCCACGCGCACGGAGCCGGCCATGGTCCAGAAGTGCGGGTCGGCCAGCGGGATGTCCACCGAGTGCAGGCACACCGCGTGGCTCATCTGCCGCCAGTCGGTAGCGATCATGTTGGTCGCCGTCGGCAAACCGGTGGCGCGGCGGAACTCGGCCATCACTTCGCGACCGGAATAGCTGTTCTCGGCACCACAGGGGTCTTCGGCGTACGCCAGCACGCCGTGCAGGTCGCGACACAGGTCGATGGCTTCGTCCAGCGACCAGGCGCCGTTGGGGTCCAGCGTCACGCGAGCGTCGGGGAAGCGCGCGGCCAGGGCGCGGATCGCCTCGACTTCTTCTTCACCGCGCAGCACGCCGCCCTTGAGCTTGAAGTCCTTGAAGCCGTAGCGCTCATAGGCCGCCTCGGCCTGGCGGACGATGCTATCCGGCGTCATGGCCTCCTCGTTGCGCAGGCGGAACCAGGCGTCGTCGGCGCCGGATTCGTCGCGGTAGCCGAGGTCGGTCTTGTTGCGATCACCGATGAAGAACAGGTAGCCGAGCATTTCCACTTCATCGCGCTGCTGACCGTCGCCGAGCAGTGCGGCGACGGTCACCTCAAGGTGCTGGCCGAGCAGGTCGAGCAGCGCCGACTCCAGCGCAGTGACGGCGTGAATGGCGATGCGCAGATCGAAGGTCTGCAGGCCGCGGCCGCCAGAATCGCGGTCGGCGAAAGCGCGGCGCGCACGGTTGAGCAGGGCGTTGTATTGGCCGATGGGCTCGCCGACCATCATGCCGCGGGCGTCTTCCAGCGTCTGGCGGATGGCTTCGCCGCCCGGCACTTCGCCGACGCCGACATGCCCGGCGCTGTCCTTGAGGATGAGGATGTTGCGGGTGAACCAGGGCCCGTGAGCGCCGCTGAGGTTCATCAGCATGCTGTCCTGCCCGGCGACGGGCACGACGGTGAGTTCGGTAATGCGGGGTGTGCCCGTTTCGGCAATGGTCATGGGTGTCCCTCTGTTGTTCTTGTCGGGGATGCGGCGCCCGCGCGGGGCGCCGTTACGCAGTTTCGCAGCGTGGCCTTTCGACCGGCTTTCACCTCAGCCGATGTAGGTGGTCTTCACCGTGGTGTAGAACTCCTGGGCGTAGCGGCCCTGTTCGCGCGGGCCGTAGGACGAACCTTTGCGGCCGCCAAACGGCACGTGGTAATCCACCCCGGCGGTGGGCAGGTTGATCATCACCATGCCGGCCTGCGCGTGACGCTTGAAGTGATTGGCGTACTTCAGCGAGGTGGTGCAGATGCCGGCGGACAGACCGAACTCGGTGTCGTTGGCCATCGCCAGCGCCTCGTCGTAGTCCTTGACCTTCACCACGTTGGCCACCGGGCCGAAGATTTCCTCTCGGCTGATGCGCATGTTCGGGTCGCTGTCGACGAACAGCGTCGGCGCCAGGAAGTAGCCCTCGGTGCCACACTTCACCCGCTCGCCACCGCAGGCCAGGCGCGCACCCTCCTGCTTGCCGATCTCGATGTAACGCAGGTCCTGCTCCAGCTGGGCCTCGGACACCACCGGACCGACGTCGACGCCCTGCTCCAGCGCTGAACCCACCTTGATCTTCTTGATGCGCTCGATCATCGCCTCGACGAAACGCTCGTAGATGCCTTCGGTGACAATGATGCGGCTCGAGGCCGTGCAGCGCTGGCCGGTGGAGTAGAAGGCGCTCTGGGTGCACAGCTCGACGGCAACGTTGAGGTCGGCGTCGTCCAGTACGATCTGCGGGTTCTTGCCGCCCATCTCCAGCTGCACCTTGGCGCCACGCGCCACGCAGGCCTGGGCGATGCCGCGGCCGACGCCCACCGAGCCTGTGAAACTCACGGCGTCGACATCCTTGGCATTGACGATGGCCTCGCCGACTTCACGGCCGCGGCCCATCACCAGGTTGAACACGCCGGCCGGGAAGCCCGCCCGGGAGATGATCTCGGCGATGGCCCAGGCGCAGCCCGGCACCAGGTCGGCCGGTTTGATCACCACACAGTTGCCGAAGGCCAGCGCCGGGGCGATCTTCCAGGCGGGGATGGCGATGGGGAAGTTCCACGGCGTGATCAGACCGATCACGCCGAGCGGTTCGCGAGTCACTTCCACACCGACCCCGGGGCGCACCGACTGCAGCGTCTCGCCGGCCTGGCGCAGGCATTCGCCGGCGAAGTACTTGAAGATGTTGCCGGCACGGGCGACTTCGCCGATGGCTTCCGGGAGGGTCTTGCCCTCTTCGCGGGCCAGCAGCGTGCCGAGCTCTTCACGGCGGGCGAGGATTTCCAGGCCGACCTTTTCCAGCGCATCGGCGCGCGCCTGGATGCCGAAGGTGGCCCAGGCCGGAAAGGCGCGGCGGGCGGCGGTGACGGCCTGCTCGACCTGCCCGGCATCGGCCTGGGCGTATTCGCCGATCACGTCAGAGAGGTCGGACGGATTGGTGTTGGCCTGGTAGCGATCCGAGCCGACCCACTGGCCGTCGATGTAGTTGTCGTAGCGTTGTACGTCAGCCATGCAAAGTGTCCTCTGATGATGCCCGGCGCGGCCGTTCGGCAGGGCGGCGCCGGGGCGATTCCGGAAAGGCTTACTGGGCGCCCTGCTTCTCGATCAGCACCGCCAGGCGCTCGTACTCGTCGGGCTTCAGCTCGGTCAGCGGCGCGCGCACCGGGCCGGCGTCGTAGCCGGAAATGCGGGCGCCGGCCTTGACGATGCTGACCGCGTAGCCCTTGCAGCGGTTGCGGATGTCCAGATACGGCAGGAAGAAATCGTCGATCAGCTTGCCGACGGTTTCGTGATCCTCGCGGGCGATGGCCTTGTAGAAGTCCATGGCGGTCTTCGGAATGAAGTTGAACACCGCCGAGGAATACACCGGCACGCCCAGCGCCTTGTAGGCCGCGGCATAGACTTCCGCGGTCGGCAGGCCACCGAGGTAGCTGAAGCGCTCACCGAGGCGGCGGCGGATCGACACCATCAGTTCGATGTCGCCCAGGCCATCCTTGTAGCCGATCAGGTTCGGGCAGCGCTCGGCCAGCTGCTCCAGGTGCGTCGCGGTCAGGCGGCAGACGTTGCGGTTGTAGACCACCACGCCGATGTTCACCGACTTGCAGACCTGCTCGACATGCAGGGCGACGCCTTCCTGACTGGCCTCGGTGAGGTAGTGCGGCAGCAGCAGCAGGCCCTTGGCACCCAGGCGCTCGGCTTCCTGCGCCATCTGGATGGCCAGGCGGGTCGGACCACCGACGCCGGCGAGAATCGGCACCGTGCCGGCGCAGGTGTCGACGGCGGTCTTGATGATCTCGCTGTACTCGCGCGGCTCCAGCGAGAAGAATTCGCCGGTGCCACCGGCGGCGAACAGCGCCGAGGCGCCGTAGGGGCCGAGCCATTCCAGGCGCTTGACGTAGCCGGCGCGGTTGAAGTCGCCCTGCGCGTTGAAGTCGGTAACCGGGAACGACAGCAGGCCGGAAGAGAGGATGGCCTTCAATTCTTGTGGGTTCATTATTCGAGCATCCTGAATGCATGTTGAGGAGGTACAAGGGCGTCAGCCTTGAGATACGTTATCGTACAACTAAAAATAGTCCAACCGTTTTTTCTGTGCATTTCTTCAGCGCTGAAAGCTGAATGAAAGCTTTCTGCTTTTCACTCGGCCCGGCCAGGTCAATCACCATGAGGGCGGCAGCTTAAAAGGCATAAGCAGCTGCGGATGACCCAGCTAAATGCACTGATGATTTCGTTTGACAGGTGACGTAGCGAACTGTAAAAAATCCTCCATAGTCGTACGACGACCTATGACCACAATAACAATAGCGAGGCCCCGGACATGTTCCGCAACTGCCCGACCCCTGCGCAGCCGCTGGCTGCCAACAACGCCATCCGCCGCGCTGCCTCAGCAGATGCGCGCACAGCGCCCACCCCGGTCGCTCGCCTCGCCTGCAGCGGAGGCCGCGGACAATGAGCCAGACGTTCAGTGCAACACCCCGCGTCCAGAGCATGCGGGTCATCCCGGTAGCCGGCCACGACAGCATGCTGCTCAACCTCTGCGGTGCCCACGCTCCCTACTTCACCCGCAACCTGGTGCTGCTCACCGACAATGCCGGCAACACCGGCATCGGCGAAGTGCCGGGTGGCGAAGGCATCCTCCAGGCGCTGGAGCGCTGCCGGCCGCTGGTCATCGGCCAGCCGATCGGCCTTTACAACCGCACGCTCAACAGCCTGCGCAGCGCCATCGCCGGCAACGCCGCCGGGACGCCGCAAGCAACCCGGCACGAGGTGACCTCCGAAGCCGAGGCCGCCGTGCTGCGCCAGCCCCACGAGATCAACCTGCGCCTGGACAACGTGATCACCGCGGTCGAGGCCGCGCTGCTCGACCTGCTCGGCCAGCACCTCGACGTGCCGGTGGCCGAGCTGCTGGGGAGCGGCCAGCAGCGCGACGCCGTGCCGATGCTCGCCTACCTCTTCTATATAGGTGATCGTCAGCGCACCGACCTGCCCTATCTGGCCAGCACCGGCGAGGATTGGTACCACCTGCGCCATCAGCAGACGCTGACCCCGGACGCCATCGCCCGCCTGGCCGAGGCCGCACATGCGCGCTACGGCTTCGCCGACTTCAAGCTCAAGGGCGGCGTGATGCGGGGCGCGGAGGAGATGCAGGCGATCGCCGCGATCAAGGCACGCTTCCCCGATGCCCGCGTCACCCTCGACCCCAACGGCGCCTGGTCGCTGGACGAGGCCATCGCCCTGTGCAAGGGCCAGGGTCACCTGCTGGCCTACGCCGAGGACCCCTGCGGCCCGGAGAACGGCTATTCCGGCCGCGAGATCATGGCCGAGTTCAAGCGCGCCACCGGCATTCCCACCGCCACCAACATGGTCGCCACCGACTGGCGGCAGATGGGCCA
The DNA here is from genome assembly GCF_040310405.1 of Pseudomonas sp. E45-MNA-CIBAN-0222. NCBI lineage: Bacteria > Pseudomonadati > Pseudomonadota > Gammaproteobacteria > Pseudomonadales > Pseudomonadaceae > Pseudomonas > Pseudomonas sp. E45-MNA-CIBAN-0222. The sequence continues at coordinate 261,845 of NZ_JBEOPU010000002.1, forward strand.
CTCGCTGCGCCTGGAGTCGGTCGACATCCCGCTCGCCGACCCGCACTTCTGGACCATGCAGGGCTCGGTGCGCCTGGCGCAGATGTGCGAGCAGTTCGGCCTGACCTGGGGCTCGCATTCGAACAACCATTTCGACGTCTCGCTGGCCATGTTCACCCATGCCGCGGCCGCTGCACCGGGCCGTATCACCGCCATCGACACCCACTGGATCTGGCAGGAAGGCCAGGAGCGCCTGACCCGCGAGCCGCTGCAGATCGTCGACGGCCAGGTGCGCGTGCCCGAGCGCCCGGGCCTGGGTATCGAGCCGGACATGGACCGGATCATGAACGCCCACGAGTTGTACAAGAAGGTCGCCAGCGGCGCGCGCGACGACGCCATGGCGATGCGTTACCTGGTGCCTGGCTGGACCTATGACCCGAAGAAACCCAGCCTCGGCCGCAATACCTGAACCCGCAGCCCAAACCCGGAGAACTCCAATGAAAACAATATTCCGCGCCTCCCTCCTTTCCGCCCTCGTCGGCATCGCCGGTCTCGCAGCTGCCTCCACCGCGATGGCCGCCGATGTGAAATGGCCGACCCGCCCCGTGCAGGTGGTGGTGATCGCCAACCCCGGCGGCGATACCGATTTCAACGCACGTACCATGGCCAAGTACTTCAACCAGATCACCGGCAAGAGCATGGTGGTGACCAATATCGCTGGCGGCGGCGGCACCCTGGCCGCCGAGCAGGTCAAGGGCGCGGCAGCGGACGGCAACACCATCCTCTTCACCCACCCGGGGCAGCTGATCGTCAACGAGGTCGCCGGCCTCACCGAGGACAGCTACGAAACCTTCGACGTGTCGTGCATCGCCGGGGTCGACAAGAGCACCGTATTCGTCGCCTCCAAGCAGTCCGGTGTGACCAGCATGCAGGACCTGGTGGATAAGTCGAAGGCCAAGCCGGGCAGCATTACCTACGGCACCGAGATGGGCAGCTTCTCCCACGTGCAGGGACTGATGCTGGAGAAACTGACCGATACCAAGCTGAAGATGGTCGATGGCGGAACGGTCGCCGATCGCGTGGTGGGCATGCTCGGTGGTCGTCTCGACCTCGGCGCGATCACCTATGGATCGGTACAGGATTACGTCAGCGGTGGGCAGATGGTCGCCCTCGGCCAGCCCAACGAGGAGCGCAACGAACTGCTCGGCGACGTGCCGACGCTAAAGGAGCAGGGCCTGGACATCACCATGGACAAGCCTTACGTGGTCGCCTTTCCGAAGGGCACCGACCCGGCGATCGTTAAGAAGATGGCCGATGTGATGAAACAGATCACCGAGATTCCCGAGTACGCCGAGGAACTGAAGAAGTTCAAGCAGCCGGTGGCCTACTACGGCACCGAAGAGGCCAAGGCGATTCTGGCCAAGACCCGCGAGGACTTCATGCAGTTCAAGGACGAGCTGCGTCAGGCCAAGAACTGATCCCTGACGTGTCACCAGCCGGCCACGCCGGCTGGCTGTCTCTCCTCGCGCACGGAGGTTTGCGATGACCACTGCGAACAAGAAAGAACTGACCATCGGCGTGGCCATGCTCGGCGCCAGCATCGCCTATCTGGTGATGGCCTACCGCGTACCCGGCCACGACGGCATCGATGCCGCCACCGTCCCCACCCTGCTGGCCATCCTGCTATGCCTGCTGGGCCTGCTGCAGACCCTGAGCGCTTTTACCCGCCACGCGCAGGCTGCAGAGAGCAGCAGCGATACGCCGGACCAGCCCAAGCCAACCGTTACCGAGCCGCTGACCGTGCTCAAGACCCTTGGCCTGATCCTGCTTTACGTCGTACTGCTGGGCCCGGTGGGTTTTCCCATCATGACTGCGATCTACCTGTACCTGCAGTTCATCGTGCTGACGCCTGTGGGCCACAAGATTCGGCACCTGCTCTATGTCGTCATCGCGGTAGTCACGTCGGGGTTCATCTACCTGCTGTTCCGCGAGGCCTTCGATCTGTTGCTGCCCGCTGGCCTGCTGAATTTCTGAGGAATCGACCATGCTCGACTTACTGCAGCAAGGCTTCGGTGCCGTCTTCTCGCTCAACATCCTGCTGCTGATGCTCGGCGGCGTTGCGGTTGGCATCGTGTTCGGCGCCGTCCCCGGCCTGTCGGCGACCATGGCCGTGGCGCTATGCCTGCCGCTGACCTTTACCATGGGGCCGCAAGCTGGCCTGTCGCTGCTGGTCGCGCTGTTCATCGGCGCTACGTCCGGCGGCCTGATCTCGGCGATCCTGCTGAAGATTCCCGGTACACCGTCGTCCATCGCCACGGTGTTCGACGGCGGCCCATTGATGGAGCAGGGCCTGGGCGTGAAGGCGCTCGGGGTCGGCATCGTGTTTTCCTTTCTCGGCACCATCTTCAGCATCATCGCGCTGATGTTCATCGCCCCGCAGCTGGCCAAGGTCGCGCTGAGCTTCGGCCCGCACGAATACTTCGCCATCGCGGTGTTCTCGCTGACGCTGATCGCCACCCTGTCGGCCGGCTCGATGGTCAAGGGGCTGTTCGCCGGCACGCTGGGCATCGCCGTATCCACCGTCGGCATCGCGCCGGTCGAGGCGGTGCGCCGCTTCACCTTCGGCGTCAGCGAGCTGAACGGCGGCTTTTCCATGCTGACGGTGATGATCGGCATGTTCGCCGTGGCCGAGGTTATCAAGCTCGCCGAAACCGGCCGGCATGCCGTGCGCAGCAAGGCCGGCTCGGTGAGCATGAAGGACATCAAGGGCTTCGGCTTCTCGCTCAAGGAGTTCCGCCAGGAGCTGCCCAATGCCAGTCGTTCGGGCCTGATCGGCCTGGCAGTGGGCATCCTGCCGGGCATCGGCGCCGGCACCTCCAACCTGCTCTCCTACATCGTCGCCAAGAAGCGCGCCAAGCAACCGGAAACCTATGGCAAGGGCAACATCGGCGGCGTGGTCGCCAGCGAGACGGCGAACAACGCCGGCATCGGCGGCGCCATGATGCCGCTGATGACCCTGGGCATTCCCGGCGACACCACCACCGCGATCCTGCTCGGCGGCTTTCTGATTCACGGCATCCAGCCAGGGCCGCTGCTGTTCATCAGCCAGGGGCCGCTGGTCTACACCATCTTCGCCGCGCTGTTGGTGGCCTCGGTGATGATGCTGTTCATGGAGTTCTACGGCCTGCGCCTGTTCATCAAGCTGCTCGACGTGCCCAAGCACATCCTGCTGCCGATCATCCTGGTGCTCTGCGTGGTCGGTGCGTTCGGCCTCTCTAGCCGGCTGTTCGATGTCTGGTCGATCCTGCTGTTCGGCTTGCTCGGCTACGGCTTCGTCAAGGCGGGCATGCCGGTCGCGCCCTTCATCATCGGCTTTATCCTCGGGCCGATGGCGGAGACCAACCTGCGCCGCGGCCTGATGCTCTCCGCCGGCAACTTCGCCTCCTTCTTCACCAACCCCATCGCCGCGACCTTCCTCGGTCTGGCCCTGGCCTTCGTGCTCTGGCAGCTGTACAGCGCAATGCGGCCCAGGACCGGTGTTCTCGGCCAGGTGCTGCGCACCTGAACCTGCGCCCCTCTGCGCCAGCAGAGGGGCTGCCGTCACGGCTTGGTGCCGAACGTCTCGCGCGCCAGTGTCCAACCCACCACCTGCTCGCTGAGGCTCAGCCCCAGCCCGGGCCGGGTCGGCACCTGCATGCAGCCATCGCGGATCTCGAGTCGCTCTTGGAACAGCGGCTCGAGCCATTCGAAATGCTCGACCCACGTGGCATGTTCGTAGGCCGCAGCGAGGTGGATATGCAATTCCATGACGAAGTGCGGCGCCATGACGATTCCGCGCCGCCGCGCCGCCTCGGCCACCTGCAGAAACGGCGTGATGCCACCGATGCGCGGCGCATCATGCATGATCACGTCCACCGCCCCGCGCTCGACAAAGGCACAGGCTTCGGCCGCGCTGCCGAGCATCTCGCCAGTGCCGACCGGGGTGATGAGCTGAGCGGCCAGGGCGGCGTGACCTTCCAGATCGTGGGCGTCCAGCGGCTCCTCGATCCAGGTCAAGTCGAACTCCTCCAGCGCCTGTCCCATGCGCGCCGCGGTGGTGCGGTCCCATTGCTGGTTAACGTCCACCATCAACGCCACCTCGTCACCGAAGTGCCTGCGCAGCGCCGCGACCCGCCGCAGATCGGCGCGCCGGTCTGGCTGGCCGATCTTCAGCTTGATCCCGCCGATACCGCGGGCGCGGGAGGCCTCGGCCTTTTCGATGACCTCCTCGATGGGCACCTGCAGGTAGCCGCCGGAGGTGTTGTAGCAAGGCACCGCATCGCGATGGGCGCCAAGCAGCTTGGCCAGCGGCAGTCCGGCACGGCGTGCCTTGAGGTCCCAGAGCGCGGTGTCGAAGGCGGCAATGCTCTGCACTGCCAGGCCGCTGCGCCCGATCGAGGCGCTGGCCCAGCTCAATCGGCTCCACAGCCGGGCGATGTCGTTGGGATCCTCGCCCAGCAGTAACGGCGCCAGTTCCCGCACATGGGCATATTGCGCCGGGCCGCCGGTGCGCAGGCTGTAGCTGAAGCCCAGCCCCTTATGACCCTGCTGCGTCTGCAGTTCGACGAACAGCAGGCTGACCGACGCCAGGGGCAGCTGTCGCCCGGTAAGCACCTTGGCATCGCTGACAGGCCTCTGCAGTGGCAACTCCACAGCACGCAGGCCGATCCAGCTGATGCGGTCCGCTTCATAGAGGTCGCTCATTCGTGTTTCGCCGCCTCGCCAGTCTGGGGATGCGCTGGATAATCCGCCGGCTGATTGATACGGTCCAATTCATTAACGCACTCGATTGATACCAGGAACGGATCAATGTTCGAACTCGCCCAGCTGCGCTGCTTCACCATCCTGGCCAGCGAACTAAATTTCCGTCGCGCCGCCGAGCGCCTGAACATGACGCAGCCGCCGCTGAGCCGGCAGATCCAGTTGCTGGAACATCAGCTCGGCGTCGCGCTGTTCACCCGCAGCACGCGCTCGGTGGCGCTCACCGCCGCCGGCCGTGCCTTCTTCGTCGAGGCCCAGGCGTTGCTCGACCAGGCCCACCGCGCGGCGCAAGGCGCTCGGCTGGCTGCACTGGGCGAGAGCGGCTCGCTGACCATCAGCTTCGTTGCCAGCGCGGTCTACGACTTCCTGCCGCGCGCGATCACCCAGGTGCGCCGGGAACGGCCGGGCGTGGCCATCAACCTGCTGGAAACCACCACTTTCGAGCAGCTGCAGGCACTGCGCGCGCGCCGGGTCGACCTGGCGGTGGTGCGCGAGCCGTTGCAGCAGCCGGGACTGGTCAGTGAATGCCTGCTGCGCGAGCCCTTCGTGCTGGCCACGCCGGCCGACCATCCGCTGGCGCAGCATCCGACGCCGACCCTGGAAATGCTCCACGGCGAGCCGTTCATCCTCTATGCCCATGGCGCCTGGCAGCCGTTCAACGAGCTGCACACCGGGCTGTTCCGGGCCAACGGTATCCAGCCCGACTACGTGCAGTCGCTGGGCTCGACGCTGACCATCCTCTCGCTGGTGAACGCTGGCCTCGGCCTGGCGCTGGTGCCACGCGGGGCCAGCATGATCCGCTTCCAACACGTGTGCTTTCGCGAGCTGCCGCTGCCAGCGGGCATCTGCGCCGAGCTGCACCTGGCCTGGCGCGACGACAACGATAACCCGGCGCTGGAGGCGGCGCGCAATGCCGTGCGCCAAGCGGCCAGCGACATTGCCCGGGACCTGCTGCCAATCCCAGCGCCAACACCATGGGGCGGGCTGCTGACGGCCACAAGTTGACATTCCAATGGTCGACCAGAGCTGGGGCTATTCAGGCCTGTGACGAATGCGCTGCTCGACACTAAAGCAAGGACCAAGAGTGCAGGAGAAGCCTTCGCAGCCCGCTCTAGACCAGCAGTCTCCCGCTGCTTGTTGCGTCCACCGCCGCATCCAGCTCAGCCCCAGCCAAATGCTCTGCATAGTGCTCCATCAGCTCCGACTCCCAAGAAGCGACCTCGTCCAATATGCCGGCCGCCTCATCTTTCGTCAGTGCAAAATGCTCATGCTGGCTAAGCAGGTTAGCTCGACTTAGGAGAGTACCGTTGATACCAACTTCCATCGCCAGCCCCTGCGCAGGCCCCTCTCCCAGTACGGGAAGAACGTCATACATAGGCGAGAGGCGCCAAGCCCCTTCCTGCCAGATCACTGCATGGTTGCGAGGATGATCGTCACTGTTCCCTACGAGGGCGTTGTAGGCCATTCGCTTGTAGAGCTCCTGCCTATCAGAATCTGGCGCGCCTCGGCGGTACAGCTCATCGGCGAGCGCCGCGTAGATCCATCCTTTGCTGCGCTGCACCTGCCATTCGGCATCGAGAAGAGTTAAGCCACTCATCATCGGAATGCGGCGAAACCTTGCATCATTCTCTGACCATTTTCGGTCAAATCGCTCCACTAGCAGCGTGTTGCCTCTTTCACTTTGATGGAGTGCAGTCCGGGCGACACTCATCCCCTTGGTAGCCGCAAAAGTCATGCAGGCATACTCGAATTTCGGAAGGTCGTAGTGATCAAACTTGTCGCGTGGCTTAGCAAGAATAAGCTTGTGATCAAAGCGGTACGTGCGCTTGGGCCTCGCACCACCAATAGCTGAGCGCTGATCCCGTATTCTTAATGCCTCCAGCTGCTCAGCGCTCAGCTGGCTGTCATAAATCGCAGCGCAAACATCTATGAAATGATCGAGCCCTTTGGCTTCAAGCATTTTCACAGGCCTTTCGCCTATACCCGGCCGCGGTGTGCGATCTTCGCCAGCCATGATATTTCCGGCGCGATCTTCGTTAGGAGATAACAGCAGGAGCTGGATCGGAGTGAGCTCTCCCTTTCGGGTGCGGCGCAGCAGTCGTTCTCCCCAGCCATCTGGCATCGCATCATCAATGAACCCGGGAACGCCCCCATTCTTATGTACCTGAATAGGTCGAGCGGAGAGCGGATATCGTATCGGATCAGGAACCCAACGCTTGGCTTCCACGATCTCCGGCGCATAGACGAAGGTTCCCGTGCGACCAGCAAGGGTCAGCCTGCCCAACGTCACAGTCTCACCCGTTTCCGGACATTCCATGTAGATGTAAGCGCGCGACATTAAAAGTCCTCCGCGCCGCTGCGCGGCAGCCTGACGCGCTTGGTCGTGTTGGTTTCTAAAGAGGTGAGATCAAGCGCAGGGTCATCGATCAGCGCCTGGAAAACCCGGTCAGAGATCCCAACGGTAAACAGCGCGAGCATGAAATCGCGCAACGAAACACCTTCAGCCTTCCCCCCCTCAATGTGTCGAACAGCTCGGAGAGAAATCCCAGCCCGCTCTGCAAGGTCAGCCTGACGCAGCCCCATGCGCAGGCGCGCCTCCTTCACCAGAAGGCCTATACGGTAAAGCAGAGAGGTACTTTGAACAGGGAAAAAGTCTTTCATAAGGTGGCACCAAGCGACATCCTACAAAGGATAAGGTACTACCAATCGCGCACTAAGCAACCTTTCAGACAGTTAATGATGCTTCTTATAGCACCTTAATCACCATAAAGTATCATTAATAGATACCTTATTTAAGAAGAACAACCCGGCAGGGTAGATCAACTCTCGGATTCTGGGCGGTAGATCTATCCAGTTCGGCACCAGTCCAGCCAGATCAGCCTTCTGCTGCGACCGGCAGCTTCTGGAGTCAGCAGCCCGTCACAGCTGCAATATCAGAAGCGGACAACACCCTCTATAGCATTGGTGGTGGCTGGCAAGGCGCAGCGTCGATAGGCCGAAGCCTTCATTGTCCTCTGCGCCATCGACTGCTCGAACGAATCTGTACCGCCCGATCCGACGCCAACTGCGCTGTTCCGTTGCGGTAACACGCCCTAATCTGGCCGGCTGGACATTGAATGACGTCGTCGATCCGGCGCTGCCACTGGAGGACTCATGCATGACTGACGCAGATAGCGAGCTGCATCATTTCGACCGGCGCATGGTCTGGGCCGGTTTTCGCCAGCTCGCGCCGATTTCAATCTTCGTCACCCTGTTCGGCGCCGCCTTCGGCCTCGCCGCGGTGCAGACCGGGCTGGACGATTCGGTGATTTTGGCGATGAGCGCGCTGGTGTTTGCCGGCGCCTCGCAGTTCGCCGCGCTGGAGCTGTGGGGCACGCAGGTGCCGCTGTTCACCCTGATGATCACGGTGTTTGCCATCAACGCCCGCCACCTGCTGATGGGCGCCACGCTCTACCCCTGGTTGCGCCAGCTGTCGCCGGGCAGGCGCTACGGGGTGATGCTGATCGCCTCGGACGCCAACTGGGCGATGGCCATGCAGGCCTTCAACCACAACCGCCCGGGATTCGGCCTGCTGCTCGGTGGTGGCCTGGCGCTCTGGTCGTTCTGGGTGGTCGGCAGTTGGCTGGGTATCCATTTCGGCAGTGCCGTCAGTGATCCTAAGCGCCTGGGCCTGGACATGGTGATGGGCTGCTTTCTGCTGGCAATGGTGGTGGGCGGCGAAAAGAACCTGCGCATGCTGGTGATCTGGAGCGTTGCCGCCGGCGCCTCGCTGCTCGCCTTTCGTTACCTGCCGGAGAACAGCCACGTGGTGGTGGGCGCGCTGGCCGGCGGCGCAACCGGGCTGCTGTGGAAGGAGAAAGCACGTGAATCTTGATGCGACGGGCGCCGGCGCGCTGATCGTGGTGCTGGTCATGGCGCTGGTGACGCTGGCGACGCGCTGGGGCGGCGTCTTCGTCATGACCTTCGTGCCCATCGGCGACCGAGCCAGACAGTTCATCACCGCCATGTCCGGTTCGGTTCTGGTGGCGATCGTCGCGCCGATGGCATGGCAGGGCGACAGCGGCGCCCGACTGGCGCTCTTGGCCACGGCAGTGACCATGCTGGTGCTGAAGAAGCCGCTGCCGGCGATTGCCGCCGGTATCCTCGCCGCGGCGCTGGTCAGGCAGTTCTGAACAGCAGCGGCCAATCGCGGCCGCTCAGGGTGCCCGCCCGGCAGTATCCATAAGCAGTCATTACGGTGTGTGCCGGCAGCGCTTCGCCATCGAACTGGCCGCGCACCGCCATCGCTGTGCACCCGCCTCACCGGCAAGTCATCATACAACTGCCGTTAACGTCGTTGACGCCTTCCCGGGCTCATCAGTCGAAGGCGCCGCTCCATTGGAGCCCTCTGTCGCAGCGCTTTCACCAGGTCAACTCACAGCAAGTGGCGCTGAGGAGCGATATATCTCATCAAATACGACTTTAAGCGTGTTGACATTCACACAACCAGATGCTGATATTTAGCACATGTCATATGACAACAGATGACTTCAAGAACAATAACGACAGGCACCCCGATGACTACCACTCCGACACCCCCATTCGGCCGTCTTCTGCTCACCGGAGCGGCAGGCGGCCTTGGTAAGGTCTTACGCGAAAAGCTGCAGCCCTACGCCCGCATCATCCGATTGTCCGATATAGCGCCGATGGCCCCGGCAGCCGGCGAGCATGAGGAAGTCATGCCCTGCGACCTCGCCGACAAGGCGGCCGTGCATGCCCTGTGCGAAGGTGTCGACGCCATCGCCCACTTCGGCGGCGTCTCCGTTGAGCGACCGTTCGAAGAAATCCTCGACGCCAATATCCGCGGCACCTTCCACATCTACGAAGCAGCCCGCCTGCACGGCATCAAGCGTGTGGTCTTCGCCAGTTCCAACCACGTGATCGGCTTCTACCCGCAGACCGAAACCCTGGATGCCCACGCACCACGCCGCCCGGATGGCTACTACGGCCTGTCCAAGTCCTACGGCGAGGACATGGCGAATTTCTACCACGATCGCTACGGCATCGAGACCGTCAGCATCCGCATCGGCTCCTCGTTTCCCGAGCCTGCCAACCGCCGGATGATGAGCACCTGGCTCAGTTTCCGCGACCTCACCGAGCTGATGCGCTGCGCGCTGTTCACGCCAGCGGTCGGTCATACCGTGGTCTACGGCATGTCCGCCAACCGTGACGTGTGGTGGGACAACCATCTCGCGGCGCACTTGGGCTTCCAAGCGCAGGACAGCTCCGAAGCGTTCCGCGACAAGGTCGAGCAGCAACCGCCGTACGGCGCTGACGACCCGGCTGGCATCTACCAGGGCGGCGCCTTCGTCGCGGCCGGCCCCTTCGACTGATCGATCACCTTCGCCCGCGTACAAAAACAAAGAGAAACGCAATGGCCAGTGAAGCTGAACTCATCGCCGACCTGCGCTGCGCCACCGGCGAAAGCCCGGTCTGGGTCGCTGCCGAACAGGCGCTGTATTGGGTCGACATCCCCAATCGCGAACTGCTGCGCTGGAACGCTGCCGACCGCCAGGTTTCCCGCTGGCAGGGCGAGCAGATGCTGGCCTGCATCGCGCGCCACGGCGATGGCTGGGTGGCCGGCATGGAGAGCGGCTTCTTCGCCCTGCAGACGCGCCCGGACGGCCGACTCGACAGCCGCGCGCTGGCGGCCATCGAGCACCAGCTGGCCGATATGCGCATGAACGATGGCCGCTGTGATCGCCAGGGCCGTTTCTGGGCCGGCAGCATGGCGCTGGACATGGCCGCCGGGCACCCGGTCGGCGCGCTCTACCGGCTGGATGACGATGCCAACGATGCACCACTGCGGCCGCAGCTCGACGGTTTCATCGTGCCCAACGGTCTGGCCTTCAGCCCTGACGGACGAACCATGTACCTGTCCGATTCGCACCCCAGCGTGCAGAAGATCTGGGCCTTCGATTACGACACGGACAGCGGCACGCCGAGCGGCCGACGCCTGTTCGTCGACATGCTCGACCATCCGGGCCGACCCGACGGCGCCGCGGTGGATGCCGACGGCTGCTACTGGATCTGCGGCAACGACGCCGGGCTGATCCACCGTTTCACCCCGGATGGCCGCCTGGACCGCTCGCTCGCGGTACCGGTGAAGAAACCGACCATGTGCGCGTTCGGCGGCTCGCGTTTGGACACTCTGTTCGTCACCTCGATCCGCCCCGGCGGCGATCTGAGCGACCAGCCGCTGGCCGGTGGCGTCTTCGCCCTGAACCCAGGCGTCACCGGACTGGAGGAACCCGCTTTCAGTTGACTCACCAGGGAAGGGCCGCTGCGTGCCCAACCTCGCTTCTCGCAACGCTGCACACCAACAAAAACAAGATGGAGAGTGTCATGAACCTCAAACGCAAGTTGCTCGTTACCGCCCTACCCTTCGCCTTCTGCGTCAGCGGGCTGGCACATGCCATGACGCTGAAGATTGCCGAGATCCACCCGGCCGGCTACCCCACGGTGGTCGCGCAGGAGAACATGGGCAAGAAGATCGCCGAAGCCACCAAGGGCGAACTGGATTACCGCATGTTCGCCGGCGGTGTTCTCGGCTCGGAAAAGGAAGTGGTCGAGCAGGTGCAGCTCGGCGCGGTACAGATGACCCGCGTCAGCCTCGGCACCCTCGGACCGGTGGTCCCGGACGTCAACGTGTTCAACATGCCGTTCGTGTTCCGCGACCATGAACACATGCGCAAGGTCATCGATGGCGACATCGGCCAGGAGATCCTCGACAAGATCACCAACTCCGAATTCAACATGGTCGGCCTGGCCTGGATGGATGGCGGCGTGCGCAACCTCTACACCAAGGAGCCGGTACGCAGTCTGGAAGACCTCAAGGGCATGAAGATCCGCGTGATCGGCAACCCGATGTTCATCGAAACCTTCAACGCCCTGGGCGCCAGCGGTATCGCCATGGACACCGGCGAGATCTTCAGCGCATTGCAGAGCGGCGTGATCGACGGTGCCGAGAACAACCCGCCGACCATGCTTGAGCACAACCACTTCCGCAACGCCAAGTACTACAGCCTGACCGGCCATCTGATCCTGCCCGAGCCGATCGTGATCTCCAAGACCACCTGGAACAAGCTCAGCGCCGAACAGCAGGACCTGGTGAAGAAGTTCGCCAAGGAAGCGCAGTTCGAAGAGCGCAAGTTGTGGGACGAGAAGTCCGCCGCCAGCGAAGCCAAGCTCAAGGAAGCCGGGGTCGAGTTCATCGAAATCGACAAGAAACCCTTCTTCGACGCCACCGCGCCGATCCGCGAGAAGTACGGCGCGCCATACGCCGAACTGATCAAGCGCATCGAAGCCGTTCAGTAATCCTCGTGCAAGCGCATCGCGGCGGCCCGTGCCGACGCGGTGCAACCGGTGGACTCTCATGAAAAACCTGGTTCTGGGCGTCAATGACGCCATCTATCGCACCTGCGTCATCGTCGCGGCCACGGCGATCGTGATCATGGCGACGATCATTCCCTGGGGCGTGTTCAGCCGTTACGCACTGGGCCAGGGCCTCGGCTGGCCCGAGCCCATCGCCATCCTGCTGATGGTGCTGTTCACCTTCGTCGGTGCCGCCGCCAGCTACCGCGCCGGCGCACACATGGCCGTACAGGTGCTCAGCGATCGCCTGCCGCCCATGGCTCAGCCGTTTCTCACCCTGTTCGTACGCCTGGCGATGGCCGCCATCAGCCTGTTCATGCTGATCTGGGGCTACAAGCTGTGCGTCGCCACCTGGAACCAGTACCTCAGCACCCTGACCTGGATGCGCGTGGGCATCAGCTATGCGCCGATCCCCCTGGGCGGCTTCATCACCCTGCTGTTCGTCATCGAGCAACTGCTGTACGGCGACCAGAGCAAGCGCCGGGTCGTCGATTACGAAGCCCGCGAAGAGTCCAAGGAGTCCGTGTAATGGATGCCGTCGTCCTGTTGGGCAGCTTCATCGTCCTCATTCTGCTACGCGTTCCGGTGGCCTATTCCCTCGGGTTGGCCACTCTGGCCGGCGCCTGGTGGATCGACATTCCCCTGCACGCCGTGATGATCCAGATCGCCGGCGGCGTGAACAAATTCTCCCTGCTGGCCATCCCCTTCTTCGTCCTGGCCGGCGCGATCATGGCCGAAGGCGGCATGGCCCGGCGCCTGGTCGCCTTCGCCGGAGTGCTGGTCGGCTTCGTCCGCGGTGGCCTGTCACTGGTCAACATCACCGCCTCGACCTTCTTCGGCGCCATCTCCGGCTCATCCCTGGCGGACACCGCCTCGGTCGGCTCGGTGCTGATCCCCGAGATGGAAAAGAAGGGCTACCCGCGGGAGTTCTCCACCGCGGTGACCATCTCTGGATCGGTGCAGGCACTGCTGACCCCACCCAGCCACAACTCGGTGATCTATTCGCTGGCCGCCGGCGGCACGGTGTCGATCGCCGCGCTGTTCGTCGCCGGCATCGGGCCGGGCCTTCTGCTCAGCGCCACCATGGCGACCCTGTGCCTGTTCTTCGCCCGCAAGCGCAACTACCCCAAGGGCGAAGTGGTACCGCTGCGCCAGACGCTGAAGATCTGCGTCGAGGCACTCTGGGGCCTGATGACCATGGTCATCATCCTCGGCGGCATACTCTCCGGTGTGTTCACCGCCACCGAGTCCGCCGCGGTGGCGGTGGTCTGGGCCTTCTTCGTCACCATGTTCATCTACCGCGACTACAAGTGGCGCGAACTACCGCGGATGCTGCACCGCACGGTGCGCACTCTGTCGATCGTGATGATTCTGATCGCTTTCGCCGCCAGCTTCGGCTACATCATGACCCTGATGCAGATTCCCTTGAAGATCACCACCGCGTTCCTGACGCTGTCAGACAATCGCTACGTGATCCTCATGTGCATCAACTTCATGCTGCTGGTGCTGGGCACGCTGATGGACATGGCGCCGCTGATCCTGATCCTCACGCCGATCCTTCTGCCGGTAGTCGTTTCCTTCGGCGTCGACCCGGTGCACTTCGGCATGATCATGCTGGTCAACCTCGGGATCGGACTGATTACCCCGCCGGTAGGTGCGGTACTCTTCGTCGGTGCCGCCATTGGCAAGGTCACCATCGAGAACACGGTGAAGGCGCTGCTGCCGTTCTACGCCGCGCTGTTCGCGGTGCTGATGGCCGTGACCTATATACCGATGATTTCGCTGTGGCTGCCGAGCGTAGTGCTCTGAAAGCAGTCAGACAGGGAACGAGGACGCCGCCCACCCGGGCGGCGTTTTACTTTGCCAACCGGCGAATTCACGGGCCGGGCATGCATTGGCCGCCGCTTACGGAGGCAAGCCCGTAACCGAACGCAACGCATTCTGTACAGGGTCTCAGAGGACTGGTTTATCCATGCAAACTGCCACGCCATTTCCACGCCACATCGCTGTACTGGTCCTGGCCACTCTGGCCTGCTCGTTCGCTGCCAACCATATCGCCGCGCGGATCGCCTTCGATCACGGCACCGGCCTGTTGCTGGCCATGCTCTGCCGCGCCGGCGTGACCCTGCTGGCGCTGGCCGCGCTGGTGTTCTGGCGTCGTGAATCGCTGCGCCTGAGCCCGGCCACCTGGCGCTGGCAGATTCTGCTGGGCCTGCTGATCGCGGTGCAGAGCTTCTGCATCTATTCGGCTGTGGCGCGCATTCCTGTGGCGCTGGCGCTGCTGGTGGTGAACCTGTCGCCGATTCTGCTGGCGCTGCTCACCTGGGCGCTCGGTGGGCCGCGGCCGACCCGCCAGGCACTGGCGATCATGGGCCTGATCCTGTTCGGCCTGGTGCTGGTTCTGGATGTTCCGGGGCGCCTGTTCAGCAGCGCGGCACCGGATGGCCAGTGGACCGCGGGGATCCTGTTCAGCCTGACCGCTGCCGCGGTATTCGCGGTGGCGCTGTGGGTCACCGAGCACAAGCTGTCGAGCATGGCCGGTTCAGTGCGCAGCATGCTGACGCTGATAGTGGTATTCACCGCCTCCGCGCTGCTCGGCGCCAGCGACCTGATTCCGGGCGGTCTGGGCCTGCCCACCGCCACCGTCGGCTGGATCGCCCTCGCCTGCCTGGTGCTGCTCTACGGCGCGGCCTTCTCGACCCTGTTCATCTGCATGCCGCGGCTGAACATCGCCCGCAATGCGCCGGTGATGAACATGGAGCCGGTGGCCGGCATGGTATTGGGCTGGCTGATACTCGGTCAGGTGCTCGGTGCCACGCAGGTGGTCGGCGGCCTGATCGTGGTCGGCGGTATCGTCCTGTTGGCGTACCGCCGCTAGGATCTGTCGACGTTCCCGGCGCCAGCCGCGCCGGGGCGCCGATCAGCTTTGCAGCACTTCCGCTTCGGCGCTTTCGTGGGCCTGACGCAGCCGCTCACGGCTGTTGGTCAAGTGCAGACGCATGGCTGCCCGCGCGGATTCCGGGTCCTGCCGCTCGATGGCCTCGTAGATCTGCTCATGCTCGCGGCCCAGACGCGCCTGGTAGTGCTGCTGATCGTCATGGGCCAGCCGCGCGGAATTGACCCGACTGCGCGGAATCAACGTGGTGCCGAGATGGCTCATGATGTCGGTGAAGTAGCGGTTGCCGGTGGCTTCGGCGATCTGCAGATGGAATTGGAAATCCGATGACACCGCATCGCTGGAGTGCGCCGCGCTCTGGTTGAGCTGATCGAGAAAGGCGCGCATCGCTGCCAGCTGCTCGGGCGAGCGACGCTGTGCGGCCAGTCCGGCCGATTCCACTTCAAGACTGATGCGCAGCTCGAGAATCGCCAGTAGATCACGCAAGGTGCCGATGGTCGCCGGGTCGATGCGCAGCCCCGTGGTGCTCGGCGTGTCCAGCACGAAGGTGCCGATGCCGTGCCGCGTTTCCACCAGCCCCGAGGCCTGCAGCCGCGAGATCGCCTCGCGCACCACCGTGCGACTCACGCCCTGCGCCTGCATGATGGCGGACTCGGTCGGCAGCTTGTCGCCACGCTTCATCAGGCCGTCGCGGATCTGCTGCGACAGCTCGGCCACCAGCTCCTGAGCAAGGCTGCGGTGTTTACGACGGGCGCGGGGCTGGGCGCTCTGGTTATCCATGACGACGATCTCTGAGAAGCGGAAGCAGTCGTCATCATAGCCCAGCAGTTGTACGATAACTATTGATCCAACGCAGCGGCGCTGAAAACAGCGCCGCGATACGGTTCTAACCCACTCGGCAATGGCCGGCGCGACAGCGGTTGGCCTGGTGGCTGGGATCTTCCTGCATCAGCTTGCGGGTCACGCCGTTAGTCCAGCCGAAGCCATCCTGCAATGGGTATTCCCCGCCACCGGCATGCTCCGTGCAGGGCCGCAGCACGTACTTTTCCATCAGCTTGCTTTCGCGCTCGAACAGGTGGCTGACGATGGTCAGCCAGCGCTGTTCAATGTCCAGCGCCAGCTCATCGTGACCGTAATGCTGCAGTCCGCGAATACCGATCCACTGCAGCGGCGCCCAGCCATTGGGCCGATCCCACTGCTCGCCACTGCCGCTGATCTCGGTGGTGGCCAGGCCGCCTGGAGCCAACAGACGCTCGCGCACGGTTGCGGCCACCGCGGCAGCCTGCTCCGTGCTTGCCATGCGCACGAACAGCGGCGCCAGCGTTGCGGCGGTGAGGTTGTCGCGCTGCCGCCCACGTTGCCAGTCATAGTCGAAGTACGCCTTGGCGCGCGGGTTCCACAGGTAGTGGTCGATGGCGCTTAGCCGGGTTCTGGCACGACGGGCAAAATCTTCGGCGCAGGCCTGCTGGCCCTTTACCGCCGACAGCTCGGCGATCTGTCGCTCCAGCTTGTAGAGCAATGCGTTGAGGTCGATCGGCAGGATGCTGGTGGTGCGGATGGTGGCCAACCGGTGGGCATCGTCCAGCCAGCGTGAACTGAAATCCCAACCGGACTCAGCTCCGGCACGCAGGTCGCGATAGACCTCATGGCGTGGCCGGCAGCTGGCGCGCGCGGTCTCGATGTCCTCGAGATAGGACTCCTCGCGCGGCGTGTCTCGCTCGTCCCAGTAGCGGTTGAGCACCACGCCATCGGCCAGGCAGACGCAACGCCGGTGCACCTCGCCAGGGCGCAGCGCATCGGCTCCCTCCATCCAGAAAGCGTATTCCTTGTGCAGCTGCGGCAGGTAATCACTGGCCCGGTACAAGCCGTTTTCCTCGAACAGCTCGGTCATCAGGGAAAACACCGGCGGTTGCGAACGCCCCAGATAGTAGGTGCGGTTGCCGTTGGGTACATGGCCGTAGGTGTCGATCAGATAGGCGAAGTTGTCCGCCATCGAGCGCAACAGGTCGCAATGCCCACTCTCATCCAGGCCGAGCATGGTGAAGTAGGAATCCCAGTAGTACAGCTCGGTGAAGCGCCCACCGGGCACCACATAATCATGCGGCAAGGGCAGCAGCGAGGAATGCTCGGGATGGTCCTGCGGATGACGGGTGAGGATCGGCCAGAGCCGGTCGATATGCTCGGCCAGGCTGTCGTCGGGGTTGGCGACGAACTCCTTGGTCGGCATCTCATAAAGACTGAAATGCTCGTGCACAAAAGCTACGAGGTCGAAGCCCGACTCGGCGCAGCGGGCACGGTAATCCTCGAGGATGGCTTCGGGATGCTGCAGGGGCGCGCAGTCAACGAAAGTTTTGCTGTCAGGAAAGACGCGCTGCATCTGCACCGCGACGAACAACTCCTGATAGCGCTCGGCGGGGGTTAGGGTATCGGCCAGCGAAATGGCGCTGACGTCATGGCTGAACGGCTGACACGGCGGGATATTGGTCATTGTTCGCTGTAATTCCATAGCAGGCCGCCATCGACCACCAAGGTGGCTCCGGTGATGTATTCGGCATCCGGTGAGGCAAGAAAGGCGACAACGCCAGCGATGTCGCGGGGCCGGCCGAGGCGTCCGGCGGGGATGTTCTGCAACAGACTGGCGAGCTTTTCCGGTTGGTTCATCAGTTCGCGGTTGATCGGCGTTTCCACCGCGCCCGGCGCCACGTTGTTCACCGTAATGCCCAACGGCGCGAGCTCGATCGCGATATTGCGCATGAGCATCTTCAGCCCGCCCTTGCTCGCGCAGTAGGCGGTGAAGTTGGGGTGCGGCAATTCCTCGTGCACCGAGCTGTTGTTGATGATCCGCCCGCCGCGGCCCTGCTCGCGTAGATAGCGGGCGAATGCCTGGGAGAGGAAGAACGGCCCGCGCAGATTCACGTCGAGTACCCGGTCGTAGTCGCCTTCCTCGGCGTCGAGAAACGCGGCGTGCGTCTGCACCCCGGCGTTGTTCACCAGGATGTCCAGCCAGCCCATTCGCTCGACGCTCTCGTGCACCAGCCGGCGGCATTGTTCGACCTGGCTGACATCCGCGGCAATAAAGCAGACCCGCCGCCCGACGGCGCGCACCTGTTCAAGACTCGCACGGGCCTCGTCATCTTCTTCGCGACCGTTGATGACCACGTCGGCCCCCTCCTCGGCCAGGCGCACGGCGATGCCGAGGCCGATACCGTGGGTACTGCCGGTGACCAGAGCCACCTGATTCTGCAAGCGCATTGCGACCTCCGTACGCACGTCGCCTGAGTGCGACGCCGTTTCGATTGGCGATGCAGATGAGACGGAGCGAGCCTTCGCGCGTTCCCTAATCTGCTGGATCGGCCCAGCTGGTCGCGTCGCGCATCTACGTTAGCAGCCTAAGCTTTCTCTCCTTCGAGCAAAGGCGCAAAATGACCGGCTCTCCGCTGCTCGTCGAAGGACGTCATGGCTACCGCCAATCTGCGCAAGGGTTATCTGCTGGGGCTGGCTACCTTCAGCATCTGGGGCATGTTTCCGCTCTACTTCAAGGCACTTGAGCAATACGGCGCACTTGAGATCGTTACCCAGCGGGTGATCTGGTCGGCGGTATTCGGCTCGCTGGTGCTGCTGGTCTGGCGCCACCCCGGCTGGTGGCGCGAACTGCTGGCGCACCCGCGACGGCTTGGCGTACTCGGCATATCCAGCGTGCTGATCGCCGCCAACTGGCTGATCTACGTCTGGGCGGTGAACCACGACCGGATGGTCGAGGCGAGCCTGGGCTACTACATCAATCCGCTGGTCAACGTGCTGCTCGGCATGATCGTGCTGCGCGAGCGGCTGCGCCCACTGCAGTGGCTGGCGGTGGCGATGGCCACCGTCGGTGTCAGCCTGCAGCTGCTGATGCTCGGCGAATTCCCGTGGATTTCCATCGTGCTGGCGCTGAGCTTCGGCAGCTACGGGCTGCTGCGCAAGCTGGCACCGGTGGCCGCGTTGCCCGGGCTGGTGGTGGAAACCTGGCTGTTGCTACCAATAGCGCTGGTCTGGCTGTTCTGGTTCAGCAGCGGCACCAGTACCGAACCTGCGTTCTGGACCAGCACCGACGCACTCTGGCTGATGGCCGCAGGACCCGTGACGTTGATCCCGCTGCTCGGCTTCAACGCCGCCGCGCGTCACCTGCCGTATTCGACGCTGGGCTTCCTGCAGTACCTGACGCCGACGCTGCTGCTGATCCTCGCCGTCCAGCTGTTCGGCGAGCCATTCCCGGTCGACCGCCAGCTGGCCTTCTTCTGCATCTGGGCGGGGCTTGCGGTCTACAGCCTGGATGCCTGGCGCGTGATGCGCAAAAGCGCCGGCTGAAAAAGCTGGCGACCGTCTAGGATTTCTCGGCCGGCTGCAGCTTGAGTTCGACCATCAGGTCGTCGGCCAGGGCTTCCAGACGCTGTTGCAGGACTTCCAGCGACAGCTCGCTCGGCACGGCCAGACGCACTTCGGCACGGAACAACAGCTCGCTGCTCATCGGTGCCGGCAACACCTCGGTATCCAGGCTTTCCAGATTGACGCCGTGCGTGGCCAGCAGATGGGTAATGTCGCGCACGATGCCCGGACGATCATTGCCGACCAGCTCCAGCTGGATTTCCTGCCAGCTCTCTACCGGCTCCGTACCGCTGTGCGCCAGCAACACGCGGATGCCTTGCGCTTGCAGCCCCTCTAGTGCGGCGGTCAGCTCTCCATGTGCCTGTTGCGGCACGGCCACCCGCAGGATGCCGGCGAACTGTCCGGCCATGCGCGACATGCGGCTCTCCAGCCAGTTGCCGCCGTGATCGGCGATGCACTTGGCCAGTCGTTCGACCAGACCTGGCTGGTCTTCGGCAATGACGGTGAGAACGAGGTGATCCATGGACGGCTCCTGTGCTGGGAATTCGCTTACGAGGTAGCGACGGCCCATTAGGTATAGCAGGCAGTCGCCTCTGTGGCAGTCTGCAGCGCCCTCGCCCAGCGTCGCAAGGCCGAAACGACCGGCTCTTTCGGCGGACTGATTTTCCCCGGCGCTTCATGTAGTATCCGGCGACTCGGACTACAAGAAACGAGACTGTCCGTCGAATTAGAAGAACCAAGTGAGGCGAGTAATGACTGAGCGCGTTCAAGTCGGTGGCCTGCAGGTCGCCAAAGTCCTGTACGACTTCGTGAACAACGAAGCGATTCCCGGTACCGGCGTCGATGCCGCTGCCTTCTGGGCCGGCGCCGACAGCGTCATCCACGACCTGGCGCCGAAGAACCGCGCGCTGCTGGCCAAGCGCGACGAGCTGCAGGCGCAGATCGATGCCTGGCACCAGGCCCGCGCCGGTCAGACCCACGACGCCGTGGCGTACAAGAGTTTCCTGCAGGAAATCGGCTACCTGCTGCCGGAGGCCGAAGACTTCAAGGCCACCACCGAGAACGTTGACGAAGAAATCGCCCGCATGGCCGGCCCGCAGCTGGTGGTGCCGATCATGAACGCGCGCTTCGCCCTGAACGCCGCCAACGCCCGCTGGGGCTCGCTGTACGACGCGCTCTACGGCACCGACGCGATCTCCGAAGAAGACGGCGCCACCAAGGGCCCGGGCTACAACGAGATCCGCGGCAACAAGGTCATCGCCTACGCGCGCAACTTCCTCAATGAAGCCGCACCGCTGGAAACCGGCTCCCACATCGACTCCACCGGCTACCGCATCGAAGGCGGCAAGCTGGTCGTTTCGCTCAAAGACGGCAGCACCACCGGCCTGAAGAACCCGGCCCAGCTGCAAGGCTTCCAGGGCGAAGCCAGCGCACCGATCGCTGTGCTGCTGAAGAACAACGGCATTCACTTCGAGATCCAGATCGACCCGGCCAGCCCGATCGGCCAGACCGACGCGGCCGGCGTGAAGGACATCCTGATGGAATCGGCGCTGACCACCATCATGGACTGCGAAGACTCCATCGCCGCCGTCGACGCCGACGACAAGACCATCGTCTATCGCAACTGGCTCGGCCTGATGAAGGGCGACCTGGTTGAGGAGCTGGAAAAGGGCGGCAAGCGCATCACCCGCGCGATGAACCCGGACCGCGTCTACACCAAGGCCGACGGCAACGGCGAGCTGACCCTGCATGGCCGCTCCCTGCTGTTCATCCGTAACGTCGGTCACCTGATGACCAACGATGCCATCCTCGACAAGGAAGGCAACGAGGTGCCGGAAGGCATCATGGACGGCCTGTTCACCAGCCTGATCGCGGTGCACAACCTCAACGGCAACACCAGCCGCAAGAACACTCGCACCGGCTCGATGTACATCGTCAAGCCGAAGATGCACGGCCCGGAAGAAGTGGCCTTCGCCACCGAGCTGTTCGGCCGCGTCGAGGACGTCCTCGGTCTGCCGCGCAACACCCTCAAGGTCGGCATCATGGACGAGGAGCGTCGTACCACGATCAACCTCAAGGCCTGCATCAAGGAAGCGCGCGAGCGCGTGGTGTTCATCAACACCGGCTTCCTCGACCGCACCGGTGACGAAATCCACACCTCCATGGAAGCCGGCCCGATGGTGCGCAAGGCGGCCATGAAGGCCGAGAAGTGGATCGGCGCCTACGAGAACAACAACGTCGACGTGGGTCTGGCGTGCGGTCTGCAGGGCAAGGCGCAGATCGGCAAGGGCATGTGGGCCATGCCTGACCTGATGGCCGCGATGCTCGAGCAGAAGGTCGGCCACCCCATGGCCGGTGCCAACACCGCGTGGGTACCGTCGCCAACCGCAGCCACCCTGCACGCCATGCACTACCACAAGATCGACGTGCAGGCGCGTCAGGTCGAACTGGCCAAGCGCGAAAAAGCTTCCATCGACGACATCCTCACCATCCCGCTGGCGCAAGACACCAACTGGAGCGAGGAAGAGAAACAGAACGAGCTGGACAACAACTCGCAGGGCATCCTCGGCTACATGGTCCGCTGGGTCGAACAGGGCGTCGGTTGCTCCAAGGTGCCGGACATCAACGACATCGCACTGATGGAAGACCGCGCTACCCTGCGTATCTCCAGCCAGCACGTAGCCAACTGGATGCGTCATGGCGTCGTTACCAAGGATCAGGTGCTCGCAAGCCTCAAGCGCATGGCGCCGGTGGTTGACCGTCAGAACGAAGGTGACCCGCTGTACCGCCCGATGGCGCCGGAGTTCGACAACAGCGTGGCCTTCCAGGCCGCCCTGGAGCTGGTCCTCGAAGGCACCAAGCAGCCCAACGGCTACACCGAGCCGGTCCTGCACCGTCGTCGCCGCGAGTTCAAGGCCAAGAACGACCTGTAACGCTCAGCCTGGCTGCAAACGAACCGCCCTACGGGGCGGTTTTTTTATCGTCCGAATCCGCTCAACGGCGCTCAAGTTCGGCATGCGACAACCGATACCGTGACCGTGATAACAAATCGAGTCACACTGTTTTCCGATAGATGGCATGTCGCCACCATGTGTCATCCCGTAGTATTCGCCGCCCGCCGTGAAGTCGCTGCATGTTCAAGAATCTCTCGTTGACCGCCAAGCTTTCGTTGGTGCCCGCCGTCGCACTGCTCGGGCTGATCGTCTATGTCGGCTATACCTCGCTGCAGCTGTCGGCGACCGATTCTCGGCTGCAAATGCTTGAAAGCCAGAGCTACCCGACACTGGAAAAGGCCGATGCGGTGATCTTTCAGTTTTCACGCATTCCAGGGCTGCTGAACAACGCTGTTGCGGCGGGCGAAGCGGGCATTCTCGGCGAAGCGCGCGACGTGCTGAGCGAGATAGATGCGCAACAGCAGGCGCTGGCGACGCTTCTCAGTGGCCAACCTCAACGCCGACAGGCGCTCGATAGCTGGCGCAATGCGGTGAAGGGCTACGCCGACAATGCCCTCAGCGCCTCTGCAAAGCTGATCGATGGCAGCGCCTCGTTTGATGACCTGCGACCGAGCCTGGATCGCATGGCTAGTGACCTGGCGCAGGCGCAGAAGCTTGGCAGCGACTTCCGTGCGCAGGCTTACGAGGATTTCCAGCAGACCCTGGTAGAGACCCGCGAAGCCAACGCCGACACCACGCGGTTGGGCATTATCCTCAGTCTGGTGCTGGTCGTGCTGGTCAGCCTTGGCGCCTGGCTGGTGATTCGCAGTGTGATGGTCAACATCCGCGGCGTGATCACTTCATTGCAGTCAATCGCTCGCGGCGATGGTGATCTGACGCAACGCGTAAACGTCCAATCCAACGACGAAATCGGCGCGATGATCGAGCTGTTCAACGGTTTCCTCGACAAACTTCAACGCACCATTCGCCAGATCATCGACGCGGCGAGCCCGCTCGGCCAGGTATCGAAAGAACTCTACAACCTGACCCAGGGCTCGGAAGAAAACGCCAAGTCGCAACAGCACCACACCGACTCGATCACCCGCGACATCCTCACCATGACCGGCAGCATTCAGGAAGTGGCGCAGCGCTCGCAGCAGGCTTCCGACGAGGCCAACTCCGCAGCGCGCCAGGCCGCCACCGCACGTGAGCATGTCGGCAGCCTGTCGACCGGCATCAGTGACCTGGGTGACAGCGTGATGGGCGCGGTCAAGGCCATGGAACAGCTCGAGGAAGAAACCCAAGAAGTCGGTTCGGTACTGACCGTGATCCGCAGCATCGCCGAGCAGACCAATCTGTTGGCACTCAACGCCGCCATCGAAGCCGCCCGCGCTGGCGAGCAAGGCCGCGGCTTCGCGGTCGTCGCCGATGAGGTGCGCAACCTGGCGCAGAAGACCGCCGCCTCCACCGCCGAGATTCAGCAGATCATCCAGCGCCTGCAGAACAGCGCCAACACCGTACTCAACGTAATGACCAGCAACGGCGAGAAATCCCGCGCCAGCATCGAACGTTCCATCGAGGCTACGCAGCTGCTGGAAGCCATTGCACGCACGGTCAACCAGATCGACGAACTCAACGCCGGCATCGCTCAGTTCACGCAAGAGCAGATCGGCCTGTCGAGTTCAATCCAACAAGAAACTCAAGTGTTGCAGCAGGACGCACAAGCAACCGCTAACGGCGCCGAAGCCACCGCCCGCCTTGGCGAGCAACTGGTGAGTACCGGAGACCACCTGCGCGCGGCCACGGGCCAATTCCGTGTTTAACGATTCTTTGGAGCATCAAATGACTGCATTTCGTGTCGCCGGTCTGGCAGCTGTCTGCCTGGCCGCCACCCCTGCCTTCGCCCTGGAACAGGGTGAACATCGCTTCAACGGTTTTGGTACCGTCGGTTTCACCCACCTGGGCGGCGAAGATGAAGGTCGCAGCTACGGCGGTCAGGGCCAAACCACCGACTCCTGGCGCGGTGATCAGCTGTCCAAGTTCGGCGCTCAACTGAGCTACGGCATCACCGACACCGTCGGCGTGACCGTCCAGGCGACCGCCAAAGCGCAGCAGGACGAGTGGAAAGCCAACCTCGAGTGGGCATACCTGTCGCTGCAGGCCACCGACCAGCTGATGCTCCGTGCCGGCCGCCTGCGCAGCCCGGTGTACATGTATTCCGAAAGCCTCGACGTCGGCTACAGCTATCCGTGGCTGCGTCTGCCTGACGAGGTTTACAGCCAGGTGCAGGTCACCAACTACGAAGGCGTCGATGCGGTCTACACCGTGCCGCTGTCGTACGGTTCGGTGACTTTCCAGGTCGCTGGCGGTCAGGCGAAGAACCGTGACTACTACGCATACGACGAGCAGTTCGATATCGACTACGGCAACCTCTTCGGCGCCAGCATCAGCCTGGCCACCAACGATTTCGGCATGCTGCGCATCGGCTATGTCGAGGCGGATATCAAGACGGATATCAGCGGTACGGTGGACGTCGGCGGCGGCGTAATGCTGCCACTGAGCCTGCTGGAACTGAACAAGGAGAAAGGCAAGTTCACCTCGATCGGCTACCAGTACGACAACGGCACCTGGGTCAGCAGCAATGAGTGGACCTCGCGCATGATCGAGAACGATGACATGGAATCCATCGACTCGTTCTACCTGATGGGCGGCCGTCGTTTCGGTGATTTCCTGCCGCACCTGACCTACGCACAGCTGGACGACAACGGTGGCCGTCAGAGCTCCTGGACCCTGGGCCTGAACTATCAGGCAGCGCCGACCGTAGTGGTAAAGGGCGAGTACAAGCGCGTCGACACCAAGAACGGTTATGACGGCGTCTTCACCCGCAATGCGCAGGAAGTGTTCGAAAATGCCGTAGGCATTGCTCCCGCCCGCAACTACGACGGCGACATCGTTTCCGTCGGCGTTGATTTCGTATTCTGAGGAGCGTCCCGATGAGAGCATCCATTCGCATCCTTTGCGGCACCGCGCTGATCAGCATGGTTTCCCTGGCTCAGGCCGAGGTTGCCGTGATCGGCAATCCCGGCGCAGCCAAGGCGCCATCGCAATCCGAAGTTGCCAACATTTTCCTGGGCAAGGACAAGTCCATGAAAGGCGTCGATCAGGCCGGCTGGAATCCTACCAAGGAAGCCTTCTATGCAGGCGTCACCAACAAGAACGAGTCGCAGCTCAAGTCTTATTGGTCCGGGCTGATCTTCACCGGTAAGGGTCAGCCGCTGCCCAGCGTCGCTGACGACGCCGCAGTGGTGGCCAAGGTCGCCGCCGAAGCCGATGCCGTCGGTTACGTCGACAGCTCGGCGGTAAACGGTTCGGTCAAGGTGCTTTTCACCCTGCCCTAAGCGAAATGACGAAACAAAGGAGCCGGCCCCAGTGGCCGGCTTTTTCATGTCTCAAATTCCCCGCAACAGCGCGAAACATGAGGCTGACCTTGATCAGCTCCCCCGCCCCTTGAGGTGACTAGACTTACGTCCAATTGGGTCCGAACGACCTGCAGCCCACCATTAACAAAAAATGGAAGCCGACCATGAGCACACCCGACGCCTTCTCCCAGGCTGGGAAGACGGCAGTACTGCAGAACATCCATGGCACCATGGAATTCCTGCGCAAGTACGCCCCGTTCAACCAGATGGAGCCGGCCCACCTCGCGTATCTGGTGGAGAACTGTGAGCTGCGCTTCTATGCCGAAGGCGACTGCATCATTTCACCCGATGACGGGGTCGTGCAGCACTTCTACATCGTCAAGCAGGGCCGCGTGCATGGTCAGCGCCCGCATACCGCGAAACGCGGTACCGACACCACGTTCGAAGTCATCGTCGGCGAATGCTTTCCGATGGCCGCTCTCATGGGTGAGCGAGCTACCCGGACAGCGCACCTCGCTGCGGATGACACCTTTTGCTTCCTGCTGAACAAGCCCGCGTTCGTCAAACTGGTCTCCACCTCGGCCGTGTTTCGCGACTTCGCCATTCGCGGCGTCAGCAGCCTGCTCGACCTGGTCAACCAGCAGGCCCAGATGCGTGCCGTAGAGAGTCTCGGCGAGCAGTACTCTCTGGAAACCAGCATCGGCGAGTTGGCGCTGCATCACCCCGTGTCCTGCCTGCCCAGCCGGCCGCTCAACGAGGCCGTGGCGATGATGCAGGACGAGAACGTCGGCAGCATCGTGATCGTCGACGAGGCTCTGCATCCGCAAGGCATCTTCACGCTGCGCGATCTTCGGCGCGCCATTGGCACAGGCACTACCGACCTGAGCCAGCCAATATCGCAGTTCATGACCCACGACCCCTTCTACCTGCCGCCGGATGCCACTGCCTTCGACGCCGCCATCGCCATGACCGAACGGCATATAGCCCACGTCTGCGTGGTGGAAAACGGCCTGCTGCAGGGCGTGATTTCAGAGCGTGATCTGTTTTCTCTGCAGCGCGTGGACCTGGTGCATCTAGCACAGACCATTCGCCATGCCGACCGGGTCGATGCGCTGGTGGTCATCCGCAGCCGCATCACCCAGCTGGTCGACAACATGCTCGCCCACGGCGCCTCATCGACCCAGATCACGCGCATCGTCACCCTGCTCAACGATCACACCGTATGCCGGGTGATCGAACTGGCGATCGAGCGTATGGGCGACCCAGGCATTCCGTTCACCTGGCTGTGCTTCGGCAGCGAAGGCCGCCAGGAGCAGACGCTTCACACCGATCAGGACAATGGCATTCTCTTCGAGGCCACCGACGCCGCCGACGCCGCCCATATCCGCGGCCGCTTGCTGCCCCTGGCCGAGCGCATCAATCGCGACCTCGATACCTGCGGCTTCACCCTGTGCAAGGGCAACATCATGGCCAGCAACCCGCAGCTGTGCCTGTCGCGCCAGGAGTGGAGCCGCCGCTTCAGCTCGTTCATCCGCGAGGCGACGCCGGAGAATCTGCTCGGCAGCACCATCTATTTTGATCTGCGCAGCATCTGGGGACCGTCGGAGGGATGCGAGCAGCTGCGCCGTGATCTGATCGAGGAGATCAACGATAACAGCCTGTTCCAACGCATGATGGCCGACAACGCGCTGCGTCACCGCCCACCGGTGGGTCGTTTCCGCGACTTCGTAGTGGCACGCAAAGGCGAAGGCAAGGACACGCTGGATCTGAAGGTGCAGGGCCTTACCCCCTTCGTCGATGGCGCTCGCCTGCTGGCGCTGAGCAACGGCATCGGCACCTGCAATACCCTTGAGCGCCTGCGCAAGCTGGTGGAGAAAGGCGTAATCGAGGAGAAGGACGGCGCAGCCTACGAAGAGGCCTATCATTTCATCCAGCAGACCCGCATGCAGCATCATCAGCAGCAGGCACGCGATGGACTGCCCTATTCCAACCGCCTGGATCCGGATACGCTCAACGTTCTCGACCGTCGCATCCTGCGCGAATCCTTCCGCCAAGCGCAGCGTTTGCAGGCCAGTCTCGCGGTGCGCTATCAATTATGAGCATGTTCTGGTTCAACCCTCGCGGACCGAAGCTGCCCCCCGAGCAGCAACAGCGTATCGCCGAGCTGCCCAAACCCTGCCTGCCGCAGGCCATCCCGCTTCGCCAGCAACGCATGGTAGTTCTGGATCTGGAAACTACTGGCCTGCACCTCAAGCGCGACCTGGTCATTGCCATCGGCGCGGTCACCATCGAAGACGGTGCCATCAGCTATTCCAAGCAGTTCGAGTGCACGCTTTGTCGCCAGGTCAAGGTCACCGAGAGCGTGCTGATCCATGGCATTGCGCCAAGCGAGTTGGCGACCGGATTACCTCCGGCGGAGGCGCTGCTCAGCTTCATGGAGTTCGCGTCCGACAGCGTCATTCTGGCGTTTCACGCACCCTTCGATCAGCGCATGTTGGCCCGAGCGCTGAAGAACGAACTGGGTTACGCACTGGAGCACACCTTCCTCGACGTAGCCGACCTGGCTCCGATGCTGTTTCCCGAGGCAATGATTCATCGTGGCGGTCTGGACCATTGGCTCGACTACTTCAACATCCACATACCGCAACGCCATAACGCATCTGCCGATGCGATGGCCACCGCAGAGATCGCCCTGATCCTGCTGAACCGCGCCCAACGCATGGGCCTCACCACCACCGACGAACTGGCTCAGCGGCTCAGATGCTGGCAACGCGCACGCAAAGCCGCGTTCAACTCGATCTGAAAGGCGCACTCTTGCGGCAGCCTTTCAAGCTGCGCCTAAAGGTGTAAGGACTAGTCGATCGGTATCGTGAGCCGGTTGATACCGGATGTCAGGCTTCCATTGCGGAGCCGATTGATCCGATGCCCGTAAATAACTGCCGTATACAAGCCAAATGAGCGTCACCATAACGGCGCGCATCGGCTGATACCAATGCGCGGAATCCGCTTGGGGCGCTAGACGGCCATTATCGGCCGGCCCCACATATGGCCTGGTACAGCGGTGAATCTTCCGCCAGCTCGGTCGCCGTCTCGATCTTGGCCTGACCAGCTTCATTCAATCTGAACATCACGTTCTCTGTGCAGAGCATCTGATGAGGACTGCTCTTCACAGTGGACATCAGGTGGTGCTTTTCGAAGCGATACAGAACGAAACGGCCAATCCGCCCCCTGTCCGTATCTTGGATCTGCGCACTTGCGCCATCCAGCACGACATAGGCCAACGGCATCGGAAATGCCATGGTCCAAGGCCGCCACAACATTTCACCCTCTTCACTTGAAACAACCACGGACCCTTCCGGAAGGCGCAATTGCGTGGTCTCAAACCAGGTGTATTCGTAATGGATCGTGTAAGCCAGCATACCCAGACCGGCGAACACTGGAATGATCCACTTCGGCAGCCGCTTACGCGTCAGGGAGCGCAGCAGCAACCCAATACCCGCGCCCGCCACACCAGCGACGGCTGCCGCGATCAGATGCCAGAACATATATATCCCCCTCAAAAAAATCGGGCTTCCAAATGGAAGCCCGACTTCTACTTCAACCTCGTGCCAGAGCAGGTCTGACGTCTGGTTGCATTATCAGTTAGTGATCAAGCGCAGCGCCAGCACCTTTCGGGGTACGAACGCTTTCTACCAGATCCTGAATCTCCTGCGGCGGAGCCTCAGTGGCGAGGGATACGGCGTAAGCCACTGCGAAGTTCAGCATCGCACCCACTGCACCGAAGGCCTGCGGGGAAATGCCCATCCACCACTGATCAGGCGTGTTCGGAATGCTTGCAGTGCCAGGGATGAAGAACCAGCCCAGGTACAGGAAGATGTATACGGCGGTGCTCACCACACCAACCAGCATCCCCGCAACGGCGCCCTTGCTGTTCACGCGCTTGGAGAAGATCCCCATCATCAGCGCTGGGAACAGGCTCGCTGCCGCGAGACCAAACGCCAGTGCTACTACCTGCGCGGCGAAGCCGGGAGGGTTGAGGCCCAACCAGGTTGCCAGCAGGATCGCCGCTGTCATGGAGAGACGAGCCGCCAACATCTCGTTCTTCTCACTGATCTTCGGATTGATGATCGTCTTGATCAAGTCATGACTGATTGCAGAGGAGATTGCCAACAGCAGACCCGCAGCAGTCGAGAGCGCAGCAGCGATAGCACCCGCGGCGATCAGACCGATGACCCAACCAGGCAGATTCGCGATCTCTGGGTTGGCCAACACGATGATGTCGTTGTTAACAGTCAGCTCGTTGCCGTTCCAGCCACGCTCTTGTGCAGTAGGAGCAAAGCCGGCATTGGTATCGTTGTACATCTGCACACGACCATCGCCGTTCTTGTCTTCCCACTTGATCAGGCCAGTGGTTTCCCAGGTCTGAATCCAGTCCGGACGCTCTTCATAGAGGATCGCCTCAGCCTGCGGACCTTCCGGATAGATGGTTTCAATCAGGTTCAGACGTGCCATGGAGGCAACAGCTGGAGCGGTAAGGTACAGCAGGGCGATGAACACGAGGGTCCAGCCAGCGGACCAACGGGCATCAGCTACTTTCGGTACGGTGAAGAAGCGAATGATTACGTGCGGCAGACCAGCAGTACCGATCATCAGCGACAGAGTGAACAGGAACATGTTCAGCTTGTTGTCGACGTCAGCGGTGTAGGCGGCAAAGCCCAGGTCCTGAACGACGGTATCCAACTTGTCCAGCAGCGGCATACCAGACTCGGTATGGGTGCCGAACATGCCGAACATCGGGATCGGGTTGCCAGTCAGCTGCATGGCGATGAACACCGCCGGAATGGTGTACGCGATGATCAGAACCACGTACTGCGCCACCTGGGTGTAGGTGATGCCCTTCATGCCGCCGAATACCGCATAGGCAAACACGATGGCAGCAGCGAGCCAGATACCAACGTCGTTGCTCACTTCCAGGAAGCGAGAGAACGCCACACCAGCACCCGCCATCTGACCGATTACGTAGGTAACGGAGATGAGGATGAGGCAGACAACTGCAGTCAGGCGAGCGCCACGGCTATAGAAGCGGTCACCAATGAAGTCCGGCACGGTGAACTTGCCGAATTTGCGCAGGTAGGGTGCAAGCAGCATCGCCAGCAGCACATAGCCGCCAGTCCAGCCCATCAGGTAAACGGACGTAGCATAACCACCGGAGGCGATCAGACCCGCCATGGAGATGAAGGAAGCCGCAGACATCCAGTCTGCTGCTGTTGCCATACCATTGGTTACGGGGTGAACGCCGCCACCGGCGACATAGAATTCCTTAGTCGACCCAGCGCGGGCCCAGATCGCGATCCCTATATAAAGCAGGAAAGACGCGCCCACGAACATCATGTTGATCCAATATTGGCTCATTGTGGTTACTCCTCAACCCCGAATTCCTTGTCCAATTTGTTCAACCGCCACGCGTAGTGGAAGATGATCGCAATGAACGTGATGATGGAACCCTGTTGAGCGAACCAGAAGCCCAGATCTGTTCCTCCAACCGGGATACCGGCTACCAGCGGGCGCAGGAGGATACCGAAGCCATATGAGACGAGAGCCCAGACCACTAAGCTCCAAGTGATAAGGCGAACATTCGCCTTCCAGTACGCAGCAGCATTTTCTTTATCGTTGTCGGCCATTGACGTTCTCCGCCTTATTTTTATTACGTGTGAAGGGAACCCACATCCTGAATTTAACAGGGGTGGGTTAATGAATGAAAGCCCCGACTTTAGTCTGACAAACAACACGCGAAGACCAATCCACATGCTGGAGAGGCCCTAAAAATGCGCCTCGACGTAGCCATAGGCCATCGTGCGAGCCACTCGCCGTAACCTTCGTGGCAGACGCTTTTGGCGTCGAACGGTGCGGCGAGCTGACGCGGCGGTCGGTAGCTTGGTCCGAGCGTCCTCCATGAGCACTATCAATACCGGCCGGTCACAAACTAATCTCGACTAGTTTTCAATTAAAAAAGCCCACTAAAGAGCATCGGCAATATTTAAAAGACAACTAGACATACAAAACAATGCAACAAACAAAAACGACTCATATATAAACAACAAACTTAAACTAACTTCCTTATATTGCCTTTTGATTGCAAACGAAACGGCCCGCCACCTTTTTAGGTCTGGTTATATGAGGCGTATTTTTCGTGAGGCCAGAGCACGTTCATCCGACACGCATCAGCTGGGCCTGCTGGATGGAAAGAAACTGTGTTGCACCGCGTTATCAACGCCAGAGGTAAAGGCAGCCCGCTCGGTTTGTCGGACCGAGGCGAACGATCACGCGCTGTTGGGAACTATGCGGGAGCGCGGAACAGCGCTGCCTTTCGAGGGCCTAAGCCAGGCCGGCGCGGCCTGGCGGGTGACGCGTGCCAATGGCGATTGCAGTCAGCAGGTTGGCTGACCGGCCGTGTACTTCTCGGTCGGATAGATCGCAGCGTTCAGGTCACGAATGGTCTCGGCACCAATCAGTAAGGGATAGCTGAAGTGGGTGCGGTCCGTGAGATTGACCTCGACGTCGCGTAGCTGATCGCCGATGCACAGCTGCATACCTACCACCGGGCGCTCTGCCCGCGGCGGTTCGCTGTTCGGGTCGACATTGCCGGTCTCTTCAGCTCGCGTTTTGATGCGGCTGATGCCGAGCAAGCGCTGCTCATAAAGGGTGTCATCCGCGCCCTCGACGGCCAGACGGAAACGGACCCAGTCTTCGCCATCGCGCTCGAATTGCTCGATGTCACGCGCGGACAGCGATGCTGTCATGGCACCGGTATCCATCTTGGCCGGTAGGGTTTTGCCGATCTGTTCGACTTTGATGTGTTCGTAACGTCCGTAAAGGGTGGGCTCGGCGGCAAACGCAGGCAGCGCCAACAACCCAGCAAGGAAAAGAACGCGAGACAAAACAAACCTCCAGAGTGCGGAACATGGACAATTTTCGATCAAGCTCCCCCGTCTGGGTTCCATACACGGGCCTTTCAAAACATTTCGCCATGCCGGCGGTTGGCCACACCAGCGGTTGCGACCGGCGCTTAGGGCGACGGCCTGATAGACTGCAGGCCGCCCCCCCAGTCGAAGACTCTTTCCGTGCCCAGTACCGTCTTTTCATCACTGCCCCTTTCCGCCGCCATGCTCGCCAACCTCGACGCCCTCGGCTACACCGCGATGACGCCGATCCAGGCTCAGAGCCTGCCGGTCATGCTCAAGGGACAGGATCTGATCGCCCAGGCCAAGACCGGTAGTGGCAAGACCGCTGCCTTCGGCATTGCTCTGCTGGAGCCCCTCAATCCCCGCTACTTCGGCTGCCAGGCGCTGGTTCTATGCCCGACCCGGGAGTTGGCCGATCAGGTAGCCAAAGAGCTGCGCCGACTGGCACGGGCGGCGGACAACATCAAGATCCTCACCCTCTGCGGCGGTGTGTCCATTGGCCCGCAGATCGCCTCGCTGGAGCATGGCGCGCACGTCATCGTCGGTACACCGGGGCGGGTGCAGGAGCACCTGAAGAAAGGCACGCTGAAACTCGACGGTCTGAACACCCTGGTGCTCGATGAAGCAGACCGCATGCTCGACATGGGCTTCTACGACGCCATCGCCGAAATCATCGGCCATACGCCCGCCAAGCGGCAGACCCTGCTGTTTTCGGCAACCTATCCGAGCGGTATCAAACAGCTGTCGGCGAGCTTCATGCGCGATCCGCAACAGGTACGCGCCGAGGCCCTGCACGACGATACGCAGATCGAGCAGCGCTTCTACGAAATCGACCCCGAGCAACGCATGGAAGCGGTCGTGCGCCTACTGGCCAGCTTTCGCCCGGAAAGCTGCGTGGCTTTCTGCTTCACCAAGCAGCAATGCCAGGAGCTGGTCGATCACCTGAGCGCCAAAGGCATTTCCGCCATGGCGCTCAACGGCGACCTGGAGCAGCGTGATCGCGACCAGGTATTGGCCATGTTCGCCAACCGCAGTCTCTCGGTACTGGTGGCGACCGACGTCGCGGCCCGCGGCCTGGATATCGATGCACTGGACATGGTGATCAACGTCGAACTGGCGCGCGACTCGGAAATACATGTGCATCGTGTAGGCCGCACCGGTCGAGCTGGCAACCAGGGCCTTGCCGTGAGTCTGGTCGCACCGGCCGAAGCCCATCGCGCACAGGCCATCGAGAAGCTGCAGAAGGCCCCACTCAATTGGCATCCGCTGGACAGCCTGAAAGCCCAAGCAGGCGAGCCCTTGCAACCGCCAATGGTGACGCTGTGCATCGGCGCGGGGCGCAAGGACAAGCTACGGCCGGGCGATATTCTCGGCGCACTGACTGGCGATGCTGGAATTCCCGGGACTCAGGTCGGCAAGATCGCCATCTTCGATTTCCAGGCATTCGTGGCGGTCGAGCGCGGGGTAGCCAAGCAAGCGCTCAAGCGCATGAATGAAGGTAAGATCAAAGGCCGCTCGCTGAAGGTACGCCTGCTCTGACAAGCCCCAACGCCTGCACCTGTTGATCGCGGGCGCAGGTGGCTGGTCGCTGATTGAATGCACGGGCCGGCCGTGACAGCGTTAGCGGTGGCGTCGTCAAACCCAGCCTACCCCCAACGGATCGATTCATGCCGCAACCCTCGCTCAGCCAGTTTTTACGTCGCCTATGGGCGCTGGAGAAGTTCGGCTACAGCCTGCGCGTTCTGATTGCCATGGCTGGCAGCATGGGCCTGAGCTGGCACCTCGGCCAACCGGAACTGATCATTCCGCTGTTTCTCGGCATCATCGCCAGCGCGCTGGCAGAAACCGATGACAGCTGGCTCGGCCGCCTGAACGCCCTGCTGGTAACGCTGCTGTGCTTCAGCATCGCCGCGGTCGCGGTCGAGTTGATGTTTCCCTACCCCTGGCTATTCGTAGCCGGCCTGGCGCTATCCACTTTCGCGCTGGTCATGCTCGGCGCACTCGGTGAGCGTTACGGCGCGATTGCGCAGGCGACATTGATCCTCGCGATCTACAGCATGATCGCCGCCGACCAGCGCTCCGGCGAATTGCAGCATTTCTGGCGTGATCCGTTACTGCTGATCGCCGGCGCTGCCTGGTACGGTTTGCTTTCGGTGTGCTGGAACGCGCTGTTCGCTCATCAGCCGGTGCAGCAGAGTCTGGCGGGCCTGTATCGCGAACTGGGCCTGTACTTCCGGTTCAAGGCAGCGCTGTTCGAGCCCGTGCGTCAGCTCGATGTGGAGCAGCGCCGGCTTGAGCTCGCGCAGCAGAACGGGCGGGTGGTCAGCGCGCTGAACGCGGCCAAGGAAACCCTGTTGCACCGCCTGGGCAACGGCCGCGCTGGCGGCAAGATCAATCACTATTTGAAACTCTACTTTCTCGCTCAAGACCTGCATGAGCGGGTCAGCTCCTCACACTATCCCTATCAGGCACTGGCCGAAGCCTTCTTCCATAGCGACGTGCTGTTTCGCTGTCAGCGCCTGCTGCGCCTACAGGCCAGCGCGTGTACCGAGCTTGGTGAAGCCATGCAGATGCGTCAGGCGTTTCGCTACAGTGACGCCAATGCGCAGGCGCTCGAAGACCTGCAGGCCTCCCTGGAGCACCTGCGCGAGCAGAACAATCCGGCCTGGCGCGGCCTGCTGCGTTCGCTACGCGCGCTGTCGGGCAACCTCTCCACCCTACAGCGCCAGCTCGCCAGCGCCAGCGACCCCGGCACATTGGAAGGCGAACAGGACAGTAGCCTGCTCGACCGACAACCGCAGACGCTGCGCGATGCGTTCAATCGTGTTCGCCAGCAGCTGACGCCCACCTCGCTACTGTTCCGCCACGCCCTGCGCATGACCATCGCTCTGGTCTGCGGCTACGCCGTGCTGCATGCCATCCATCCCGAGCAAGGCTACTGGGTACTGCTGACCACCGTCTTCGTTTGCCAGCCCAACTACGGCGCCACGCGGATCAAGCTGGTGCAGCGTATAAGCGGTACCTTGCTGGGGCTTATCGCTGGCTGGGCGCTGTTCGACCTGTTCCCCAGCCAGCCGGTGCAGGCGCTTTTTGCCGTCATCGCCGGTGTGGTGTTCTTCGCCACCCGAAGCACCCGCTACACGCTGGCCACCGCGGCGATCACTCTGATGGTGCTGTTCTGCTTCAATCAGGTTGGTGATGGCTACGGGCTGATCCTGCCGCGACTGTTCGATACCCTGCTCGGCAGCCTGATCGCCGCAGCCGCGGTATTCCTCATCCTGCCGGACTGGCAGGGCCGGCGCCTCAACCAGGTGGTCGCCAATACCCTCAGCTGCAACAGCGACTACCTGCGCCAGATCATGCGTCAGTACGACAGCGGCAAACGCGACGACTTGGCCTATCGACTGGCCCGGCGCAACGCGCACAACGCCGATGCGGCGCTGTCCACCACGCTGTCGAATATGCTGCTGGAGCCCGGACACTTTCGGAAGGACGCCGAAACCGGCTTTCGCTTCCTGATCCTTTCTCACACCCTGCTGAATTATCTGTCAGGGCTTGGCGCCCACCGAGAAAGCCTGCCCGATGACGCCCGTGACGAGATGCTGGAAAGCGCCGCACAGCATCTGGCGAGCAGCCTCGACGAACTGGCCAACAGCCTGCAGCGCAACGAGCCGGTGGCGGTTTACGACGAGAAGGAAGAGCTACTGGCGCAACAGCTGGAACAGACCTCCGAAGACGTCGATGACAGCCATCGCCTGCTGCAGACGCAGCTGGGCCTCATTTGTCGTCAGCTGGCGCCGCTACGCAGCATGGCGGCGCACTTGGTCAAACGGCAGCCGCCGAACTAGGGCAGCGATTCGGGTGCGGGCATGCCGTGGCGGAGGAAGATCGCCGCATAACTGCCATCCTCGACCATCGCGGCGATTTCCGTGTTGAAGGTAGCGATGATATCGGCCACACGAGGATGGTCGTTACGAACCATGAGCGACAACCCGACTCGCCTGAACTCACCTGGCACGAACGAGAGCGCATCCCTCTCATGCCCTAGCTCGCGCTCAAGGTGGAACCGCGCAGTGCGCTCGTCTTCCAGCGTCAGATCGACTCTTCCGACGATCAGCATCTTGGCTGCCTGCACGAAATTGGAGGCGTAGCCTTTTTGCAGGCGGGAGTCATTGTCCAGCTCGTCGCTGTACATGTAGCCACGACTCAGCGCGATCGGATAGCCAAGTAAAGTATCGAGTCCGTCATAACGAAAGTCGGTGCCGCGCCGTTGCACCCAGCGCATTCGGTTGATCAGAAACGGGCGTGAGCTACGCGTGTAGTCGACCCGCTTCTCGGTATCCCAGCCGTTGACCATGTCGAAGGCGCCGCTGTTAAGACCCAGCAGGGCACGTTCCCAGGGCACCTCGGTATATTCCACCCGATAACCGCCCCGGCCGAGTGCCGTGCGAATGAGATCGACGGACAAACCATCGTTCGGCAGGCTGCTATCGGTATAGGGCGGCCAGATGTTCCCGGCCATGCGTAACACTTCTGCGGGCAACGACGCGCTTGCCAGCAGCAATATCAACCCGAGAAAACGTCTTTTGCCCGTCACCTTTATCTCGCTATTTATGGCGAAGCGCCATCAAAGCACAAAGCGAGTGGATTGGCGCCCGCGTCTCGTCGGATGCCAGGCTGCGCCGAGGCAGAAGCAGGAGTACCATCGCGCGTTTTCTGGACGAGGTATGCGGTGGTGCAGACTGATGTGGTGGTAATCGGCGCAGGTGCTGCCGGGCTGATGTGCGCCTTTACGGCAGCGGCACGAGGCCGCCAGGTATTGCTGCTCGATCACGCCAACAAGGCCGGCAAGAAGATCCTCATGTCGGGTGGCGGGCGCTGCAACTTCACCAACCTGTACACCGAGCCGGCGAACTTCCTCTCCAGCAACTCGCACTTCTGCAAGTCCGCCCTGGCACGCTACACGCAGTGGGATTTCATTGAGATGGTCAGCCGCCACGGCGTGCCCTATCACGAGAAAAAGCTTGGCCAGCTGTTCTGCGACAACAAGGCCAGCGACATCCTCGAGATGCTGCTGGATGAATGCGCACAGGCGGGCGTTGATCTGCGGCTCGATACCGCCGTCGAGTCGATCAAGAAAGATGACGAGGGTTATCTGCTGCAATCGGGCATCGGCTCCGTGCACTGCCAGTCATTGGTGATCGCCACCGGCGGCTTGTCGATTCCAACCCTAGGCGCCAGCGGCTTTGGCTATCAGATCGCTAGGCAATTCGGCCACAACGTATTGCCGACAAGGGCTGGGCTGGTGCCATTCACCATCACTGAACCGCAGCTCAAAACCATCTGCACCGAGCTATCCGGCACATCGGTGGAGGACTGTCTGGTTAGCTGCGACGGTCAGAGCTTTCGCGAGAACATCCTTTTCACCCATCGAGGGCTGTCCGGGCCGGCCATCCTGCAGATTTCATCCTACTGGCAACCTGGTGCCGTTGTGCATATCAACCTGCTCCCGCATCTGGATCTCAGTGAATGGCTCATGACGCAGCGGCAGGAGCGCCCGAATACGGAGCTCAAGACGCTTCTGGGTGAGGTCTTCACGCGCAAGATGGCCGGATTGCTTTGCGAGCACTGGTTCGTCTCCAAACCACTCAAGCAATACTCACCCAGCGAACTCGAGGCGGTCGCAGAGAAGCTCGGAGACTGGCAGCTGGTGCCGGCCGGCACCGAGGGTTATCGCACGGCGGAGGTAACGCTAGGCGGCATCGACACCAGGGAAGTGTCGTCCAAGACCATGGAATCGCAGAAATCGCCGGGGCTCTACTTCGTTGGGGAGGTGCTCGATGTCACCGGTCACCTTGGCGGTTTCAATTTTCAGTGGGCGTGGGCGTCAGCCTACGCGGCTGGACAGTTCGTCTAGCCGACGCAACGCTGAGAGGTGAGTTACTCGTTGGCCATGTTCGACGGCGGTGAAATCTGCCGCGGGCCAGCTGGATCGGTCGCAGTATTCTGAAATTCCTGCTGATTACGCGTGTTGTTGTCCAGCGCCGACTCTTCTTCATCCGGCGAGCATCCAGCCAGAGCCATCGCGGTCAGCAGGCTGACCATCACAAGTGTCCACTTCATCGGTCTCTCCTGTTGAAAGCACCCCGCGCCAAACGCGGGGTGCTCGGATCAGGTGATGGTGCCTCGCTTACTGCGAAGTACCAGTGCCAGTTCCGGTACCGGTGCTAGGTGCAGTGCCGGAGCCCGACTCGGTACCCAGCCCGCTACCGTTATCGGCTGGCGGAGTCGCCATGCCACCGGAGGTGCCAGTGCCAGTGCCGGTGCTCGGCGCAGTGCCAGTACCTGTGCCTGCTGGCGGGGTGGTGGTGTCAGTAGAAGGTGCGGCAGGCTGCTCGGTGGTTACCGGAGGCGGCGTCGGCTCGCGCTCGCGATCCTCATCAGGGCCGCAACCGACCAGCAGAAGTCCGAGTACGGGGGGCAGCAGATAGGTAAGACGCATGGTTAACCTCCTTCAGAGTGAGCCGGCGAATCGCCAGCGAATTCTTGAATCATCAGATTCACAGAAGGTTGACCCTCTATAGCCGCAAGAGTGCCCCACCGACCCAACTCGAGGTGAGCCTGCCTGGGGCAATCAGCGCGAAAGTCGTGGTGTCGCAGCATTGGACGAAGCTGCTGGCAGCGTCGCGGCGAGCAGTGCCCAGAGGCCATCGACGCGGTCCTGCCTGTCGAACAACTGCTGCAATTGCGCAGCCGGTTGCGGCGGGCTGAACCAATATCCCTGAACCATCTGACACCCCTCAGCGGCCAGAAAGGCCACCTGAGCGGGTCGCTCCACGCCTTCCGCCACAACTGCCAGTCCAAGGCTCTGGCCCAAACCGATGATCGCTCGGCTGATCGCCACCGAGTCTGCGTCGTCCGGTGCTGCGGCGATGAAGCTGCGATCGACCTTGAGCACATGCAATGGATAGCGCTTCAAGTAGCCAAGGGAGCAATAGCCGGTGCCGAAGTCATCCAGCGCCAGGCGAACGCCTAGCGCAGCGATTTCGTGCAGGCTGCTCAGTAGCATCTCGCTGTCCTGCATCAGCAGGGTTTCAGTGATCTCAAGCAGCAGGCTTTGCGGTGGCAAGCCCGTTTCGCGAAGAACACGCGCCACCAGGTCGACGAAGCCAGGCTGCTGCAACTGACGTATCGACAGGTTCACGGCGCAATAGAGATGCACTTGCCCCGCCTGCTGCCAACGCCTGACCTGAGAGCAAGCCTCACGCAGCACCCATTCGCCGACCCGAACGATCTCGCGAGACTCCTCCAGTACCGGTATGAACTCGTTCGGCGCCACCGGTTTGTCGTTGAACGACCAGCGCAACAGCGCCTCGACGCCCACCAGATAGGCCCGTCCATGCACAACCCTGCAGATGGGCTGATAGTGCAGGCTGAACTCCCGACGTATAAGTGCCTGAGCCAGGGCGCTCTCGAGCTCCAATTGCCGCGCAGCCTTGGAATGCAGGCTATCGCAGAACAGGGCGAACTGATCCTTGCCCGCGCTTTTCGCCCGGTACAGTGCGAGATCCGCGGCCTGCAACGCGTCCAGTGCCTGGCCGCCACGCTGCAAAGGGGCTATCCCGATGCTGGCACTGACCGACAGCGTACGTTCGCCGAGTTGCAGCGGCTCGCGCAGCGCAACCAGCATCCGCTGTGCCACCCGCTCGGCGTCTGCTTCGCAGGCTAGATCCCCGAGCAGGGCGACGAATTCGTCGCCACCGAAGCGCGCCAGATGATCGCCAGGTCGCAGGCAGCGCAATAAGCGCTGCGCCACCTCAACCAGCACCTGATCACCGGCACTGTGGCCCAGGCTGTCATTGATCAGCTTGAAACGATCCAAATCGACGAAGAGCAGCGCAGCGGCTCGCGCACTGGGGCGCTGCTGGACCTCTTTGAGCAGCTCTTCCAGATGCAGACGATTGGCTAAACCAGTCAACGCGTCGTGACGTGCTGCGTAACGCAGGCACTCCTCGGCCGCCTTGCGCGCACTGATATCCGTCTGCGAGCCGGCCATGCGCAGCCTGCCCTGCTCGCAACGATCTGCCACGCCACGCACCAGCACCCATAGATAGTCTCCGCAGCCGGTGCGCACCCGATATTCGTGCACCAATGACGGCGTGTGCCCGTTCAGGTGAGCGGCAATGGCTTCGCGCAGGCCAGGCAAATCATCCGGGTAAACCCGCTCGAACCAGCTGCGACTGCAGTATTCGGGCTGGGCGGGCATCATCAGCATGGCTGTCCAGCGCTCGGACAGATGGAGCTGGTCATGTTCCACGTCCCATTCCCAGATACCATCTTCGGAACCCCGCAACGCGCGACTCAAGCGTGCTTCACTGTCTTCCAGTGCTTGGCGCTGTGCAGCGCTGTAGGTGTCGATGGCCAGAATCATGTCGAAGAAGACGATCTTCAACAGGCTGTCATAGAGCGCCTGCTGTTCGCCATCGCCGAGCAGGCTGCGCAGCATTTCCGACAGATACAGACGATAGGCACCCAGATACCACTCAAGATCCACACCGACGCGTTGGTGCACGAGCCCTACCAGCAGACGATCAAGCACGTAGTCTCGCTCGTACGGACCGCTCCATAGCCGGCGATAGTATTCCTTCTGCCGCTCTTTCAGGCGCGACAGGCCGGCACCATCACTGCGCATCGCCGAGGGTTGCCCAAAGTCAGCGAGATGCTTGTAGAGTTTGTCGATGAAGTGGCGGTGAGCGGGC
Source organism: Pseudomonas sp. E45-MNA-CIBAN-0222 (assembly GCF_040310405.1). Classification (NCBI taxonomy): domain Bacteria; kingdom Pseudomonadati; phylum Pseudomonadota; class Gammaproteobacteria; order Pseudomonadales; family Pseudomonadaceae; genus Pseudomonas; species Pseudomonas sp. E45-MNA-CIBAN-0222. The sequence continues at coordinate 303,371 of NZ_JBEOPU010000002.1, forward strand.
TCCAACTCCTCTAGTGCAGCGCGATTCAGACGCAGTGCATCACTCGCCTGCCACTGCAAGAATCGTTTTCGCGTAAGAACCTGGTCGAGGCCCAGCCCGACTCGTTGCAACAGTGCTCTCAGCTCGTCTTCCATGCCCGCCCTCTATGCAATGAGCGCGTCCTACTGATACCACCGCGGCACGGCCTTCGGACCAGTCAGGGATTCAGTGCAGAGACGGCGTCAATTGATGCCATAAGGCCATCAAGGTTCGCAGCGGCGGGTGAGAGCATCATTGATACAGGTCAGCAAAGCCGAGGGTACGGCGGTAACCTTGGGTCGAAAGCAACCGGGGCTGGGGGCCCCGGTAAGAATGGAGCTATCAGGCCGCCTGCTTGGCGGTCAGCTCCTTCTTGAGCTGGGCACGAAGCTCACTCATCTGCGCGCCCATTTCTTCGAGGCGCTTGGCGTCGAACAGCTCCCTCGCCTGAGGGAACATCTCCGACTCTTCTTCCTCGATATGGTGCTCTAGAAGCTCCTTGCACACCTTGGCGCGCCCAGAGAACTGAAAGCTACCTGGGTCAGTGGCCTTTAGATCCGGCAGCACCAACGCATCTACCGTGCGGTGCTCCTCGGTGGCCTCATAAAACATCTTCAGCTCTTCCTTGCCGCCGGCTTCCTTGTAGGCAGGGTAGAGAATCTGCTCTTCCAACTGGGTATGGATAGTGACTTCCATCTCTAGCTTGGCCAGCAGCTCGGTGCGTGTTTTCACGGCACGCTCGGTGGAATCGGTCAAACGCGTCAGCAGGTCCTTCACGCGCTCATGATCCTCAATCAACAGGTCGATGGCGTTCATGCGGCAATCCTCATCAGCTTCACGGTAAAAGGAACCGAGCGCACAGCTCGGTTCAAAAACAGCTGCGGCGCAGGCCGCAGTTAATAGCTCAGGCGTACTCGTATGTGGGCAGTGCGGTACGGCTCTGGCTTTGCAGGTGAGCGATGGAAGGCGACATCCCAGCCTCCAGCGCCAGATCTCGGCGGACCGAGCTGACCACCCACTCGAGCTGAATTCTGGTCTGAGTCTGCCCTTTCGACAGCGCACGCTTGACCAGGGTCCGGTCGTCGTTGCGCAGGGTAAGCAGCAGTCCGCCATCCGGGCGGGGCTCGGTGAGCACTTCGAACTCAGGGAAAGCGGCAGTAAGGTATTGTTGTGCAGCGGTCATTGTTCTGTACTCCAATTAAGTTCCAGCGAACTTAACGGAGCAGTGATCATGCCAACCTAGAGCATATATATTTTTCTATATAAAACAATGAGTTAGCAAAAACCCTCTAAGGCTTAAGCCGTGCAAAACGCAATACAGGGTGGGGGGTGGGTTGCATTCTGCGGTCCGAACTACCTCTTCCTCCAGACACTTGCCAGCCAGCTTTGTTGCACTCGCGGCAGGCCCGAGGGGCGGTAGTAGTGTTCCAGTTCACTAAAACCGGCTGCCAATAGCTGTTTTCGCCAAGTCGGCCAGTCATACCACACCCCATAGCGATCGCCGCTCCAGCCTTCATCGTTCTGGCCTCGCGGGTTGGAACAGAACAGCACCCCACCGGATTTCAAAGTGTCGCGCAGCTGCGAGAGTACGCTGGGCAACCTCGCGCTCGGCACATGAAACAGAACCGCATTGGCGAAGATGCCGTCAAAGGCTTCAGCCGGCAGATTCAAGTGCAACAGATCCTGCTGCCAGACTTCACAGCCACTCTCGGCGCGGGCCATTTCGACAAAAGCGTCGGCGCCATCCAGGCCAACCGCTATATGCCCGCGCGCCGTCAACGCCTTGAGATCGCGCCCCGGCCCGCAGCCGAGATCCAAAATACGCAGCGGCGCCTCTGCCTCTATGTGACGCAGAAGGGCATCAATGTTCTGGCTGACGTCATGGTCACGGGTCCCCTCGCGAAAGGCTTGCGCATTCTGTCGGTAGTAGTCGAGGGTGCCCTGGGCCGCGCTGTCCGGATCGCTCATGATGTCCTCCTGCAAAAGCCGAGTGGCCAGCCTACCGCGGGCCCAACCCTGACAGCCAGCGTGCAGCCTCACCAAAGGTCGACATTGAGCACTGCCATCAAAGCAGCGAGGATAGCGGCCAGATGTGCGGCAGCGCACAGTGACGGGGCGAAAACGACGACCGTCCGACTGCAGGACTGAAACTTGCAGCGCGTAACCTGTCGAAACCCTGTCTGGCTCCGTCGCAACGACGGGCTCGGCACGCAGCACGTAACGCAACATCGAGACCGATCATGAACCACGCACTGCAAAAAATCGTTCTGCTCGTTGAAGATGAGCCGCATATCCTCAGCCTGCTTTCGGACTACCTGGCCAGCGAGGGCTATCAGGTGCTGGAAGCGGACAGTGCGCCCAAAGCCTTCGAAATCCTGGCGACCAAGCCGCACCTCGACCTGCTGGTGACCGACTTCCGTCTGCCGGGTAATGTATCGGGCGTGATGATTGCCGAGCCGGCGCTCAAGCTGCGCCCAAATCTCAAGGTGATCTTCATCAGCGGCTACCCTATCGAGATATTTGAATCAGGCAGCCCAATCGCCCGCTCGGCCCCCGTGCTGTCCAAGCCCTTCGCCCTGGATACACTGCGCAGCCAGATTCAGCAGTTGCTCGCCACCTGACCCAAGCCTCGACACAGAAACGAAAAAGCCCGCACAGCGCGGGCTTTTTCACGTCTGGACGTAGATCAGTTGATCTTCGGGTCCAGCTCGCCGTTGGCGTAACGCTGGAACATACCTTCCAGAGAGATCGGCTTGATCTTGGAGGCATGACCAGCAGTGCCGAAGGCTTCGTAGCGGGCGATGCATACATCGCGCATGGCAACGACAGTCTTCGCCAGGTACTTGCGCGGATCGAACTCGCTGGGATGCTTGGCCAGGAATTCGCGAATCGCACCGGTGGACGCCAGACGCAGGTCGGTGTCGATGTTGACCTTGCGCACGCCGTACTTGATACCTTCAACGATTTCCTCGACCGGCACACCGTAGGTCTCGCCGATCTCGCCGCCGTACTCGTTGATGATCTTCAGCCAGTCCTGCGGCACGGAGGAAGAGCCGTGCATGACCAGGTGAGTTTCGGGTATGCGCGCATGGATCGCCTTGATGCGGTCTATGGCCAACACGTCCCCGGTTGGCGGCTTGGTGAACTTGTAGGCGCCGTGGCTGGTGCCGATGGCGATCGCCAGGGCATCGACCTTGGTCTTGGCGACGAAGTCGGCCGCCTCTTCCGGATCGGTCAGCAGCTGGCTGTGATCGAGTACGCCTTCGGCACCTACTCCATCTTCTTCACCGGCCATGCCGGTTTCCAGGCTACCCAGGCACCCCAGCTCACCTTCGACGGAAACGCCACAGGCGTGAGCGAAGGCTACTGTCTGCTGGGTTACGCGCACGTTGTACTCGTAATCGGCGGGGGTCTTGCCATCTTCTTTCAGCGAGCCGTCCATCATTACCGAGGAAAAGCCCAGCTGAATCGAACGCTGGCAGATGTCGGGGCTGGTGCCATGGTCCTGATGCATGCACACCGGAATGTGCGGGAATTCTTCGATCGCCGCCAGGATCAGATGACGCAGGAACGGCGCACCGGCATATTTGCGTGCACCGGCGGAAGCCTGGACGATCACCGGGGAGTCGGTCTTGTCGGCCGCTTCCATGATGGCGCGCATCTGCTCGAGGTTGTTGACGTTGAAGGCCGGCACGCCGTAGCCGAACTCGGCGGCGTGGTCGAGCATCTGGCGCATGCTGATGAGTGCCATGTTTTCCTTTCTCCCGGTCTGGGTCGTTTGATCGTGTAGAGCCTGCCGCAGAGGCCGACGCTGTTCAAGCGCCGCACGTGGGCGCGGCATTGTAGAGGCGGGAGCGGCAATTGCCAGCGTCCCGCCAGCGCTTTCAATCCAATGCCCCGCTTTGGCGAGGCAGCTGTACTCGTTACCCGCTAGATACTGATGAGCGACGCGCTGCAGCCATGGGCCAGCACCTTGTCGTCGGCAACGCGGTACACCAGCGCCTCGTTGCCCTTGTCGTGAAAGGCGAGCACGCCATCGCTATAGAAAGTGCCACGGGTGGCTGGTTCCTTTCGCAGGGTGTGAATACGCTCGCTATTACCCACTTTCAGATCAATCGCGGTTCGTTTGTCGTCTGCATAACGCCAGGCGATATTCTGCTGACTCTGGCACTTCCAGCGCACGAACGGCGCGTCCGGGCCGGACTGCCAGTGACCACAACCGCCGAGCAGCAACGCTGCGATCAGCATGGGCAGGCCTTTGTTCATTCCTTCTCCTTGGCTGACGGCGGTCAGGGGCAATCCTGCAAGCCGCCTTGTGTGATGGTCGGATCGCCCGTGGCCTGCATTTCGACACGCTGATCATGCTCGGCGGTCGGTCCGATGGCTGCAGGTGGGTCGAGCACCTGGCAGGCAGAATCCGGCGCACTCCCGGCGCAACCGGCCAGGCCCAGGCAGCAAATAGCAACAACGGCATATCGCATGGTGCATCCCCTTTCCTTGTTCCAGATAGAACAAAGACCACGGCGAGACGCCTGGGTTGCCCCGCGCACTGCCGGCACCGTGGATCCGGCGCCGACAGACGAATGCGTCGAGGTCGCCTCGACTGCCTAACTCAGCTCGCGCGCTGCTCCAGCACCTCGACCGCCGGCAGCACCTTGCCTTCGACGAACTCGAGGAAGGCGCCACCGCCGGTGGAAATATAGGAAATCTGCTCGGCAACGCCGTACTTATCGATGGCCGCCAGGGTGTCACCACCACCGGCGATCGAGAATGCCGGGCTCTGGGCGATGGCCTGAGCCAGCACCTTGGTGCCGTTACCGAACTGATCGAACTCGAACACACCTACCGGGCCGTTCCAGAGGATGGTCTGCGAGGCCTTGAGCATTTCGCCGAACATGGCTGCGGTCTTCGGTCCGATATCCAGGATCATGTCGTCATCGGCCACGTCGGCAACGGCCTTGACCGTGGCTTCAGCGGTTTCTGCGAATTCCTTGGCGACAACCACGTCCACCGGCAGCGGCACAGAGACCTTGGCGGCGATGGCCTTGGCGGTATCCAGCAGGTCCGCTTCATGCAGCGACTTGCCGACGTTGTAGCCGGCAGCGGCGAGGAAGGTGTTGGCGATGCCCCCACCGACGATGAGCTGATCGCATACGTCCGCCAGGGAGGTCAGCACGTCGAGCTTGGTGGACACCTTGGAACCAGCCACGATGGCGACCATTGGCTTGGCCGGGGTCTTCAGCGCTTTGCCCAGGGCGTCCAGCTCGGCTGCCAGCAGCGGGCCGGCGCAGGCGACCTTGGCAAACTTGGCCACGCCATGGGTCGAGCCCTGGGCGCGGTGAGCGGTGCCAAAGGCATCCATGACGAAAATGTCACACAGAGCGGCGTACTTCTGCGCCAGCTCGTCGGTGTTCTTCTTCTCGCCCTTGTTGAAGCGCACGTTCTCCAGCAGCACCAGCTCACCGGGCTGGACCTGGACGCCTTCGAGGTAGTCCTTGACCAGCGGGACTTCGCGGCCAAGCGCCTTGGACAGGTAGTCGGCGACCGGCTTGAGGCTGTCTTCCTCGCTGTAGACACCCTCTTCCGGGCGGCCCAGGTGCGAGCAGACCAGCACCGCCGCGCCCTTCTCCAGCGCCAGCTTGATGGTCGGCAACGAGGCCAGGATGCGCGCATCGCTCTTCACCGCGCCATCCTTCACCGGCACGTTGAGGTCCTCGCGGATCAGCACGCGCTTACCCTGGAGGTCGAGATCGGTCATCTTCAAAACGGTCATGTTGGTCTTCCTTAAGGTCGAGAAGCAGCGATGTTCCAGGCGCGGGCTGCTAGGTGCGATTGGCCACGCGCAAAAAGTGATCGGTGACGTCGAGCATGCGATTGGCAAAACCCCATTCGTTGTCGAACCAGGCCAGCAGATTCACCAGGCGCGGGCCGGACGCTCGCGTCAGGCTGCCGTCGACGATCGCCGAATGCGGGTCGTGATTGAAGTCGCAACTGGCGTGGGGCAGCTCGGTATACGCCAACAGCCCCTGCAATGGCCCGCTTTCGGCAGCCTCGCGCAGCACCCGGTTGATCGTTCGTGCGTCGGTATCACAGGCAGTCTGCAGTGTGATGTCCAGGCAAGACACGTTCACCGTGGGCACCCGCACCGCTTTGGCCTGAATCCGCCCCGAGAGTTCCGGGAGCAAACGCTCGATACCACGCGCCAGGCCCGTGGACACCGGAATCACCGACTGGAATGCCGAACGTGTACGGCGCAGATCCTCGTGATGATAGGCGTCGATCACCGGCTGGTCGTTCATGGCCGAGTGAATGGTGGTGATCGAGGCGTACTCGATACCGACCGCATCGTTGAGCAGCTTGAGCAGCGGCACACCGCAGTTGGTGGTGCAGGAAGCATTGGAGACCAGCCGTTCGGCGCCACTCAGCTGCTGCTGGTTGATGCCCATGACCACCGTGGCATCGACGTCCGCCGCGCTGGCCATCGGCTGGGAAAACAGCACCCGCGGCACACCCGCGGCGAGAAAGCGTTCGCCATCGGCGCGACTGGTGTAGGCACCGGAGCACTCCAGCACCAGATCGACGTCCAGCGCTCGCCAGTCGATGGCTTCCGGCGTCGATTCACGCAGCACTTTTACGCAGTGCCCATTGAGATGCAGGCAGTCGCCGTCGACGCTCACCTCGCCTGGAAAGCGGCCATGAGTGGAGTCGAAACGAGTGAGGTATTCCAGGCTGGCCATATCGGCCAGGTCGTTGAGGGCAACGAACTGAAAATCGAAAGCTGCGCCGCGCTCATAGAATGCACGCAGCACGCAACGGCCGATGCGGCCGTAGCCGTTGAGGGCGACGCGATAGGGACGGGCGTTGGCCATGGGTTATTAGTCGGTCCTGCGGGTGGAAAACCGCTTGGTGGTTCTCCACCCTACGCGGATGGGGCTTCGTAGGGTGGATGACATGGTCATCCACCGCATCTTCGCAGTCAGTCCTCCAGCAGCTCTTCGGCGACGGCGAGGATGTTGTCGACGGTGAAGCCGAACTCCTCGAACAGCTGGTTGGCCGGGGCCGACTCGCCGTAGGTGGTCATGCCAATGATGCGACCGTCGAGGCCGACGTACTTGTACCAGTAGTCCGCGTGGGCCGCTTCAATCGCAATACGCGCGCCGACTTCCACCGGCAGCACCTGCTGCTTGTAGGCGGCGTCCTGGCTATCGAACACGCTGGTGCAAGGCATCGAGACAACGCGCACCTTGCGGCCCTGCTCTGCCAGCTTGTCGGCAGCCTGCACCGCCAGGCTGACTTCCGAACCGGTGGAGATCAGGATCAGCTCCGGCTCGCCAGCGCAGTTCTTCAGGATGTAGCCGCCGCGGGCAATCGCCGCTTCAGTTTCGTTGTCACGAACGTGGAACGGCAGGTTCTGGCGCGAGAAGATCAGCGCGCTCGGCCCGTCCTTGCGCTCGACCGCATGCTTCCAGGCCACCGCGGATTCGACCGTGTCGGCCGGGCGCCAGGTGTCCAGGTTCGGCGTGGTGCGCAGGCTGGTCAGCTGCTCGATCGGCTGGTGCGTCGGGCCGTCTTCGCCCAGACCGATGGAGTCGTGGGTGAAGACGTAGAGCACACGCTGCTTCATCAGCGCGGACATGCGCACGGCGTTGCGGGCGTACTCCATGAACATCAGGAAGGTCGCGCCGTAGGGGATCAGGCCGCCGTGCAGGGCGACACCGTTCATGATCGCGGCCATACCGAACTCGCGCACGCCGTAATACATGTAGTTGCCCGAAGCGTCTTCGGCGACTACCGGCTTGCAACCCTTCCACAGCGTCAGGTTGGAGCCGGCCAGGTCCGCCGATCCGCCGAGCAGTTCCGGCAACAGCGGGCCAAAGGCATTCAGGCAGTTCTGGCTGGCCTTGCGGCTGGCGATGGTCTCACCCTTGGTAGCGACCTCGCGGATGAACTCACTGGCCTTCTCGGCGAAGTCGGCCGGCAGCTCGCCCGCCATCCGGCGCTTGAACTCGGACGCCAGGGCCGGGAATTCGGCCGCATACGCAGCGAAGCGCTTGTTCCACTCGTTCTCGGCGTCGGCACCCTTCTGCTTGGCGTCCCACTCGGCGTAGATCTCCGCGGGAATCTCGAACGGGCCGTGTTTCCAGCCCAGCGCCTCGCGGGTCAAGGCGATTTCGGCGTCACCCAGGGCAGCGCCGTGGGATTCTTCCTTGCCCTGCTTGTTCGGCGAACCGAAGCCGATGATGGTCTTGCAGCAGATCAGCGTCGGACGATCGCTCTTGCGCGCAGTTTCCAGGGCGATCTGGATTTCTTCTGCATCATGGCCGTCGACATTGCGAATCACCTGCCAGCCATAGGCCTCGAAGCGACGCGGGGTGTCATCGGTGAACCAGCCGTGCACTTCACCGTCGATGGAGATGCCATTGTCATCGTAGAAAGCGATCAGCTTGTTCAGGCCAAGGGTGCCAGCCAGCGAGCAGACTTCATGGGAGATGCCTTCCATCAGACAGCCGTCGCCCATGAACACATAGGTGTTGTGATCGACGATCTTGTGCCCGTCGCGGTTGAACTGCGCAGCCATGACCTTCTCGGCCACGGCGAAGCCGACGGCATTGGCCAGGCCCTGGCCCAGCGGACCGGTGGTGGTCTCGACGCCCGCGGTGTAGCCGAACTCCGGGTGGCCCGGGGTTTTGCTGTGCAGCTGGCGGAAGTTCTTCAGGTCATCGATGGTCAGGTCGTAACCGGTCAGGTGCAGCAGCGAGTAGATCAGCATCGAGCCGTGGCCGTTGGAAAGCACGAACCGGTCACGGTCTGCCCACTGCGGGTTGGTCGGACTGTGCTTCAAATGGTCACGCCAGAGCACTTCGGCGATGTCCGCCATGCCCATTGGGGCACCCGGGTGGCCGCTGTTGGCTTTCTGCACGGCATCCATGCTGAGGGCGCGGATGGCATTGGCTCGCTCACGACGGCTGGGCATCGCTGAATCTCCTGCGGGGTGTACGTAGAAAAAGGCGGCCATTTTCCCCTACCGAGGGCAACCGGGGCAATGACTGAATAGCCTGGCAGGCGCCTCAATCCAACAGCTCGACGCCTTGGCTGGTCACATCCGGCAGATGTTCGAGCAGGTAGTCGCGCATGCGCATCAGCGTGGCCGACTCATCACCGCCGCTTGGCCAGACGAGGTAATAGCTGTCACCGGACTTCACCGCCTGATGAAAGGGCAGCACCAGACTGCCGCGCTGTAGCTCTGCGCCAACCAACGCGAGATCGCCGATCGACACGCCGTGCCCCTGCGCCGCAGCAGAGATACCCAGCTCAAGGGTGTCGAACAACTTGCCCTGCTGCCAGGCAACCTGATCCGCTCGACCGGTGTGCTGCAACCAGCGCCGCCAGTCACGACAGTCACGCGAAGGGTGGATGAGTTCGGCCTCGGCCAGTTGCTGCGTAGTCCAGGCCGCTGAACCAAGCAAATCCGGAGCACAGACCGGCACCAGCCACTCGTCGAACAGCTTTACCCGCCGCCAGTCGGCGGGAAAACCATCGTTGCCGAGCAGAATCGCGCAATCGAATGGCTCACTGTTGAAATCCACTGCGTCCAGATCCATCCAGGCACTGGTCAATTGCACGCGGTTCTGCGGATTGGCCACCTGGAAGCCCTCCAGCGTCCCCAGCAGCCAGCGCATGGTCAGCGTCGACGGCGCTTTGAGACGCATCGCGCCACGCTGACGAGTAACGGCAACACAGGCGTTCTCGATGGTACGAAAGCCGATCTTCAACTCCTGGGCCAGTAGCCGCCCCGCATCGGTGAGCAGCAGCCGGGAGCCGCGCCGCTCGAAAAGCTGACAGCCAAGGTGCTCCTCCAACGCTTTCACATGCCGACTGATCGCGCTCTGGGTGATGAACAGGCTTTGCGCCGCCTGGGTGAATGAACCGAAGCGCGCTGCCGCCTCGAAGGCACGGAGCGCATAGAGCGGCGGCATGCGCGGATATTCGACGGCAGATTCTGGCATGACTAAAACTCATCCTTATCGGGTGTTTTTTCCATTTTTCAATCCTTCGCTGCGTCCCAATACTGCGCCAGCAAAGGCCCGAGTCCAAGCGATCCCGAGGCCCTGTCACGCCCAAAAACTCAGGAAAGGATGCCATGCAAAGCAAATACTACGAGACGCTTCTGGCCAACGCGGTTGAGAAGGGCGCCCTGCAGCATGAGCAAATTGGCCAGCTCCTGAATTTCAGGCTGTTCGGCAACAAAAAAGGCTTCATGACACTCGAGAACCTGCCTATCGGCGATATCCCGCCCACCCCGCAAAGCCGCGAGTACCTTTGCAAGCCCGACGACAGCAGCGAGCGACTGCTGCTGCAGGCCACGGCGCTGCTTGGCGAGCCGATCGGCTACTTGCAGGAGTCCGACGGCTGCATAGTCAACAACTTCTTCCCCCAGCAGGCGCATTCCCGCGGCGCGACCTCGGACAGTTTCGACACCGAACTGGACCTGCATACGGAGAACGCCTTTCACGCCGTGCTGCCTGACTACCTGGTGCTGCTTTGCCTGCGCCAGGACCCAGACGCAGAGGCCGTCACCTACATAGCTTCGATCGAACGCATTCTCGAACGCCTGACCTTCGAGGAACAGTCGTTCTTCCTGACCGAACCCTACAATTTTCTCTCCGACTACGGCCCCACCGAAAAGAACCAGCGCATCGACATCAATCGCCATCAGACGGTGCTCTACGGCGACCCCGATGCGCCCTTTTTTCGCTTCGACCCGCAATTCATGCTGGCTTTCAGCAGCCGCGCCCAACACTTGATGGACAAGCTGCGCGCCATTGCCTGGGAGGTAGTCGAGCCAGTACGCCTGAATCGTGGCGACATGCTGATCATCGACAACCGCCGCACTGCCCACGCCCGCAGCCCCTTCAGCGCACGCTTCGACGGTAGTGATCGCTGGATCCAGCGCGCCTTTGCCATCACTAACCCGAATTTCTATGCAGAGCGCCTGGGCAAACGCAGCCGGGTGTTCGGCCTGGTGACCGAATTATGAACGCCACCTATCTCGCCTTCGCCGCCGCAGTCGCTCTGCTGATCGCCTCACCCGGCCCGGTGGTCGCCTTGGTAGTGGCCGACGCCCGTCGCCGCTGGCCGCTTTGGACAATTCTCGGCGGCGCGGTATCTGCGCAGATCCTGATGATCGCTGCACTGGTAATGATCTACCTGGCCCTGGACCTCGACCCGCTGGTGCTCGAGGCCGGACAGATTCTCGGTGGCCTGTACCTGATCTGGCTGGGTTGCGACGGCCTGTGCGGCGGGCGCAGCGAAACCGCCACGCCAACGCGCAGCGAAGCGCACTATTTCTGGCGCGCCATGGCGGTGGGCCTGTCCAATCCAAAGGACATTCTGTTCTTTCTCGCCTTTCTACCCGGCTTCATCCTCCCCGCGCAGCCGTTCGCGCCACAGGCGACGGTGCTGATCGTGATCTGGGCGGTGATTGATCTGAGCATCCTGCTCGCCTACAGCCTGCTCTCGCGTCGCCTGGCGGGTGAAGGACTGATCCAGCGCCTGCTGGATATCCTGCCGAACTATTTCCTCATCGGGCTGGGCCTGGTGTCCTGCACCCTTGGGTTGTCCCGCCTGCTGCATTAACCCTGCGCCCACAAGGGCAATATCAAAACTTTTTGATATTGCCCTTGCTGTACGAAAAGTGACCGACTAAACTGCGCGACCTATGAGCCTGCGCATACCCCAGATCCGTTTCGACGCCAGTGATTCGCTCGCCGCCTTGTGCAAGGCCGGTGGCGATGCGCTGCGGCTGAACATATTGCGGGCGTTGGCCAGCGATTCGTTCGGCGTGCTCGAGCTGGCGCAGATCTTCGCCATCGGCCAGTCCGGCATGAGCCATCACCTCAAGGTGCTGACGCAGGCCGGTCTGCTGGCGACCCGCCGCGAAGGCAACGCGGTGTTCTATCGACGCAGCCTGCCGCAAGCGAATAGCCCAGGCGGCAAGCTGCATGGGGCGCTGCTCGAAGAGGCTGATCGACTGGAACTGCCACGCGAAATCGAAGCGCGTATCGCGGCGGTCCACGCCCAGCGCAGCGCCGCCAGCGAGGATTTCTTCGCACGCATGGCTGGCAGTTTCCAGGCCCGGCAGGACCTGATCGCCGGCTTGCCGCAGTACCGCGACAGCGTAGTGGCGCTCCTCGATGCACTGAACTTCGAGAGCAGCGCCACGGCACTGGAAATAGGTCCCGGCGATGGCAGCTTTCTGCCAGAACTGGCCCGCCGTTTTGCGCGCGTGGTGGCACTGGATAACAGTCCGGCCATGCTCGATCTGGCCCGCGCGCGCTGCGAAGAGGCAGGACTGGCAAACGTCGAGCTGAAGCTCGCCGACGCCCTGCACGACGACTGCGCACCCGCCGACTGCGTGGTACTGAACATGGTGCTGCATCACCTGGCCGCGCCAGGCGAAGCGATAAAACAACTGGCACGACTGGTGAACGCAGGCGGCAGTCTGCTGGTCACGGAGCTGTGCAGCCACAACCAGAGTTGGGCCAGGGAGGCCTGCGGCGATCTGTGGTTGGGGTTCGAACAGGACGATCTGGCCCGTTGGGCCGATGCCGCGGGGCTCACGCCCGGCGAGAGCCTCTACATTGGCTTGAAGAACGGTTTTCAGATCCAGGCCCGGTACTTTTCCCGGCTCGCCCCTGACAGCCGACTCACCCACCGGTAATAGGAAACCGATAGATGAGCGAATATTCGATTTTTACCTCCGAGTCCGTGTCCGAAGGGCACCCAGACAAGATCGCCGACCAGATTTCCGATGCGGTGCTGGACGCCATCATCGCCGAGGACAAGCATGCCCGCGTGGCCTGCGAGACTCTGGTCAAGACCGGCGTGGCGATCGTCGCCGGTGAAGTGACCACCTCGGCCTGGGTCGACCTCGAGCAACTGGTGCGCGACGTCATTATCGACATCGGCTACAACAGCTCGGAAGTCGGCTTCGACGGCGCCACCTGCGGCATCATCAACATCATCGGCAAGCAGTCGGTGGACATCGCCCAGGGTGTGGACCGCAGCAAGCCGGAAGACCAGGGCGCTGGCGACCAAGGCCTGATGTTCGGCTACGCCAGCAACGAAACCGACGTACTGATGCCCGCCCCGATCCGCTTCTCCCACGCCCTCGTCGAGCGTCAGGCGGAAGCGCGCAAGAACGGCCTGCTGCCGTGGCTGCGTCCAGATGCCAAGAGCCAGGTCACCTGCCGCTACGAAGGCGGCAAGGTAGTGGGTATCGATGCCATCGTGCTCTCCACCCAGCACAACCCGGAGGTCAAGCATTCCGACCTCAAGGAAGCGGTGATGGAGCTGGTCGTCAAGCACGTGATCCCGGCCGAACTGCTGCACAAGGACACCCAGTTCCACATCAACCCGACCGGCCAGTTCATCATCGGCGGCCCGGTGGGCGACTGCGGCCTGACCGGGCGCAAGATCATCGTCGACACCTACGGCGGCATGGCCCGTCACGGCGGCGGCGCCTTCTCCGGCAAGGATCCATCCAAGGTCGACCGCTCGGCTGCCTACGCTGGCCGTTATGTAGCGAAGAACATCGTTGCTGCCGGCCTGGCCGAACGCTGCGAAATCCAGGTCTCCTACGCCATCGGCGTGGCCCAGCCGACGTCGATCTCGATCAACACCTTCGGTACCGGCAAGCTCAGCGACGAGAAGATCGTTGCCCTGGTACGCGAGCATTTCGATCTGCGCCCCTACGCGATCACCACCATGCTCGACCTGCTGCATCCAATGTACAAGGCCACCGCGGCCTATGGCCACTTCGGCCGCGCGCCCTATGAAATGACGGTCGGTGGCGACACCTTTACCGCCTTCACCTGGGAAAAGACCGACAAGGCCGACGCCCTGCGCGCGGCTGCCGGCCTGTAACACCACCGCTCCACGCCAAACGAAAAGCCCCGCCGGTGCAAACCGAGCGGGGCTTTTTCTTTTAAAAACGAGCGGTAGGCGCGCAAAAGAAGCATGCCGCCGGACACATACCGATATTTCAACAAACTGCACCGCATCACGAAAACACCCGTTGCAGAGCCTTTCCGATACGCAGGCCAAACGCTATCATCGCCGCCCTTTTCGAACGGACTCGCTCGATCGCATGCCGCGATCGACTTTAACAGGAGGTTTTCCATGCGTATTTCCCATCTTTTCGGCTGTGCCATCCTCGCCCTCGGCAGCGCCTCGCTGCAGGCCGCCACCACCGACGTGCAGGCCAAGTGCGAACAGCAGTTGGCTGCCCAGCAGGGCAACCTGGAAACCGGCAAGCTGCTCGGCCAGATGCTTGGCAACGAAAAGCTCAACAACGCGCTGAATCAGGTTGATGGCGGCTGCGCCCAGCTCAACGCCGACGGCCTGGCCGCCAACGCTGCTGGCGATGACACTGCTGCTGTGAACGAGAAGGTCCAAGCCGTCACTCAGGCCAAGGACGCCGTTCTCGGCCTGGGCAAGATGTTCGGCAAATAAGCGCCGACGCTAAAAAACGCCCGCATCTGCGGGCGTTTTTGTTGGTGGCTAGTTCTTCAGCCGATAGCCTGTTTTGAATATCCACCACACCGCCAGCAGGCAGGCGGCGAGAAAGCTCAGGATCATCGCCAGGCTGACGCCGACGCTGATGTCCGAGACACCATAGAAGCTCCAGCGGAAACCGCTGATCAGGTACACCACCGGGTTGAACAGGGTGACCTTCTGCCATAGCGGCGGCAGCATCTCGATGGAGTAGAAGCTCCCACCGAGAAAGGCCAGCGGCGTGACGATCAGCGCCGGGACGATCTGCAGCTTCTCCCAGCCATCGGCCCAGATGCCGATGATGAAGCCGAAGAGGCAGAAGGTGATCGCCGTCAGCACCAGAAACAGCGCCATCATCAGCGGATGCTGGATTTCGTAGTCGACGAATAACCGCGCGGTGATGAGGATGATCACGCCCAGCACCAGCGACTTGGTCGCCGCTGCGCCGACATAGCCGATAACGATCTCGACATAGGAAACCGGCGCAGAAAGCACCTCGTAGATGGTCCCGGAATAGCGCGGCATGTAGATGCCGAACGAGGCATTGGAGATGCTCTCGGTGAGCAACGCCATCATGATCAGGCCGGGGATGATGAACGCACCATAAGGGATGCCGTGCATCGCCTCCATGCGCGCGCCGATGGCCGAACCGAATACCACGAAGTACAGCGAGGTAGAGATTACCGGGGTGGCGATACTCTGTAGCAAGGTGCGCCAGGTGCGCGCCAGTTCGAACAGGTAGATCGCGCGGATCGCGTAGAAATTCATGCGGGCTTTTCCTCAGCGACCGTGAACGAGGTTGACGAAGATCTCTTCGAGCGAGCTCTGGCTCGACTGCAAATCCTTGAAATCGATACCGTGGGCGGCCAGGCGCTTGAGCAGCTCGGCGATGCCGGTGTCCTGGTGCTGCACGTCGAAGGTGAACACCAGCTGGTTGCCGGCATCGGTGAGCTCCAGCGGGTAGCTGGCCAGCTCGTCCGGGATCACCGCCAGCGGGCGCTGCAGATGCAGGGTCAGCTGCTTCTTGCCGAGCTTGTGCATCAGCACGGCCTTGTCCTCGACAAGGATGATCTCGCCGCGGCTGATCACCCCGATACGATCGGCCATTTCCTCGGCCTCTTCGATGTAATGCGTGGTCAGGATGATGGTCACGCCACGTTCGCGCAGGCCACGGACCATCTCCCACATGTCGCGGCGCAGTTCGACATCGACGCCGGCTGTAGGCTCGTCGAGAAACAGAATCGACGGCTCGTGGGACAATGCCTTGGCGATCATCACCCGCCGCTTCATGCCGCCGGAAAGCTCCTGAATGCGTGCACTGCGTTTGTCCCACAGCGACAAATCGCGCAACAGTTTCTCCAGGAACGAATCGTCAGGCGCCTTGCCAAAGAGGCCGCGCGAAAAACGCACGGTTGCCCAGACGCTTTCGAAACCTTCGTTGAACAGCTCCTGCGGCACCAGCCCGATCTTCGAGCGTGCAGCGCGGTAGTCTTGGACGATGTCGTGGCCATCGACCAGCACGCGGCCGGTGCCCGGATTGACGATCCCGCAGATGATGCTGATCAGCGTGGTCTTGCCGGCGCCATTGGGGCCCAGCAGGGCAAAGATTTCGCCCTTGTGGATCTCGAGGTCGATGCGTTTGAGCGCCGGATGGCCGGAAGCGTAGGTTTTGGTGAGCTGCTCGATGGCGATCACTGGTTGCACGGGCTCGTCTCTTCGAGGAATTAAGGGGCGAATTGTAGATAAAAAGCGCGTCTTCCCGTGTCGCCGATTTCGGCTGACCGCTTCGCTACTGACCACGATCATGGCAGTGGCATGGCAGTAGGGAGATGCTTAAGGAAGCTTGAAATAGGGATGTCAGCTGGGAGGCTTGCCCAAGATGAGACAGATAAAAGTCACATACGTCGCGCTGTTCGTCGGACTGACGCTGCTCTGGCTGCTGGTCGACAGCTTCATTATGGCGCGTTACCAGTTCTGGCCGTTACGCAAGACGCTGGTGCACTACAGCGGCGTGCTCGGGATTGTCGCGATGAGCGTGGCAATGGTGCTGGCGGTGCGGCCGCGACGCTTCGAGCGCTTCTTCGACGGGTTGGACAAGACCTATCGACTACACAAGTGGCTCGGCATCAGCGCGCTAGTAATTGCCATCTTTCACTGGGGCTGGGGGCAGATACCAAAATGGCTAGTCGGTTTTGGCTGGCTGGAAAAACCGGCACGACGTGCCGGTGAGGGCCAGATGCATGAGGGCATCTTTGCCCTGCTGCAACGCTTCCGCGGCCTAGCGGAGACGATAGGCGAATGGGCGTTCTATGCCGCGGTGATTCTGATCGTGCTGGCGCTAGTCAAGCGCTTCCCCTACCGCTGGTTTTTCAAGACGCACCGCTGGCTGGCGCTGGTCTATCTGGCCCTGGTGGCGCATGCAGTAGTGCTGACGCCGCCGGACTATTGGACATCGCCACTGGGCGTGGTCCTTGCCGTCATGATGGCCTCGGGTTCTGTGGCGGCCTGCATTTCGCTGTTGCGCCGCATCGGCCGCAAGCATCAGGTCGTCGGCCGCATTGATGGACTTACCCATCATCGCGACAACCGCGTGCTGCGCGTCGATATCAAGCTCGACGGTCCCTGGCCGGGGCACAAGGCCGGGCAGTTCGCCTTCGTCACCTTCGACGACAAGGAGGGACCGCACCCCTTCAGCCTGTCCTCTGCCTGGTGCAACGATGGCAAGCTTACTTTCTCGATCAAGGGCCTCGGCGACTACACCCGTTCCCTGCCGGACACCCTAAAGGCGGGCGACGCGGTTAAGGTCGAAGGACCTTACGGCTGCTTCGATTTCCACAGCCGAAAACCTCGGCAGATCTGGGTCGCCGGCGGCATCGGCATCGCACCCTTCATTGGCCGGCTACAGGCGCTCGCCGAAAGCGGCAAGGGCGACAACGTCGACCTGTTCTACTGCACCAGCGCGCCGGACCAAGGCTTCATCGAGCGTATCCGCGAGCTGGCTGAGAGTGCCCGCGTGCGCCTGCACGTGCTGATCGCCAGCGAGGGCGGGCGTCTGACACCCGAGCGCCTTCGTGAGTTGGCGCCGCGCTGGCACGACAGCGATGTTTGGTTCTGCGGCCCGGCAGGCTTCGGTCAGGACCTGAGCAAGGACCTGCGACGCCACGGCCTGCCATCGAGGGATTTCCACCAGGAACTGTTCAATATGCGCTGACGCACGGTCGCGCTGCGCCAAGCCGGCGACAATGCTATCGGCCTTCTCTGATGGGAGGCCAGACCAATTCATTGGAGCAAGGACGCTCTTATGCAACGCCTGATCGCACTATCGCTGTGCCTTTTGTCACCCCTTTGCCTTGCTGCCTGCCCGACCTGGGACAACCGCCAAGCACAACAGGAAATCCGCAGCCTGCGGCAGCAGCTCAATCAATGGGATGAGGCCTACCACCGCAACGGCCAGTCGTTGGTGGATGACGAAATCTACGACCAGAGCCGCGACCGCCTGCACGACTGGCAGCGTTGTTTTCCTGCCGCCGATCAATCGCAACAGGATCCGCTGGACGCAGCGGGCGGCCCACTACCGCATCCAGTCAGGCAGACCGGCCTGGTGAAGCTCGCTGACGAACAGTCGGTTGCCGACTGGATCGAGCGACGCGATAACCTCTGGATTCAGCCCAAGGTAGATGGCGTAGCGGTGACCCTGGTATATCGCAACGGCCAGCTGCAGCAAGCCATCAGCCGTGGTGACGGTAACAGCGGTCAGGACTGGACGACCAATGCGCGGCTTGTCCCAGCGGTTCCGGCGCGACTGACAGAGCCAGGCGACGTAATCCTGCAGGGCGAGCTTTACTGGCGCCTGGAGCAGCATGTGCAAGCAGCGGATGGTGGTGTCGGTGCACGCAGCCGTGTAGCCGGTGCGATGGCGCGCACGCAACTAAGCAGTGACATCGCCGAGCAGATCGGATTGTTCGTCTGGGACTGGCCCAACGGCCCGGAGCCGATGACTGCGCAGCTGGAGCGGCTTGCGGCAATGGGATTCGCGGACAGTAAACGCTTCAGCCTGCCGCTACGGGATTTTGAGCAAGCGCGGCATTGGCGCGAGTATTGGTATCGGCAACCCCTGCCCTTCGCCACCGACGGCGTGGTGTTACGGCAAAGCCAGCGTCCACCAGCCGAACGCTGGCAAGCCGAACCGCATTGGGCGGCGGCATGGAAGCACCCTCTGCGCAAGGTGGTGACCGAGGTGCGCGCCGTGGAGTTTCGCATCGGCCGCACCGGACGGATCACGCCAATGCTGCAGCTGGCACCGGTATATCTCGATGACCGGCGCATTCGCACCCTCAGCCTTGGCTCGCTGGGCCGCTGGCGAGCACTGGACGTGCATCCCGGCGATCAGGTTGCTGTTGCGCTTGCGGGACAGACCATTGCGCAGCTGGACTCGGTAGTCTGGCGCAGCACCGAACGGGCGCAAGTGGTGGCACCCGACCCTGCTCGGTATCACGCACACAGCTGCTGGCAGCCGACGCCAGGCTGCGAGCAGCAGTTCATAGCCCGCCTCGCCTGGCTAAGTGGCAAACAGGGCCTCGGCTTTTCAGGACTCGGTGCCGGTAGCTGGCAAGCGCTGCTCGATGCCGGACTGTTACCCGATCTGCTCGCATGGCTGGAGCTGGATGCGGCAACGCTACAGCAGGTGCCGGGCATCGGCGAAGAGCGCGCCGGCAAGCTGGCTGCGAGCTTTGCCCTTGCTCGAGAGAGGTCGTTGGAGCGCTGGCTCAGGGCCCTCGGCATGCCCGCTGCTGTATCACTCGCGGAGGAAGTCGATTGGAACGTGCTGGCCGCGCGCAGCGCGGCGCAATGGCAGGCCGTGCCAGGCGTCGGACCAGCGCGTGCGCGGCAGCTGCAGGCATTCTTCCAGGCACCGGAGCTACAAGCGTTGCGCTACAGATTACGTGCCGTCGGCGTTTCAGGTTTCTAAGGGACTTTCGCCGCTCTGCGCGGTCGATAGGGGCTGGATAACAATTATGGAGGCGAGGCATGTCTTTGCGACATTGGCCGATTGCCCTGCTGATCGGCAACACCGCCATCAGCTCGCTAGCCGCGGCGGCACCACAAGCCGATACCCAGTGCCAAGAACAACGCCAGTCCTTGCGTGAACACCTGCAGCAGGCAAGGCTGCAGGGCGACAAGCCGCGTCAGACGCAGCTCAACGCCGAGCTGCAGTCGCTAAGCGAAGAGTGCCAAGGTCTGGTGGCGCTGCATCCGCGCCAAGTCGAGTACGAGCACATCAATCGCCAGGTGGACCGGCGTGAGGCGCTGTTACGCGAGGCGCTGGGCACTGGCGATGCGCAGCTGATCGAGCTGCGTCGCAATCAGCTGGCCAAATCCCGGGAAAAGCTCGACACGCTACGCCGCTGACCCGTCTCAGTAAGCGCGAAACTCCTTGTGGCAGGCTTCGCAGGCATCCTCGACCCGCTGAAAGGCCGGCGCAACGCTTTGTGCGGTGACAGGTGAGGCACTGGTCACGCCGACCAGCTCTGCTGTGGTCGCCTCCAGTGCACGCGCCATCTCGTTGAAACGCTCCTGGCGCTGCCAGACATCGTCGCGCGCGTCGCTCTGCTTCTCCTTGACCTCGGGGTAGTGCTGCCATGGCTGTCGCGAAAGCTCATCCAGTTTTACGGCGCCCGCGCTGAACGCTTCACCATCAAAAGGCAGGCGGCCGCGCAACATGCCGCCGAGATCTTCTTTGGTATCGAGCATCGCCTGGTAGATCGCCTTACGCTTGCCCAGCGGCGAATCAGGATCGACCCGATCGCAGCCCGTCAGCGCGAGCGCAGCAATCAAGGACAGGCTCAGCAGTCTCAGCTTCATGGTTCAACCACCCGTGGAGGCAAAGCGCGGGATTATCCCCGCCCACGCCCGGTTGAACAAATCAGTCAGGTATCGACTTCGTCAGCAAAGATTGCGCAGGCATTCGACTAGCGCGACCAGCTGCCGCCACCGCTCTCGCAATCGATCTTGGCCTGTGCCCGGTCGCTGGCGTGGTAGTGATAGGTGACGATCGTCGCTTCGTCACTCATCTGGGTTGGCAAGGTACCGTTTTTCGCCTGGGAGCCGGTGGCACGTTCGTTAGCGAGAGTCTCCGGAGTCATTGCTGCGGTACAGATACCAAAGTGGCCGTCAGGGCAGCTGTCGCGGATCTCGCGGCGGGAATTCTTCACCGCCTCGTTGTCCTGACACACCCAGTCGATGGCGTCCTCGTCATCCAGACCGTGAAACTCGAAGCACTGCTCGGTCACCACCGGCGCCGGCACGGCGCCAGACGTTTCGCTATGCACGTAGCAGGATTTAGCAGCGGCAGGGAGGCTGAAGGCGCCGACGAGCAGTACCGGCGCGAGGCGAAGCATGGGGTTCATGGCGGTCTCCTGAAACGGTTTCGCCCGGCAAGGTCACCGAACCTCAAATTTCGACCCCCTGCCCGGCTACGTAGTTCGCGCGGTATCGGACTTGGGATTGACGCACAGCGCAGCTATAATCGCCTGGTTTTTCCCGGTCGACTCCGCTTCGACCGTGCCCGCCACCCGTCCGAGGGGCGCTGCAGCAGGAATGAAAGCCTGTTTTGTATCTCGCAAGCCACGCGGCTTACCTTGTCGCGCCGCAGCAGATCCAGATTAGAATTCACCTGTCAGGCTCGGATGGGGCGTTTCCTAGAACGCATCAACGGCGCCCATTCGCATCTATACGAATGGAGAACTCTTCTATGAGTGCTGTCATGACGCCTGCCGGTTTCACCGACTTCAAGGTCGCCGACATTTCTCTGGCCGCCTGGGGCCGCCGTGAAGTCATCATTGCCGAGTCCGAAATGCCCGCGCTGATGGGCCTGCGCACCAAGTACGCCGCAGAGCAACCGCTCAAGGGCGCGAAAATCCTCGGCTGCATCCACATGACTATCCAGACCGCCGTGCTGATCGAGACGCTGATCGCCCTCGGCGCCGAAGTACGCTGGTCCTCCTGCAACATCTTCTCCACCCAGGATCAGGCCGCTGCCGCCATCGCCGCCGCCGGCATCCCGGTGTTTGCCTGGAAGGGCGAGACCGAGGAAGAGTACGAGTGGTGCATCGAGCAGACCATCCTCAAGGACGGCCAGCCGTGGGACGCCAACATGGTGCTGGACGACGGCGGTGACCTGACCCAGATCCTGCACGACAAGTACCCGCAAGTGCTCGAGCGCGTCCACGGCGTCACCGAGGAAACTACCACCGGCGTGCACCGCCTGCTCGACATGCTCAAGGGCGGCACGCTGAAGATCCCGGCGATCAACGTCAACGACTCGGTCACCAAGAGCAAGAACGACAACAAGTATGGTTGCCGTCACAGCCTGAACGATGCCATCAAGCGCGCCACCGACCACCTGCTGTCGGGCAAGCAGGCGCTGGTCGTCGGCTACGGCGATGTCGGCAAGGGGTCGGCGCAATCGCTGCGTCAGGAAGGCATGATCGTCAAGGTGTCGGAAGTCGACCCGATCTGCGCCATGCAGGCCTGCATGGATGGCTTCGAGCTGGTCTCCCCCTACAAGGACGGCATCAACGATGGCACTGAAGCCAGCGTCGACGCGGCCCTGCTGGGCAAGATCGACCTGATCGTCACCACCACCGGTAACGTTAACGTGTGCGACGCCGGCATGCTCAAGGCGCTGAAGAAGCGCGCCGTGGTGTGCAACATCGGCCACTTCGACAACGAGATCGACACCGCCTTCATGCGCGCCAACTGGGGCTGGGAAGAGGTCAAGCCGCAGGTGCACAAGATCCACCGCACCGGCAAGACCGTCGACCCGACCAACGACGACTACCTGATCCTGCTGGCCGAAGGACGCCTGGTGAACCTGGGCAACGCCACCGGCCACCCGAGCCGCATCATGGACGGCTCCTTCGCCAACCAGGTGCTGGCGCAGATCCATCTCTACAACGAGAAGTTTGCCGACCTGCCGGTTGCCGAGAAGAGCAAGAACGTCACCGTCATGGTGCTGCCGAAGAAGCTCGACGAGGAAGTAGCGCTGGAGATGGTCAAGGGCTTTGGTGGCGTGGTCACCCAGCTGACCACCAAGCAGGCGGAATACATCGGCGTGACCGTCGAAGGCCCGTTCAAGCCGGACAGCTACCGCTACTAAGAAGCAGCTCAAACTGCACGCCACAGGTCGCAAGCCGCTTCGTGCCCGCTTGAGGCCTGTAGCTTGCGGCTTGGCAGCTAAGGAATCTTTAGATGACGACTTCCCGCCCCTCCATCAGCTTCGAGTTCTTCCCTACCAAGACCGAAGCCGGGCATGAAAAACTGCTGAACGTGGCCCGCCAATTGGCAGGTTACCAACCTGATTTCTTTTCCTGCACCTACGGTGCCGGCGGGTCGACCCGTGACCGCACGCTAAACACCGTGCTGCAGCTCGACGGCGAAGTGAAAGTGCCGACCGCGCCGCATCTGTCCTGCGTCGGCGACACCAAGGCTGATCTGCGCGAGCTGCTGAACCTCTACAAGGAGGCAGGCATCCAGCGCATCGTTGCGCTGCGGGGCGATCTGCCCTCTGGTATGGGTATGGCCAGCGGCGAGCTGCGCTACGCCAATGAGCTGGTGGAATTCATCCGCAGCGAAACCGGGGATCACTTCCACATCGAAATCGCTGCCTACCCGGAGATGCATCCGCAGGCACGCAATTTCGAGGATGATCTGGCCAACTTCGTGCGCAAGGCCAAGGCCGGCGCCGACAGCGCTATTACCCAGTACTTCTTCAATGCCGACTGCTACTTCTACTTCGTCGAGCGCGTACGCAAGCTCGGCGTAGAAACGCCAGTGGTGCCAGGCATCATGCCAATCACCAACTACAGCAAGCTGGCACGGTTCTCCGACGCCTGCGGCGCGGAGATTCCGCGCTGGGTGCGCAAGCAGCTCGAAGCCTACGGCGACGACATCCAGAGCATCCAGGCCTTCGGCGAGCAGGTCATCACCGAGATGTGCGAGAAGCTGCTGGCCGGCGGTGCGCCAGGCCTGCACTTCTACACACTGAACCAGGCCGAGCCGAGCCTGGCAGTCTGGAATAACCTCAAGCTGTCGCGCTGAGTCGGACTCAACCTGCTCCGCAGAAATGCGGGGCTGGCTAATGAACCCGTGACCTGCGACACTGTCAGAGCAATGCGGTGTTAACAGGCTCTGTTATACTCCGCGCTTCCGCCAGGCTTACGCCCGGATGCCGCTACCATATCTGCGGCAGGACCGGACGGGATCGCACGCCAGTCGCGATTCAAGCCAGGCATGATCATCCCAGGGCCTCGCCCTAACAAGACAGGATTACTCATGTCCTTTGCTTCCCTCGGTCTCTCCGAGGCTTTGGCCGGTGCCGTCGAGGCCGCCGGTTACACCCAGCCTACCCCCGTGCAACAGCGGGCAATTCCCGCCGTGTTGCAAGGCCGTGACCTGATGGTCGCCGCTCAGACCGGAACCGGAAAGACGGGCGGTTTCGCCCTGCCGGTACTTGAATTGCTGTTCCCGGGTGGTCACCCGGACCGTGACCATCGCTACGGTCCGAAACAGCCGCGCGTACTGGTCCTGACGCCGACCCGCGAGCTCGCCGCTCAGGTCCACGAGAGCTTCAAGGTCTATGCCCGTGACTTGCCCCTGAAGAGCACCTGCATCTTCGGTGGTGTTGGCATGAACCCGCAGATCCAGGCAGTAGCCAAGGGTCTCGACGTGCTTGTCGCCTGCCCCGGTCGCTTGCTCGACCTGACCAATCAGAAAGCAATCGACCTGTCGCATGTGGAAATCCTCGTCCTCGACGAAGCTGACCGCATGCTCGACATGGGCTTCATCCATGACGTCAAGAAGGTCCTGGCCAAGCTGCCAGCCAAGCGCCAGAACCTGCTGTTCTCGGCCACCTTCTCCAAGGACATCACCGATCTCGCCGGCAAGCTGCTGCACAACCCCGAGCGCATCGAGGTCACGCCGCCGAACACCACCGTCGAGCGAATCGAGCAACGCATGTTCCGCGTGGCTGCCAGCCACAAGCGTGCCCTGCTCGCCCACCTGATTACCCAGGGTGCCTGGGAGCAGGTGCTGGTCTTCACCCGCACCAAGCACGGCGCCAACCGTCTGGCCGAATATCTGGAAAAGCACGGTCTGCCGGCTGCCGCGATTCATGGCAACAAGAGCCAGAACGCCCGTACCAAGGCTCTGGCCGACTTCAAGGCCAACCAGGTGCGCATCCTGGTCGCCACCGATATTGCCGCCCGTGGCCTGGATATCGATCAGCTGCCCCATGTGGTCAACTTCGAGCTGCCCAACGTCGAGGAAGACTACGTGCACCGCATCGGCCGTACCGGTCGTGCCGGACGCAGCGGTGAAGCCATCTCGCTGGTCGCGCCAGACGAGGAGAAGCTGCTCAAGGGCATCGAACGGATGACCAAGCAGCGCATTCCCGAAGGCGACCTGATGGGCTTTGACGCCAGTGCCATCGAGGCCGAAAAGCCCGAAGTGCGCGAACCGCGCCAGCCACGCCCCCAGCGCGGAGAGGGCAAGCCCCGCGGCGAACGTAGCAAGCCTGCCGAAAAAGGCGCCGAGCAAAAGGAGCGCAACCGTCGCAGCCAAAGCAAGGCCCGCAAGCCTACGCGCGAGGGCGCCAGCAGCGAAGCACAAGCTGTTGTCCGTCCGCCTCAGCTGCCGCCGGAT
Organism: Pseudomonas sp. E45-MNA-CIBAN-0222; assembly: GCF_040310405.1. Taxonomy (NCBI): domain Bacteria; kingdom Pseudomonadati; phylum Pseudomonadota; class Gammaproteobacteria; order Pseudomonadales; family Pseudomonadaceae; genus Pseudomonas; species Pseudomonas sp. E45-MNA-CIBAN-0222. The sequence continues at coordinate 328,646 of NZ_JBEOPU010000002.1, forward strand.
CGCGCTCCTGACGAGTTCCGCGATGACGAAGTGGACAACTTCGGCAATCGGGTCGATTACGTCAGCCCATATCAGAACAAGCAGAACCGCGGCCGCCGCCCCGGCGCTCCTGCTCAGCCAGGCAGCGCTCCACGCGCAGCGGGTGCTGCACGAACAGGTACAGGCGGCACAAGCGGTGCCAGCGCGCCCGCAGCAGGCAAGGGCAAGCGCCCCGGCCAGGGTCCGGCAGCACGCAGTGGTCAGCCACGCAACGGCCAGCCGCGGCGCAAGAGTGAAAGCCGGCGGATCGACGAGCCAGTGGCGTCTCGTCAGGAAGCGGCCAAACCTCGCGAGAAGCAGCCGGTGATCATCCACAAGGAATCGAAGATCGATCGCCTGCCTAGCCTTGACCAGCTCGAGCAGTTACCGACTCGCCCGCGCGGCGAGAAGCCAGCACTGCTGACGCGTAACCGCGAAGCGTAAGCCACACACAAAAACGCCGCCCAATGGGCGGCGTTTTCGTTTCTGCGTTTCTGCGAAGATAGGCGTCAAGCAAGCCCCGCTTCATCACCCTGTTGCCACTCAGCCCTCCGCCGGCCGCACCTGAGCAGTTTCCTGCCAGCCACCACCTAGCGCCTTAAACAGATTGACCTCGCTGGCCATCTGCGCAAGCCGATCGCTGATCAGCTGTTGCTGCACGCTGAACAGCTGGCGCTGGGCATCGAGCAAGGTCAGATAGCTGTCTACGCCGGTGCGATAGCGTCGCTCGGCAAGGTTGTAGTAGTCCTCGCTGGTTTCCAGCAGGTCGCGTTGCGCCTGCACCTGGCGCGTATAAGTGGCTTGGGCCGCCAGCCCATCGGCCACTTCGCGGAAGGCCGTTTGGATCGCCTTTTCGTACTGCGCAACCTGGATGTTCTTGCTGATCTGCGCGTAATCCACATTCGCCCGCAGCTGGCCGGCGTTGAAGATCGGCACGCTGATGCTCGGCGAAAAACTCCAGTAGCCAGAACCTCCATCGAACAGGCCGGACAGTTCTCTGCTCGCGGTGCCCGCCGCGCCGGTCAGGCTGATACGCGGGAAGAAGGCGGCGCGCGCAGCTCCGATGCTGGCATTGACAGCCCTGAGTTGAAACTCCGCCTGAAGGATGTCCGGCCGCTGCTGGAGCAGATCCGACGGCAAACCGACCGGCAGCGCTGCAAGCTGGGTGCGCTCCAGGCCGTCACCCGAGGGCAAGCCAGCCGGCAGATTCTGACCCAGCAGCAGCGTCAGTGCGTTACGGTCCTGCGCAACCAGACGCGTGTACTGTTCAATGCTGACCCGTGCGCTGTCCACCGCGCTGCGCGCCTGACGCAGCTCCAGTGCCGAAGCGACGCCGACGTCGAAACTGCGCTGGGTCAGACCAAAGCTCTCTTCATAGGTTTTTAGCGTATCGCGTGTGACCTGCAGCAGTGCCTGATCGGCCTGCAGCGTCAACCAGGCGTTGGCGACGCTGGCAATAAGGCTGATCTGGGTACTGCGCTGCGCGGCCTCGCTGGCGAAGAACTCCTCCAGCGCCTGGTCGCGGAGACTGCGCAGCCGGCCGAACAGATCGAGCTCCCAGGAAACACCAAAGGTCGCGCTGTACTGGCTGCTGATCGCAGGCTCACCGCTCATGCTCAGGTCTCCCGGCGTGCGGCTACGCGTGCCGGCGCCATCGGCGCTCACTGCCGGCAGCAAATCTGCGCGCTGGATACGATAAAGCGCCCGGTAGGCATCAACGTTGAGCGCCGCAACACGCAGGTCACGGTTGTTCTCAAGCGCCACTTCGATCAGTTGCTGCAGCGCCGGGTCGCGGAAGAACTCACGCCAGCCAAGCGTCTGCTCGGACGCCTGTGCCGCGCTCTGCTGATAAGCCTCGCCTTGCGGCCAGTCGCCGGCAACCGGCGCATCCGGGCGCTGGTAATCGGGTATCAGCGAGCAGCCGGTGAGCGCCGTCATGAGCGCCAGACTCAACAGAGACTTGTTCACAGCGAGTCCTCCTTCACACCTTCGTTGGCGGGCTTCGTGCGGTCGAAGATTGTGCAGATCATCACGTAGAACAACGGAATCCAGAAAATCGCCAGCACCGCAGCGGAGATCATCCCGCCGATCACGCCAGTACCGATGGCGTGCTTACTGCCCGCGCCAGCCCCGGAAGCAAGCGCCAGCGGCACCACCCCGAGAATGAACGCCAGCGACGTCATGATGATCGGCCGCAGACGCATGCGACATGCCTGCAATGCCGCATCGACATGGCTCATGCCCTGCTCGTGCAGCGCCTTGGCGAACTCCACGATAAGGATCGCGTTACGCGCCGACAGACCAATGGTAGTGACCAGGCCCACCTGGAAGAACACCTCGTTGGAAAGGCCGCGCAGCAGCGTAAAGGCAAGCGCGCCGACGATGCCCAGCGGTACGACCAGCATGACCGAGAACGGTATCGACCAGCTCTCGTACAACGCCGCCAAACAGAGGAAAACCACCAGTAGCGACAGGGCATACAACGCAAGGGTCTGCGAGCCCGCCAGACGTTCCTCGTAGGACTGTCCAGTCCAGGAGTAACCCACCCCAGGCGGCAGCTGAGCGGCAATGCGCTCGACCTCGGCCATCGCATCACCCGAGCTGTAGCCGGGGGCCGGCTCGCCGAGCATTTCGATCGCGCTGACCCCGTTGTAGCGGGAAAGCTTGGGTGAGCCGTATGTCCACTCACCGGTCGCGAAGGCGCTGAAGGGCACCATTTCCCCAGCGTCGTTGCGCACGTACCACTTCTGCAGATCTTCGGGGCTCATACGGGCACTGGAGACGCCCTGCAGATACACCTTCTTGACTCGACCGCGGTCGATGAAGTCATTGACGTAACGGCCACCCCAGGCGATCGACAGGGTGCTGTTGATCTCCGCCAGCGAAACGCCCAGTGCCCGCGCCTTTTCATCGTCGATAAGCACCTGATACTGCGGTTCGTCGCGCAGGGTATTGGGCCGCACCCGGGTCAGCACCGGACTCTGGCTGGCCAGCTGCATGAACTTGTCGCGGGCCTGCTGCAGCACTTCATGGCCAACGCCAGCGCGATCCTGCAGGAACAGGTTGAAACCGGTGGCGTTACCCAGCTCCATCACCGCCGGCGGCGCAAAGGCGAATACCTGAGCGTCACGGAAACTGGCGAAATGTTGCTGCGCACGCTGAGCCAGGGCGAATACGCCGTCCTCCTCGTTGGTCCGCTCGCTCCAAGGCTTCAGGCTGATGAAGGCGATACCCGAGCTCTGACCGCGGCCGGCGAAGCTGAAGCCGGTCACGGTAAAGACGGAACGAACGATGTCGCCCTCCTCTTCCAGCAGATAGCTGCGCATGGCGTCGATGCTCTGCTGGGTGCGCTCAGCAGTCGAGCCCGACGGGGTCATGACCTGAGCGAACAGGACGCCCTGGTCCTCTTCCGGCAGGAACGCGCTGGGGATTCGGCCGAACAGGACGACCATGACGCCGACGATCAGCACATAGAGCAGAAGGAACGGTGCCTTGCGCCTGAGGACGGCTTTCACACCGCTCTCATAGCCATTGACGCTGCGCTCGAAGGTGCGATTGAACCAGCCGAAGAATCCGCCTTTCTCGTGGTGATCATCCTTGTCGATCGGCTTGAGCAGCGTCGCACACAGCGCCGGTGTGAAGATCAGCGCCATCAGCACCGAGAGCACCATCGCCGAAACGATGGTGATGGAAAACTGCCGATAGATGACCCCGGTCGAGCCTCCGAAGAAGGCCATCGGCAGCAGTACCGCCGACAGCACCACGCCAATGCCGATCAGCGCGCCCTGGATCTGGCCCATGGACTTGCGCGTCGCCTCCAGAGGCGAGAGCCCTTCTTCGCGCATCACCCGCTCGACGTTTTCCACCACCACGATGGCGTCGTCGACCAGCAGGCCGATGGCCAGGATCATGGCGAACATGGTCAGGGTGTTGATGCTGAAGCCGAACACCGCCAGCACGCCGAAGGTGCCCAGCAGTACCACCGGTACCGCGAGCGTCGGAACCAGCGTCGCACGGAAGTTCTGCAGGAACAGGTACATCACCAGAAACACCAGCACGAACGCTTCGAGCAGCGTTTGCATGACACCGGTGATGGAGGCGGAGATGACCGGCGTAGTGTCGTACGGGTAGACCACATCGACGCCCGGCGGGAAGAACGGCTTGAGCTCCTCGATGGTCTTGCGTACACCATCGACCGTATCCAGCGCGTTGGCGCCAGTGGCCAGTTTCAGCGCGAGGCCGGCGGCTGGCTTGCCGTTGAAGTGTGCACTGACGGAATAGTTTTCCCCCCCCAGCTCGACCTTGGCGACATCACCCAGACGCACCTGCGAGCCGTCGCTGTTGACCTTGAGCAGGATGTTGCGGAACTGCTCCGGAGTCTGCAGACGAGTCTTGCCGATCACCGTGGCGTTGAGCTGCTGCCCGGGCAGCGCCGGCAAGCCACCCAACTGGCCGGAAGACACCTGGACGTTCTGCGCCTGGATCGCCGAGCTGACATCCTCCGGCGTCAGGCTGAAGTTGTTCAGCTTGGCTGGATCGAGCCAGATGCGCATCGCGTACTGGGCACCGAACACCTGAAAATCGCCCACGCCCTTGGTGCGGGAAATCGGGTCCTGCATGTTGGCGACGATGTAGTTGGCCAAGTCGCGTTGATCCAGACTGCCGTCAGTCGATACCAGACCGATGATGATGAGGAAGTTGCTTACGGCCTTGGTGACGCGGATGCCCTGTTGCTGAACCTCTTGCGGCAGCAGCGGCGTTGCCAGCTGCAGCTTGTTCTGCACTTGGACCTGAGCGATATCGGGGTTGGTGCCCTGATCGAAGGTCACGGTGATTTCCATGCTGCCGTCGGAGTTACTCGACGAACTGATGTAGCGCAGCCCGTCGATACCGTTGAGCTGTTGTTCGATGACCTGCACCACGGTGTCCTGCACGGTCTGTGCAGAGGCGCCCGGGTAGCTCACCGAGATACCGACCGCGGGCGGGGCGATGCTCGGATACTGGTTGACCGGCAGGTTGAGGATGGACAGGCCGCCGGCGAGCATGATCACCAGAGCAATCACCCAGGCGAAGATCGGCCGGTCGATAAAGAAGTTGGACATGACTAGGAACCCCTCAGCCTTCTTGGCCTTGGGGCTGTGCGTTCACCCCCCGGTTATCGACGTTGGTCGCCGGCGCCACCTCGACCTCTACACCCGGCTGGATGAACTGCAACCCCTCGGTGATCACGCGATCACCGGGCTGCAAACCATCGCCGACCAGCCAGCGATTGCCGACCGCGCGCTCGGTCTTGATCGTGCGCAGCTCGACCTTGTTCTCCGCGTTGACCACCATCGCGGTCGGTTCACCCTTGGCGTTGCGTGTCACGCCTTGCTGCGGCACCAGGATCGCCTCGCTTTTCATGCCTGCGACCAGTTGGGCATGCACAAACATGCCAGGCAGCAGAACCTTGTCAGGGTTGGGGAATACCGCTCGCAGCGTCACCGAGCCAGTGCCGGGATCCACCGTCACTTCGCTGAACTCGAGCTTGCCTTCATGACCGTAGTCGCTACCGTCTTCGAGCATCAGGGTCACCTTGGCAGCGTTCTCACCGGCCTTCTGCAGACGTCCTTCAGCCAGATCACGGCGCAGCGCAAGCAAATCGCGAGCGGGCTGTGTCACGTCCACATAGATCGGGTCAAGTTGCTGGATGGTTGCCAGCTCCTGCTCCTGGCCATTGCTGACCAGCGCGCCTTCGGTCACTGCGGAGCGGCCGATTCGCCCGGAGATCGGTGCCAACACCTTGGTGTAGCGCAGGTCGATGCGCGCCCGCTCCAGCTCCGCTTCGGCCTGCAGGCTGGCGGCGCGGGCCTCGTCATACGCCTGCTTGCTGACGGCCTGGTCCTTGACCAGCTCGGCATAACGGTCGGCCAGCGACTTGCTGGACGCCACGCTCGCCTGGGCGCTCTTCAACGTGGCTTCGTATACCGATGGATCAATCTGATACAGCTGCTGCCCGGCCTTTACGTCACTGCCTTCGGTAAACAGGCGTTTCTGGATGATGCCGTTGACCTGCGGTCGCACCTCGGCGATGCGGTAGGCGCGGGTACGCCCGGGCAGCTCGGTGGTTACCGCGAACGGCTCTGCCTGCAGGGTCACGATACCCACCTTGGGCTTCTGCTGGGCCGGTGGGGCGGCTTCTTCCTGACAGCCGGCCAGGAAAACAGCCATGGCGAGAATGGACATCAGGGCAGCATTGGCTGACTTGATTGGCATGGTTAGACCTCTTGAAAACCTGGCAGGCGGGAGTGGGCAACAGCACACCGCAGACGCGGAGAGCGTAAAGGCCCGAAATATACTTACATCCATGACTGTCTGTAAACCTGAAAAGACTCGTCGGACCTGCTGCAAATATTGCAAAAGGTGTGTTCATAGGCCCGTTCGCCACAGCTTTGTCCGCTGCGCAATCCGCGCCGATACATAATCCAGGCAAACGCAGAACGCCGGCAAGATGCCGGCGTTCGGGTTCCACGGGGAGCGTTTACTTGCGCACACCTTCGACCGAGATGATCAGATCGACCGTTTGCGACGCCGGCCCGAGGTCCATCTTGATGTCGAAGTCCTTCAGCGTCAGCGTCGTACTGCCTTCGAAACCGGCACGGTAGCCACCCCAGGGATCATCACCTTCGCCGATGAACTTGGCAGCGATCACCACCGGTTTGGTCACGCCGTTGAGCGTCAGGTTGCCGGTGATGTCAGCAGTGCCGTCGCCGGTGGACTTCACCGAAGTCGACTCGAAGGTCGCTACCGGGTGCTTGCCGACGTTGAGGAAGTCATCGCTGCGCAGGTGCTTGTCGCGCTCGGCGTGGTTGGTATCGACGCTGGCAGTCTTCAGCGTGACATTGACCTTGCTCTCTGCCGGCTTGGCCGCATCGAAGCTGAAGCTGCCATCGAAATCCTTGAACGTGCCCCACAGCCAGCTGTAGCCGAGGTGGCTGATCTTGAAATTGACGAAGGCGTGCTGGCCTTGCTTGTCGATGGCGTAGTCGGCAGCGAATACCGGACTACTGGCCAGCGCAGAGCCGAGGACCAGTGCCGCGAGCGTTTTCTTGAGCATTGATGATTCTCCTATCGAGTGATGATTAACCGGCATTACGACCGAGCATGCGTTTGAGTGTCGCATCGCGGTCGATAAAATGGTGCTTGAGCGCAGCACAGGCGTGTACGACCGCGAAGATCACCAACGCCCAGGCTGCATATTCATGAATCAGTCCGGCGCGATCAGCCTGATTGGGTATGGTCGTGATCAGCGCAGGCACGTCGAACAAGCCGAATACGGTGATCGGCCGGCCATCGGCGGTGGAGATCAGATAGCCGGAGAGCATCGCCACGAACAGGCCGAGATACAAAAAACCATGACCAAGCTTCGCCGCCCGCTGCGTCAGTCGTCCCTGGCTCGCCAGTGGCGCTGGGGCAGGGCTCACGAAACGCCAGAGAACGCGCAGCACCATGACCATGAACAGCATGACGCCGATGCTCTTGTGCAAATCCGGCGCGGTGCGATACCAACTGCTGTAGTAGGTCAGCCCCACCATCCAGAAGCCCAGACCGAAAAGGCCGAACACGGCGAGGGCGACCAGCCAGTGCAACGCAATGCTGGTCAGACCATAGTTGGTGGGGGAGTTACGCCACTGCATCGAATCTTCCTTCACTTTCCGAGGGCTAGAAGCCTAGCCGGTAACTTATCGCAATAGAGTGCATTTTTTCGCTGTGACTTATCGACCAATTCGATAACCGCTCTCGTTTCCGCGCCAGCAGGCCTGCATCTGCTAGGCTGCGCGACTCACCGCGGAGGACCAACGATGAGCCTGAACGACAGCTGGATGCAACGCGACCTTGCCGTACTCTGGCACCCCTGCACTCAGATGAAAGATCACGAACAGCTGCCCCTGATCCCCATTCGCCGAGGCGATGGCGTGTGGCTGGAAGACTTTGACGGCAAGCGCTACCTGGACGCCGTCAGCTCTTGGTGGGTCAACGTGTTTGGTCATGCCAATCCACGTATCAATCAACGCATCAAGGATCAGGTCGATCAGCTTGAGCACGTGATGCTCGCAGGCTTCAGTCACCAGCCAGTGATCGAGCTGTCCGAGCGACTTGTCGCGCTGACGCCGGCCGGGCTGGACCGGGTGTTCTACACCGACAACGGTTCGACCGGTATCGAAGTGGCGCTGAAGATGAGCTTCCACTATTGGCGTAACAGCGGCCGTGGGCAGAAGCAGCGATTCGTCACCCTGACCAACAGCTATCACGGCGAAACCGTTGCTGCGATGTCGGTGGGCGATGTCGCACTCTTCACCGATACCTACAAGCCCATGCTGCTGGATACCTTCAAGGTACCGAGTCCGGATTGCTACCTGCGTCCTGAGGGTGTCAGCTGGGAGGAGCACTCCCGGCAAATGTTTGCGCACATGGAGCAGACGCTTGCAGAGCATCATCAGGACATCGCCGCGGTCATCGTCGAGCCTTTGATCCAGGGTGCCGGCGGCATGCGCATGTATCATCCGATCTACCTCAAGCTGCTGCGCGAAGCCTGCGACCGCTACGAGGTGCATCTCATCCATGACGAGATCGCCGTCGGCTTCGGCCGCACCGGCACAATGTTCGCCTGTGAGCAGGCGGGCATCACGCCTGACTTCCTCTGTCTGTCAAAAGCCCTGACCGGCGGCTATCTACCGATGGCTGCAGTGCTCACCACCAACCGGATGTACCAGGCGTTCTACGACGACTATTCCACGCTGCGCGCATTCCTCCACTCGCACACCTACACCGGCAACCCGCTGGCCTGCGCCGCGGCCCTGGCGACGCTGGATATCTTCGCCGAGGACAATGTCATCGAAGCGAACAAGCCATTAGCGGCTCGCATGGCCAGCGCCACCGCGCACCTGGCTGACCATCCGCACGTCGCCGAGGTCCGCCAGACGGGCATGGCGTTGGCCATAGAAATGGTTCAGAGCAAGGCCAGCCGAGCCGCTTATCCATGGCAGGAGCGGCGCGGTCTTAAGGTCTACCAACACGCCTTGGAGCGCGGCGCCCTGCTGCGGCCCCTCGGCAGCGTTGTCTATTTCTTGCCGCCCTACTGCATCACCGAGGAACAGATCGATTTTCTTGCTGCAGTAGCCACCGAAGGCATCGATATCGCCACACGGGAGAGCAGCCAGGTATCCGTGCCAGCCGGACTCTATCCAGAGTTCAGGGATCCGGGCTGACGCCAGCGGCAAGCTCGATGCGAGGCCGCCTGCTAGGCGGGCGGCCGATGCTTTAGACTTGCTGGTTCCACTTGCCGCCCGCAGCTGTCCCTATGCGCCTATCACGCTTCTTCATCGACGCCCCCCTTTCCCTTGGCCGGCACTCACTGCCCGAAGCCTCCGCTCACTACATCAGCCGGGTATTGCGGCTTTCGCCCGGCGGCGCGGTTCAGCTGTTCGATGGCAGTGGCGCGGAGTTCCGCGGTGAACTGGCTGAAGTGGGCAAGAAAACCGTCACCGTCGAGCTCCAGGAATATCTAGCGGGGATGCCCGAATCACCGTTGCGCATTCATCTCGGTCAGGGGCTGTCCCGAGGCGAGCGAATGGACTGGGCCATTCAGAAAGCCACCGAGCTCGGCGTAGCGCAGATCACACCTATTGTCAGCGAACGCTGTGAAGTTCGCCTCAACGACGAGCGGGTCGATAAACGCCTGGCCCACTGGCGCCAGATCGCGATCAGCGCCTGCGAGCAATGCGGACGATCGGTGCTGCCGCTCATCCACGCGCCGGTCAGCCTGCGTGACTGGCTGACGTTAGAAGCAGATCTGAAGCTGGTGCTGCACCCAGTGGCTGAGCCACTGGTGAGCCACGCGAAGCCGCAGACGCTGGCATTCCTGATCGGTCCGGAAGGAGGTTTGAGCGAAAGTGAAGTCGCGCAGGCCGCGGACCAAGGGTTCCAGCCCGCGAGACTCGGGCCGCGGGTTCTGCGCACCGAGACCGCGCCAGTGGTAGCCTTGAGCGTCGCGCAGCAGCTCTGGGGTGATTTCTAACAGCGGGCGAGCACCGAAGGGGTCAGATCAGGCCAGCGTCGGCCAGTTTCTGTTCCAGACCGATCAAATCGGGGATTCGTGCCTGCACATCGCCGAGATTGACCGCGTCCAACTCCAACGGTGCAAGTGCAACATCAGCGCGCGCGAGGCTTGCATCGACCTTGATCGAGTGCGGGATACCTTGCACCAGCAGCGCAATGAACTTGACGTGATCGCGGCCGCCGACCGCATTGAGTACGGCAACCCGTGCAGCGCTGCCGACCGGCTGGGGCTGACCACTGGAGGCCGCCTCGAACGACAGCAGTGGCAGGCTCAAATCACGCCATTGCACCTGCCCTAGGAACCACGCTGGCATGCCCTGCACCGGTTGTGGGGCGCGATAGGGAATCAGCTCGGCGACCGCGACGTTGGGCATCAGCAGCATGCGATCGGCAAGCGGCATCAGTAGCCCAGTGAGGCTGCTCTGTGCATCCGGTGAAACGACCATCTGACTCATGAATTCTCCCGTTGAAAAGACCTAGCTGAAACGCCAGTCTGATTCACCAAATGATTGACCAGAGCCTGTGCCAGTTCGCGCGGATCACCGCTGTACGAGCTGTAGCCACCTTCGCGAAGGTTGTCCGGCATGCTGGAACACGCACAGGAATCGGCGCGCTGCGTCCAGACCTTGCCGCCCTGGCGCAGCATGTAAGCGGCTGCGGCACTGCCATCGCTACCCATTCCGCTGAACGCGATCACACCGCAACGCTCGCCGAACTGCTGAGCCAGATTCAGCATCATTTGGTCGATAGAGGGGCTGTAAGGCTCAGGCCAGCAACGGCCATTCAGCCGCGTACTGCCGTTGGCCTCGAAACCCAGCTCCTCGCTGATCGGCGCTATGACCACTTCGCCACAACGCACGGGCTCGCCTGGTCGGACCTGCTTAACCTGCCACTGGCTATGTCGGCCAACGGCCTGGGATAACGCCGACTCGAAGCTGGCTTCGATGTGCTGTGCGTAAATGAAACCAATCGGCAGGCCGCCAGGCAGGGCATCCAAAAAGGCCTTTACAGCCTCCGGCCCCCCCAGCGAAGCGGCCAGCAACCAAATCTGTGTTGCCGGCTCACCGGCAACCAGCGCGCTATCGGCCAGCACCGCCGGCAATGTCAATCGCTCGGGGCGCTGTCCTTCACCCTGCAACACCTCCAGACGTGGCCCCACTGCGCGCGATGGATCACCCACGAGGCGCTTTAGCTTGCTGAACAGGCTACGTTCCCAGCGCGGGTAGAACTCCGAATGTCGCTCCGGCGCACGTCCTTCCCCGAACAGTACCCGAGTGGTATCCCTTTCGAGCAACGCATCCACGAGCGGCGAATCTTCGGTCTGGGCAAGATCAACCAGCCATAGATCGGCCTCGGTGTTATCGAGGTCAGCGGGCTCAAGGCGCGCCGGATCATTGTTCAACACCACCTGATAGCCACTGCCGGTCAGGGCTTGCTGCAGCACATGGCGCTGCAGCGAGGTATCGGCAAGAACCGCGATGCGTGCGGACAGGACTTCAGACATCGGCGCGAACCAGTCGCTGAATGGCCTCAAGCAGCACGGACTCCTGATACGGCTTGCCCAAGTACTCGTTGACGCCGATGGTCAGCGCGCGATCGCGGTGCTTCTCGCCCGTCCGCGAGGTGATCATGATGATCGGCAGGTCTTTAAGACGCTCGTCGTGTCGCACCAGCGTGGCCACCTCGAAGCCGTCCATGCGCGGCATCTCGATATCCAGCAGCATGATGTCTGGTTTGCGTTCCTGCAGCTGGGTAATGGCATCCACCCCATCCTTCGCGGTGAGGACATTCATACCGTTGCGCTCCAGCAGGCGGCTGGTGACCTTGCGTACGGTGACCGAATCGTCGACTACCATGACCAACTTCGGCCGATCGCTTTCCGCCTCCACAGGTTCCAGCCCCTGATCGATCAGTCGCGGCTGCTGTAGCTGGGTGAGCTGATGCGCATGCAGCACACGGATGGTCGCCAGCAGATCTAGAATCACTACGACCCGGCCATCGCCGAGGATGGTCGCGCCGGAGATGCCATGCACGCCGGCAAACTGAAGACCGAGACTCTTCACCACGATTTCGCGCGAGCCTGCGAGGCTATCGACCTGCACCGCAACGCTGTGCTCTTTCGAGCGTACAAGGATCACCGGTAAAGGCAGGCTCTGCCCCACCAGCTTTGGCCTCTGGCCATTGCTCAGCAGGTCGCCCAGGTAGCGCAGCTCGTAGGCCTGACCGGCGTATTCGAAACGAGGCGCATCCGGCTGGTAATAAGCTTCCAGTTCGTAAGGCGAAACCCGCACGATACCTTCGATGGTGTTCAACGGAATCGCGTACAGATCCTCCCCTGAATAAACCATCAGCGCCCGGTTGACCGACACCGTGAACGGTAGCCGAATCAGAAAGCGTGTCCCCTGACCAAGCGTCGATTCGATACTCATCGAGCCGCCAAGCTGCTTGACCTCCGAATGCACCACGTCCATCCCGACGCCACGCCCTGAGATCTGCGTGACACGCTCGGCCGTGGAGAAGCCAGCTTCAAGGATGAACTGCAGGATTTCGTGCTCGGACAGATTGCTGTCGGCAGACATCAGGCCACGCTCGATGGCCTTGCGCCGCACGGCATCCAGATTGATACCGCCCCCGTCGTCCGCCAGCGTCAGCACGATGTCGCCGCCTTCACGGGCCAGATCCAGGCGAATATTGCCCTGCTCAGGTTTGCCCGCGGCCCGACGCCGGTCAACGGACTCGATACCATGGTCAACCGCGTTGCGCAGCATGTGCTCCAGCGGCGCGACGATTCGCTCGAGTACGCTGCGATCCATCTCGCCAGTGGCGTTACCGACCATGAACTCGACCTGTTTGCCGAGCTCGCCAGCGACCTGTCGAACGATACGCCGCAGGCGCGGAACCAGGCGCTCGAAGGGCACCATGCGAGTGCGCATGAGACCTTCCTGAAGCTCGGTATTGACCCGCGCCTGCTGCAGCAGCAGGGTTTCGGCGTCGCGGTTACGCGCAGCCAGGGTTTCTTTGAGGTCGAGCAAGTCGGAAGCTGACTCGAACAGTGCACGCGAGAGCTGCTGCAACTGTGAGTGGCGGTCCATTTCCAACGGATCGAAGTCGTCGTAACCGGCGCGCTCCGCCTCAGCCTGGTAGCGGCTGAGAATCTGCGCCTGGGTTTCCGTGTCCAAGCGGCGTAACTGATCGCGAACACGCTCGATGGTCGCTTCCATTTCGCCGAGGGTAAATCCTACGTCACTGACCTGCTGCTCGACGCGACCACGGAAGATCGATGTCTCACCGGCTAGGTTGACCAGGCCTTCCAGCAACTCGGCCGGCACTTTGACCAACTCTTGCGGCGCCCGCCGCGAGGCCGCTTCTTGGGCAGCCAGCTGAGCACGCCGGATGAAGGGCAGCACCTTGGCCGGACTGGCACTCAGGGCTGGCTGGGTGCTGGCCGCAATAATCGGCTGCGCTAACGCCAGCGGCTCGCTCGCTACGCGCTGCTCTTGTTCCTGCTCGACCGATCGGGTCTCTGGTGCCGCGTCCGCCGCTAGGCCTGCACGCAACCGCTCAATATCTTTTAGCAGCGCGTCGTGGCCCTGCTGAACATCGAGAAACAGGCTCTCCGGCCATGGAGCACCCTGTTGCTGCGCTTCACTGAGGCGCTGCTCAAGATCATGAGCAAGGTTGCCCAGCGCGCTCTGGCCGGCAAGCCGCGCTCCGCCCTTCAGGGTGTGCAGAACACGAAGCACATCGGTCAATGGTGCCGTATCTTCGCGGCCGGCATCCCAACGGCTAAGTGCAGACTCCATCTCTTCCAGCAGCTCATCCGCTTCCTCGACGAAGATATCGAGAATCTCGTCCTCAGCCGCCTGCTGCGCATCTTCCTGGGCAGCCTTGAGCGAAACGCTGCTGGGGATGCTCAGCTGTTCGTCGGGGTTGCTACGAAATCGGCGAATCGTCTCGATGAGCGCATCGCCCGAAGGGACCGCTCGGCGAGCGCGAACAGCCTCAAGCATCTCGGCCAGGCGATCCTGGCAGGCCTGCAGAAGACCGAATAGCTCCGGACTGGCGCGGTAGTTACCGGCGCAAAGGCCCTCGTACAAATATTCGAGCTCGTGAGCCAAATCACCGATCTCACGAATGTCCGCCATCCGCGCGCCGCCCTTGAGCGTGTGCAAATCTCGCTGCAGCGCTTCTAGCTCGAAGCTGTTGTCGACATCTGCCATCCATCGCTGCAGTCCACCGGCTGCACTCTCGATGAGATCAAAGCCCTCCTCGAGAAAGATCTCTACCAGCTCAGGGTCGCGCTCGTCGATGGCCTCATACGCGTCTAGCGAGCCCTCATCTGCAATTGCGGAGTTTGCGTCCGTTTCAGGCAATTGAAGCTCGATCGCTTCCAGCTCCGGCTCCTCGTCCAGCTGTTCTTGATCCGAGATGATGTCTGCGTCGCCGCTATCGTCCGCAGCACCGGCAGCACTCTCGTCGATCTCGATCGACGGCAGCTCTAGAGCATCGGAGGGAGGCAACAGATCCACAATTTCATAAGAGTCGGTATCAATGTCTGCGACTGGCGTCTCGTCAGGTTCAGCGTCATCCTGCGCGATGCCTTCGGGGTCTACCTCAGCCACTTCGAATGTAGGCAGAACGCCCTGACGAAAGGCCCGCATTGATTCGATCAACGCGTCGGCGCAACTCATGGGCAGTTGTCGTTGCAATTGCTCGAGCTGCAGCGCCAGATGATCGTGACTGCGCTGCAGCAGCGTGGCCAATTCGTTCGAATGCACGTAACGGCCGTCGGAGAGGCCTTCGTAAAGCGATTCCAGCTCGTGCGCCAGATCGCCGATCGGGCGAATAGCTGCCATCCGAGCACCACCCTTAAGGGTGTGCAGATCGCGCAGTAGCGCAGAAAGAGCCATCTGATTGGCCGGATCGGCGAGCCAACGGTCGAGCGCATGGCCCGCACTCTCCATCAGATCGACGGCTTCGTCGAGAAAGATCTCCACCATTTCATGATCAAGGTCTTCCTGCTCTTCAGCTTGTACGACAGGGTCAACAGGCCAGGCTTCGGCTTCGGCTTCGGCTTCGGCTTCGGCTTCGGCTTCGGCTTCGGCTTCGGCTTCGGCTTCGGCTTCGGCTTCGGCTGGCAAGTCTATTGTCGCCTCATTGCCCGTCAAGGCGAGCTGCTGCGAATCGACTGTCTGCTCCAAGGCCAGCGGATCAATAGCTTCGGCCAGCAGTGCTTCCAGACGAGCCACCAGCTCCGACTGCTCACTCACCTGCAAGGCGGCAGCAACCTGATCCATCATGCCTACCAGTGCCTCGTGGCCCTGTTCGACATCGTCGAAGAAGCGCTCACTGACCGCCAATCGACCTTCCTCAACCACTGCGTACAGCCGCAACAGCACTTGGCAGAGCGCTTCCATCTGCGGCAGGTCGGCCATTTTTGCGCCCTGTCCTAGCGTGGTGAGCTCCTGCAGCAGCGCCGAAAGCTCCTGGCGCTCGGCCGGATGCGCTCGCCAGCTACGCAGCAGGTCCTCGGCGTCCAGCAGGATATCCATACCCTCGGAGAGGAATAGCGCGATCATGCTTGGATCGCGAGCCTCGCCAGCATCGTTGTGCTGGCGCGCGCCTGCCTCGACTAATCTCGCCTGGTGCAGCGCATGCACCTTTGCCAGGAACTCGGGGGCACCTTCGATGGGTGCGAGCGGCTCATGGTCTAGATTGGCCAGACCCAGGCGCAACAGCATCTCTGCCTCATGCAGCAGTTCAGCTTCGGCCAGATCCATCTGAATCAGGTTGGTCTTGAACTCCTTGACCATCTTTTCCAGTGGCGTGGCGATTTCCGCAACGGGCAGGATGCCCGCCATATGCGCACTACCCTTGAGCGTGTGCAGCGCTCGCTGCAAGGCATCGGTAACGGGCTGCGGAAGACGTTGGGCGCAATCGGCAAGGAAGCTGACCAGAGTAGTCAGATGCGATTCGGCCTCGTTGCGAAAGATCTCCAGCAACTGTGGGTCCAGCGCGTCGTCGTCCACGTCCGGTGAAACAGCCTGCGGCGAGACAACCGTCGCCACAGAGGGAGTCTCGGACTGGGTCAACGCTACTGGCTGCCCCTTGGCCAATGCGTGTGCTGCGGCTGCCAGTCGATCAACATCATCTCGTTGGCGCTGGGCTTTGGCAGCAAACTCATCGACCAGCGCCGGCATCAGCGCAACGACGTCATTGACCACCTGCCTGACCTGATCGGTTGGCTCGATGCTGCGATCCAATACGCGATTAAGCAGATTCTCAATGGACCAGGCCAGCTCACCGATGACCAGCGCACGAACCATCCGCCCACTACCCTTGAGGGTGTGGAACGCACGACGCACTTCACCCAGCGCATGCTTGTCTTCTGTGTCGGCACACCAGCGTGGCAGCTGCTCGCCAATGGCTTCCAGAACCTCTGCGGCTTCCTCGATGAAGACTTCCAGCAGATCCTCGTCTACCGGCTCCTCATCAGCAGGCGGCGGCAACAGACTCGGAGGAACATCCTGGGCCGGCGGATTGATGGCTGCAGCAGGAGCCGCCATCACCTGCTCAAGACTGACGGCGGGCTCGGATTCGGGGCTCTGCGAAGGCTGGTCGTAGGGCTCAGAGAAAGCTGGCAGGGAAACTTCTGGAAGATCGAGCTCGGCTACTTGCTCCTCGCTCCAAGTGGTCAAGGAGTCAGCCTCAGGGGTTGCACCAAGGGCAACGCTGGCGTCCAGGCCCTCTTCCTGGGCTTCTTCGGGCAAGCTGAAAACAATTTCGTCTTCGCCAGACGGCTCGTCCGCGACGGACTCAGCGTCGACTTCAACGTTTCCACTGTCAGCGTCGAGAGATGCCTCTGCGGGCAGCTCCGCCGCCGGAGTAGCGGAAGCCTGCTCCGACTCAACCGAGTAAAAATCAAAAGCACTGCTAGCCGCGTCCGATTCCTCTGGCAGAACTTCAATCTCATCCAGCGAGTCGATCGGGTCGGCCTCAGGCACAGGCTCCTCGTCCTGATGCCGCTGCGCCCCCCCCGGTGCATAACCAAGGTTCTGCAGACTCTCTTCTGCCACGTCGAGAATGAGGTCTCCCTGGGTGCCACAATCTTCGGTCAGGCGCTCCAGGTAATACTCGACGCTGGTGATCGCGTCAGCCAGCGTATCCAGACTTTGCCAGTCCGGCACAGCCTGACGGGCCAGTAGCTGGTCCTGGATATATCCGTTGCAGGCCTGCAGCAGAGCCGCGGCACGCTCCAGCGGAATCATCGCAAGACCGCCACGGACCTGAGTCAATAGATCGGGGACACGGGCCAGATGCTCGTGGTTCCACTGTGAAGCGATGAACTCGATAATCGCGTCTTTCGCCTGCTCCAGGCCGTTACGCGCCTCTCGGATGACCAGTTGATGGATCTGTGCAACGTCGGTGGTCGGCAGGTGACTCGCTTCGCTGCGTTCCTCTCCCGCCCCCCCGACCATGCCAGCCAGGGTGGCCTCGACGTAGAGCAAAGCACCGGCAATATCCATCAGCACGGCGTCGTCAGGTGACTGCCGCCCCTGAGCGATGGACTGTACCAAAGCAATCTGATCGAGAATGATCTTGCGCGGTTGCGCGAAGCCGAGGACCGCCAGTGTATCGGCGATCTGCTTGAGTGGCACTTCAAGACTGGCGAGGTCGGAAATGACCTTGCGATCACTACGAACGAATAAGTCGAGACTGTCCTTTACTCGCACCAGCTCTTCACAGAGGGCAGCGACTACCGAACGCATCGCACCCCGATCAGGGCCTGCCAACTGAGCGCGCTCCTGGTCGACCACGGCGCTGTCCGGCAGCGCCTCGTCAAGCCGGTAGTGCTGCTTGAGTGCTTGGATGCGCGGGGTTTGTCCCGGAGCCTTGGCGACGTAGAAAAGCAGGTTCTTGATCAGCTCATCCGGCGCGGCCTGGTTGAGACCATCGGCACCTTCTTCGACCAATCGTTTGAGCTGCTTGTCCACCTGGCGCAGCAGGGTGCGAACCGAGGTACCGTTGCTCACGCCGCCGCTGGCCAGCCCTTCGACCATGCCTGATGCGATCTGCCACAACGCCGCCAGGGGCGCATCTTTGCAAAGCATTTCCAGTCGCGCGAAGACCCGGGCCATGTAGCCCAGGTTGGTTGGCAGGTCCTGGTTGCGGATCACGCCAACCAGCGCAACCTGCAACATTTGTCGCAATTTGCGCAGCAGCGTTGGCAGCTCGGTCGTGCGCAAGCGCTCGACTGACTCCTGGGACAGCGCTGGCGTGCGCCCGGAGAGATCGGGCGAAAACAGGCTGGTTTCCGAAAGCAGCTTCTCACCGCGCGCGGCGCGCAGATCGTTGAGCAGCGGCAGAACCACCATGGGCAGGTCGCGCCGGGCACTCTGGATGCGATCCAGGTACGCCGGCAGCTGCAGGATGGCCTGCATCATTACCTCGAGCGCCTCGCCCTGGTTAGCAACACGCTCATCCAGCAGCGCTCGTGCCAGCTGCTCCATTTCTTCGGCGAGCAAAGCGGCCCCGAAGAACTCCACCATCTGCAGAGTGCCGTGGACCTGATGCACATAGGTCAGGCAAAAGCGCATCCGAGTCGAGTCCTGTGGATTCTCGACGAACGCCTCCAGGGCCTGACGCGCCTGCTTAAGCGTCTCGGCAATCTCGCCCTTCACCCACTCCAGGGCGACATAATCGTGCCGATCACCCATAGCGACTCCGCTCATAAACTTTTCCGGGTAAAAGCCAGAACCTGGTCATTGGCCACCGGAAGCAATTCCGGATGCTGCCAACCAACCACTTCACCTACACCGATCACCAATAACCCTCCTGGCGCCAAGCATTCAGCCAAGCGATTGAGGATTTCTCGGCGTCGCCAGCGACGGAAATAGATCAGCAGGTTCTGACAGAAAATGACATCCATGTCGGAGACCGGCGAATTCGCCAGCTCCAACACATTGAGCCTTGCAAAGCACACACGTGCAGCCAGGGCAGGCAGGACTTGAAAACGATCATCGGGCGAAGACAGGAAATAGCGATCACGCATAGCCGGTTCGACCTGCTCTAACCTGCGAGCGCCATAGACGGCCGCTCGTGATTTGGCCAGGGCGCTCAAGCTGATATCAGTGCCGGTGACGCCGAAGCAATTTTGCGACTCACTACCCGCCAATACCTCTGCCGCAGTCATTGCCAGCGAGTAGGTCTCTTCACCGCTTGCGCAACCCACGCTCCACAACGCCAAGGGCCGCTCGAGCGGCCCCTGTTCCAGGCGGTGGCGCAGATACCCTTCAAGCAGTTCAAATGACGCGGGATGACGAAAGAAGCGCGTCTCCTGCACCGTAAGCCTATCCATCAGGGTCGACCACTCAACCGCCCCACTGGGACCGGACGTAACCTGCCGGTAGTAACTGGCATAGTCAGGCGCACCGACTTCTCGCATGCGGGCGCTCAGATTGGTCTGCAGGAAGCTGCGTCTACGTTCGCTGACGACCATGCCGGAGCGCTCTTCGAGGAGTGCCTGCCAGTCATGAAATTCCGCCGGCGACATATCGGCCAAGGGCTCCAATGCCCAGTCAAACCTCGGCTGCATGCCCTGCCCCTCGCTTGTGATCATCGGCGGCAGCCATCAAATGACTGCCGCACTCGTCAAGTCAGGCCTGATCCGGAGCATCCGGCAGGGTAAAGCCGGAAACGGAATGGCGCATCTCGTTGGCCATCTTGGCCAAATTACCGATGCTCTTGGCCGTAGCGGTGGTACCCGACGAGGTCTGCGAGGTGATCTCCTGGATCACGTTCATGGTATTGGAGATGTGGCCGGCCGAAGAAGCCTGCTGGCGTGCAGCGTTAGAGATGTTCTGGATCAGCGCCGCAAGCGTCTTGGATACCTTTTCGATCTCTTCCAGTGCCACACCGGCGTCCTGCGCCAAACGGGCACCACGCACCACTTCAGAGGTGGTCTGCTCCATCGAGATGACCGCCTCGTTGGTGTCGGTCTGAATGGTCTTAACCAGCGCCTCGATCTGTTTGGTCGCCGCGGAAGAGCGTTCTGCAAGACGCTGAACTTCGTCCGCTACCACCGCAAAGCCTCGGCCTGCGTCACCCGCCATGGATGCCTGGATCGCCGCGTTGAGTGCGAGAATGTTGGTCTGGTCAGCAATATCGTTAATCAAGCTAACGATGTCACCAATCTCCTGAGAGGACTCACCGAGACGCTTGATCCGCTTGGACGTGTCCTGGATCTGCTCACGAATGTTGTCCATCCCGGTGATGGTGTTGTGCACCACCTCGTTGCCCTTGTTGGCGATCGCTACGGAGCGCTCTGCTACCGCCGAGGATTCCGCGGCGTTGGCCGATACCTGGTCAATGGAAACGGCCATCTCGTTGATCGCTGCCGAGGCACCCGCGATTTCCTGCGCCTGATGCTCAGAAGCTTCGGCCAGGTGCATTGCAGTCGCCTGGGTTTCCTGAGCGGCACCGGACACCTGAACGGCGGTCTGGTTAATGGTAGCTACCAGTTCACGCAGCTGGTCGATGGAGTAGTTGATCGAGTCGGCGATCGCACCGGTGAAGTCTTCGGTAACAGTCGCGGCCACCGTCAGGTCACCGTCCGCGAGGTCGCCGATTTCGTCGAGCAGTCGCAGAATCGCGGCCTGGTTACGCTCGTTCTTCTCGGCAGTTTCGCTCAAGCGGCGACGTGCTTCCTGAACCATGACCAAGCCAATCAGAATGATCGAGGCCAGCGCCAAGGCGCCCAGCACGTATCCCAGGATGGTGTTGAGATAACGGGCATCGGCACGACTCTGCAGGCCTTGCGACAGTGCAGAAGTCTTGTCGAGCAGGGTTTGGGAAACTTCGAAGATACTGTTCGCTGACTCGCGCACCTGGAACAGTTCAGGCGAAGTTTCGAGAATTTCGTCCACGGAGCCGGATACGAACTGGAAGAGCTCGGCAATTTCAGACAGGCGATCAAGCGCTTCTTCGTCGGTTACGGCGCTGATACCCATGGCAACGTTGCCTTCGATCATCGCATTCAGAACCCGGCCAAAGAGACTGGCATCACGGCCGAACATATCCGCTGCCTGGACCGAGTCCTGGTCACCGGAAAGCACCTTGTTCACCGAACCGAGAATACGCTCGGCCAGCAGTGATTGGCGCTGGGCTACCGAGACCTGAGCCGCCGGGGCACCACTTTCCAGCAAGATATCGACGACTTCCTCGTACTCAACCTGCAACTGGGGAATGGTTTCAGCCAGAGTACTGGCTACCTGGTGCAGCGAAAGAACGGTTTGCTCACTGGAAACAATGGCGTCGGTGTCACGGCGCAGCGTGGTCCAGTCCTGCTCTACCGCATTGACTTCGTCGCGCAGCGACTCAGGCACAGCAGGCAAGCCGATGCTCTCGTTACCCTGCGAGAGGTAAGCCCAGCGCTGATCGAACTCGTTCCGGGCCTGCTTCAGAGACGCGAACGCCTCCTGCGTGCCGGTTGCCGCTTCCACGGCGTCCTTGGCGATCTGCTGGGACAGTACGCGGAGCTCTCCCGCGTGAGCGATGTACTCGTTATCGTAATCCGCCTGCGTGTTGACGTACGCGAAGTTCGCGAACAGCAAAACGATCGAAACGATCAGTACGATAAACAGGCCGGTGGTCAGCGTATTGCTACGCACCCCGCTCAATAAAGCATTAGCATTCATTTTGTTCATTATCCGGCCCCCGCCTGGACCCCCGTGCGCTTCCATCCAAGAACCAAAAGGTCGACCTCGGTCGACCCACCTACAAACTTTTTAAAACGCGACGTCCAAGAACGCCTGATGCGTAGCCAATGCGTGCGGACTGAAGACCAGCCAGGGCTGCTCGCGCTGGAACACACCGTGAATAAACGGTTGGATCGATGCCTCAATCGGAGGCAACTCCTCCGAGAAGGTCTCTACCGGAAAGTGCTGCATGCCGAAGACTTCATCGACGGTTAGCCCCGCAAACACGTCCTGATGGTCAACCACCAGCACCCTGCGCTGCTTGCGCAGAGCCGAAAGCTCCAGCCCGAAATAGCCGCAGAGGTCCATTACCGGCAGCAATCTGCCTCGGACATTCGCCACACCCTTGACCCAGCTCTTAACGCCGGGAAGCAAGGTGTAGCGCGGCTCATGCAGGATTTCGCCTACCTCCCCCATCGGAGCGACGAACAAGCGCCCCCCCATACGGAAACCGATCCCTCCCCAGGTCTGTACAGCTTCCTGTTGAGAAGGCAGGCCCGCCGCAAACATGCGGCATCGATTATCTAGCTCCAGCAGCTGCTGAAACGGCGTTTGCGTGTCAGGCATGCTGGCCACGTCCCTTTGTGCGAGTGTTGGCTTCCCCGGCGTTAGCCCGCCAGAACGGCATTCAGGGTTTTCAGCAATGTCGCCTCATCCACCGGCTTGGTCAGGTAATCCTTGGCCCCTTGGCGCTTGCCCCAGACCTTATCGGTTTCCTGATCCTTGGTGGTGACGATGATCACCGGAATGTGACTGGTTTCAGAATCTTTAGTCAGTTGACGTGTGGCCTGAAAACCATTCAGCCCCGGCATGACGATATCCATCAGGACAACGTCCGGCTTTTCTTGGCGCGCCAGCGCAACACCGTCAGCGCCGTTCTCGGCCTTCAGCACTACATGACCGTGCTTTTCCAGCATGGCGGTGAGCTTGTACATTTCGGTCGGCGAATCATCAACAATCAGAACGCGAGCCATGATTTCTCCATAGGAAGGCTTCAGCGGCAAACAATGCCGAACTTCAGGATGCTTGCTCCACCGGTGCAAAATCAGGCACATGCGCCTTGATCGCACCGAGCAGCTCTTCTTTGCTGAACGGCTTGGTGAGGTATTGATCGGAACCGACGATACGCCCTTTAGCCTTGTCGAACAGGCCGTCTTTGGAAGACAGCATGATCACCGGCGTCGACTTGAAGGAACTGTTGTTCTTGATCAACGCGCAGGTCTGATAGCCGTCCAGCCTAGGCATCATAATATCGACGAAGATGATGCGGGGATGAGTATCCGCAATCTTGGCGAGCGCATCGAAACCGTCCACTGCGGTGATGACATCGCATCCTACTTTCTTCAGCAGGGTTTCAGCGGTACGACGAATCGTTTTCGAATCGTCGATCACCATGACCTTCAAGCCCTCGGAGTGCTGTTCCATTTCGCCCTACCATCGCCTCGGTGAGTCGTAGTTTATCGTTATGTCAGTGCGCCGGAGGCCCTGCCACCGATGGGCTGCACCCAATCGCCGGACCTTTTTAGCACACTCCTCATGCGCAAGCTATCAACCGGAAAAGCATCCGGATTTTCCTTGACCCAGTGCACAACCACAGCCAATCTGCAGCGACATTTGAGCCACTGGCGGCGCCCGCCGCCCACTGCCGGAGAAACACCTCATGACCGTTCGCGTCGGGATCATCATGGACCCTATCGCGCATATCGCCTTCAAAAAGGACAGCTCGCTGGCCATGCTGTTGGCCGCCCAGGCGCGAGGCTGGACGCTGTTCTATATGGAGCAGCGCGACCTTTACCAGCTGGGCGACCAGGCCCGCGCACGCATGTGTCCGCTGCGGGTTTTCAACGATCCGCAACACTGGTTCGAGACGGATGAGGAGATCGACGCCGCACTTAGCGACCTCGATGTGATCCTCATGCGCAAGGACCCGCCCTTCAACAGCGAGTACATCTACGCAACCTACTTGCTGGAATTGGCGGAGAAGTCGGGAACGCTGGTGGTCAATCGCCCGCAGAGCCTGCGCGACTGCAACGAGAAGTTCTTCGCTACCCAGTTTCCACAATGCACGCCGCCGACACTGGTCAGCCGACGTTCGGACATTCTCCGCGAGTTCGCCCGCGAGCACCGTGACATCATTCTCAAACCCCTTGATGAGATGGGCGGCGCCTCTATTTTCCGCCACCGCGAGGGCGACCCGAACCTTTCGGTGATCCTGGAGGTGCTGACCGAGCATGGCAGCCGCCAGATCATGGCGCAGCGCTATGTTCCGGCCATCAAGGATGGCGACAAGCGCATCCTGATGATCGACGGCGAACCGGTACCCTATTGCTTGGCACGGATCCCCGCCGCTGGTGAAACCCGCGGCAACCTGGCCGCTGGCGGCCGCGGCGTAGCGCAGCCGCTGTCCGATCACGACCGCGAGATCGCCGCACTCGTCGGCCCGGAATTACGCAAGCGCGGCCTGCTGTTTGTGGGCCTGGATGTGATCGGCGATTACCTCACCGAAATCAACATCACCAGCCCGACCTGCATCCGTGAAATCGACAATGCGTTCGATACTCGCATCGGCGAACGCCTCATGGACGCGATCGCGGCCAAGCTGCAAGGTTGAACCAGCTAACAGCTTTGAGCTTGGAGCTTGCGACTCCCAGCTCAAAGCCGGCAGACTGCGCGGCACTTCGAGCCGACCCGACACCCGATGAACGCCGCTACCCGCCATCCCATGCCTGAACCCACCCGAGTCCGCCCCGCGGACAGGCTCGGCTTCACGCTATTTCTGGCTGCTGCGTTGCACCTGGCCCTGATACTCGGCGTGGGCTTCACCCTGTCCGAGCCCAAGCAAATCAGCAAAACCCTGGAAATCACCCTATCGACGTTCAAGAGCGAGGAAAAGCCTAAAGAGGCCGACTTCCTCGCCCAAGACAATCAACAGGGCAGCGGTACGCTGGATCACAAAGCCTCGCCGAAAACCACCGAGCAGGCGCAATTCCAGGATACCGAGGTGCGCAAGTTCACCCCGCCGGCGGCACCGCCTCGCAGCACTCGACCGGAGCCGGCTAAGACCGTCGTCACCACTCGCAGCCCACAGCGCGAGAAGGCGGACGTCAAGCAACAGACTCCACCACAGCCCGAGCCGCAATCCGCTCCGGCATTCGACAGCTCACAACTGAGCGCGGAGATCGCCAGTCTCGAAGCTGAGCTGGCGCAGGATGTCGAGCGCTATGCCAAGCGCCCGCGGGTCAGCCGGCAGAACAGCGCTGCCACCATGCGCGACATCAGCGCTTGGTATCGCGACGAATGGCGCAAAAAGGTCGAGCGCATCGGCAATCTCAACTACCCGGACGAAGCACGCCGTCAACAGATTTACGGCAGCCTGCGCATGCTGGTCACTATCAACCGTGACGGCACCATCCAGGAGCTGCGCGTGATCGAATCTTCCGGCCAGCCAGTGCTCGACGATGCTGCAATGCGTATCGTGCGCCTGGCTGCGCCGTTCGCACCTTTCACCGGAGAGCTGGGACAGAAGTTCGACCAGGTGGAAATTATCCGCACCTGGCGCTTCGAGCGGGGCGACAGGCTATCGAGCCGTTGAACGTAGCTGGACGAACCGTCGCACCTGTAGCCGGAAAGCGGTGCAACGCTTAAGCTAACGCGCATGAAAAACACCGCGCCCAGCTACCTCAAGCATCACTTTCTGATCGCCATGCCGCAGATGGCCGATCCGAACTTTGCCCAGACGCTGATTTATCTGATCGAGCACGGACCGGAAGGCGCCATGGGCCTGATAATCAACCGCCCGAGCGGCCTGAGTCTTGCCGATGTGCTGGAACAGTTGCGTCCGGACGAGCCAATTCCTGCGCTATGCCAGAGCCTCCCGATTTTTTCCGGCGGCCCGGTACAGACTGACCGGGGCTTCGTTCTGCATTCGCCCGACCTCCAGTTCCAGGCCACCCTATCGCTCGGCCCGCTGGGCATGTCTACCTCGCAGGACGTTCTATTCGCTATCGCGGACGGCCAGGGGCCTGCTCGGCACTTCGTCGCACTCGGCTACGCCGGTTGGGAAGCAGGCCAGCTTGAGGCCGAACTGGTCGACAATGCCTGGTTAAGCTGCCCCGCGGACACCGAGATCCTGTTCGACCTGCCGTATGATCAACGTTTGAACGCAGCTGCCGCGTCACTTGGCGTGGACCTGCGCCTGCTCAGCACCCAGGTTGGGCACGCATGAGCTCGCCTCGACTGTTGCTCGGCTTCGACTATGGCACCAAGCAGATTGGCGTTGCGGTCGGCCAGGTCATTACCGGGCAAGCACGTGAGCTGTGCGTACTCAAGGCACAAAATGGAATACCTGACTGGCAGCAGATCGAGGCGCTGATGCGCGAATGGCAGCCCGATGCGTTGGTTGTCGGCCTGCCACTTAATATGGACGGCACACCAAGCGACATGAGTGCCCGGGCAGAGAAGTTTGCCCGCAGGCTCAACGGCCGCTTCAACCTGCCGGTACACACCCACGACGAACGCCTGACCACGTTCGAAGCCAAAGGCGAGCGTCTGCGCCAGGGCCAACATGGCGGCTACCGTGACCGCCCGGTAGATGCCCTGGCCGCCGCACTATTGCTGGAGGGCTGGCTGAGCGATCAACCCGCCGCCTGATCCAGACCTGAAGGAGATCCCATGATCCTGCCCAATCCCGAACAGCTGCTGTCCGAAATGGCCGCCGCGCTGAATCAGCACCTGAACGACCGCGGCATCCAGGAGCCGCGTTTCATCGGCATTCGTACTGGCGGCGTCTGGGTTGCCCAAGCGCTGCTCGCGGCGCGGGGACATAACGAACCACTCGGCATTCTCGATGTGTCGTTCTACCGCGACGATTTCACCCAAAAGGGGCTGCATCCGCAGGTTCAACCGTCGGAATTGCCTTTCGAAATCGAAGGCCAGCATTTGGTCCTGATCGACGACGTGCTGATGACCGGTCGCACCATCCGCGCCGCACTCAACGAGTTGTTCGACTACGGCCGCCCCGCCAGCGTGACGCTGGTATGCCTGCTCGACCTGAACGCCCGCGAGCTGCCGATTCGCCCTGACGTGGTCGGCGCGACCCTGTCGCTGGCACCGGAGCAGCGCATCAAGCTGATCGGGCCGGAGCCACTGGCCCTCGAGCAACAAATGGAAACCAGCCCCTCCTGAACGAGCCGGTAACTTCCGCCCCAGCCCATCTCCAGCCGCCCACCGAGATCCTGCGATGACGCCCACCGACGCCAAGCGCCCGTTACAGCTTAACGACCAAGGACAGCTGCGCCATTTCCTCTCCCTCGACGGCCTGCCCCGCGAGTTGCTCACCGAGATTCTGGACACCGCGGACTCATTCCTTGAGGTCGGCGCCCGCGCAGTGAAGAAGGTTCCACTGCTGCGCGGAAAAACCGTCTGCAACGTGTTCTTCGAGAATTCCACGCGCACCCGTACCACCTTCGAACTGGCGGCGCAGCGGCTGTCGGCAGACGTCATCACATTGAACGTCTCGACCTCCTCCACCAGCAAGGGCGAGACCCTCACCGATACGCTGCGCAACCTGGAAGCCATGGCCGCGGATATGTTCGTAGTACGCCATGCCGACTCCGGTGCCGCACACTTCATCGCCGAGCACGTCAGCCCGGAGGTCGCGGTGATCAACGGCGGCGACGGGCGCCATGCGCACCCAACCCAGGGCATGCTCGACATGCTCACCATTCGCCGCCACAAAGGCAGCTTCGAAAATCTCTCGGTCGCGATCGTCGGTGACATCCTGCATTCGCGGGTGGCGCGCTCGAACATGCTGGCGCTGAAGACGCTTGGCTGCCCGGACATCCGTGTCATTGCACCGAAAACTCTGCTCCCCGAGGGCATCGAGCAGTACGGCGTGCGTGTGTTCAACGAGATGAACGAGGGGCTGCGCGACGTCGACGTGGTGATCATGTTGCGCTTGCAACGCGAGCGGATGCAGGGCGGCCTGCTACCCAGCGAAGGCGAGTTCTACAAGCTCTACGGCCTGAACACTCAGCGTCTTGCGCTGGCCAAGCCCGACGCCATCGTCATGCACCCAGGCCCGATCAACCGCGGCGTGGAGATCGAATCCGCCGTGGCTGACGGCCCGCAATCGGTGATCCTCAATCAGGTCACCTACGGCATCGCCATTCGCATGGCCGTGTTGTCCATGGCGATGAGCGGCCAGGCTGCGCAGCGCCAGATCGATTCTGAATCCGTATCCGAGGAGCAGCAGTGATGGTGGCAACCCGAATACTCGGCGCGCAGGTAATCGACCCCGTCAGCGGGCGCGACGAAATCGCCGATATTTTCCTGCAGCACGGCAAGATTGCAGCCATCGGCCAAGCACCAGCCGGCTTCGAAGCGCAACAGACGATCGACGCCCAAGGCCTGATCGCAGCACCCGGTCTGGTCGATCTTGCTGTAGCCCTGCGCGAGCCCGGCTACAGCCGCAAGGGCAGCATTGCCAGTGAGACCCTGGCCGCAGCGGCAGGCGGCATCACCAGCCTGTGCTGTCCGCCGCAGACCCGTCCGGTTCTGGACACCGCGGCAGTCACCGAACTGATCCTAGACCGCGCACGTGAGTCAGGTCATGCCAAGGTATTTCCAATCGGCGCACTCACGCGCAACCTGGCCGGCGAGCAGCTTTCCGAACTGGTGGCACTGCGCGAAGCCGGCTGCGTCGCCTTCGGCAATGGCCTGAGCGAATTCGCCAGCAACCGTAACCTGCGCCGCGCACTGGAATATGCTGCGACCTTCGATCTGACGGTGATCTTCCACTCCCAGGACAGTGACCTCGCCGAAGGCGGGCTTGCCCACGAAGGCGCAGCGGCCAGCTTCCTCGGACTTTCCGGCATCCCGGAAACCGCGGAAACCGTGGCGCTGGCACGCAACCTCCTGTTGGTGGAACGCTCTGGCGTTCGTGCACATTTCGCGCAACTGACCAGCGCACGTGGCGCGGAATTGATCGCTCAGGCGCAGGCACGCGGCCTTCCAGTAACGGCCGATGTAGCAATGTATCAACTGATACTCACAGACGAAGCGTTGCACGGCTTTTCAAGCCTTTATCACGTGCAGCCGCCTCTGCGCAGCGCAGCGGACCGCGACGGCTTGCGCGAGGCAGTGAAGACTGGCGTGATCACGGCGATTTCCAGCCATCACCAGCCACACGAAGCCGACGCCAAGCTGGCGCCGTTCGGCGAAACCGAACCGGGCATCAGCAGTGCGGACGTCCTGCTGCCCTTGGCCCTGACGCTGGTGGAAGATGGCCTGCTGGATCTACCCACCCTGCTGGCACGGCTGACCAGCGGTCCCGCGGCAGCACTGGCGCTTCCGGCCGGCAAACTGCAGGCCGGACTGCCGGCCGACGTGGTGCTATTCGACCGCAACAGCTCGACCTTGGTTGGTGAGAGCTGGTATTCCAAAGGCCGCAATTGCCCATTCATGGGCCACTGCCTGCCGGGCTCGGTGCGCTACACCATCGTTGACGGTCGCATCAGCTATCAGAGCTGAGGCTCAATCTTGCGCGCATGGATGAAGCGTCATCCATGCGCGCAACGCGCTCGCCCCAAACTCCTGCCCCTGCTCAGCTTCGCGCGAGGTTGCGCTCGGATATCTGCGAGTTCAGCGTCCAGAAGTCGTAGAGCACCCCGATGAAGAACAAGCCGCCAGTGAACAGGTAAAGGATCCCCGTGATCCACTTGCCCTGATACATGCGGTGCACGCCGAACACACCGAGGAAGGTCAGCAGTATCCAGCCGACCGTGTAGTCGATGGGTCCCGGCTGAAAGCGCATGTCCGCTTCACGATCCATCGATGGAATCAGAAACAGGTCGATGATCCAGCCGACGAAGAACAGGCCGAGGGTGAAGAACCAGATGGTGCCGGTGATGGGTTTGCCGTAGTAGAAACGGTGGGACCCGAGAAAACCGAATATCCACAGGAGATAGCCGATCAGCGTGCTATGGGTGTTCTGCTGCATCCGAACCTCGATGTGCAATTGATGAGTGACGTCCAGCTTATCCGATAATGCGCATGAACCGCCCCGCCAGACGGACGTTGCCGGCATGCGCGGTCATGATACTGTATATGCAAACAGTATCCCGGTCGCCACCATGCAATTGATCGACAAACTCAGCGTGCTCGCCGACGCCGCCAAGTACGATGTTTCCTGCGCCAGCAGCGGCGCGCCGACGCGCAGCTCAAAGGGCAAGAGCGGACTCGGCGCCACCAGTGGCATGGGCATCTGCCACAGCTTCACGCCGGATGGGCGCTGTGTCGCGCTGCTGAAGATCCTGCTGACCAACTTCTGCCTGTACGACTGCCAATACTGCGTCAATCGCCGCTCCAGCGATGTGCCGCGGGCGCGCTTCACGCCGGAAGAAGTGGTCAGCCTGACGCTCGACTTTTACCGACGCAATTGCATCAGCGGTCTGTTTCTCAGCTCCGGCATCATCCGCTCGGCGGACTACACCATGGAACAGCTGGTGCGGGTCGCCAAGCTGCTGCGTGAGGAGCACGAATTTCGCGGTTACATCCACCTCAAGACCATTCCCGACGCCGACCCACAGCTGATCGCCGAAGCCGGTCGCTACGCCGACCGGCTCAGCGTGAACATCGAGCTACCAACCGAAGCCAGCCTGATCCGCCTGGCACCGGAAAAGCAGGTGGTGACCATCAAACAGGCCATGCACACTATTCACCAGGGCGAAACGGAGGCCAGCGCGGAGAAGCGGGCGCCGCGCTTCGCACCCGCTGGTCAGAGCACGCAGATGATCGTTGGCGCCGACAACACCGACGACAGCACCATCCTGCATACCGCCCAGTCGCTGTACGGCAGCTATCGGCTGCGCCGTGTCTACTACTCGGCCTTCAGCCCGATCCCCCACAGTCCCAACACCGTCCCTTTCGCGGCACCACCGCTGATGCGCGAGCACCGCCTGTATCAGGCCGACTTCCTCATGCGCGGTTACGGCTTCAGGGCCGGCGAACTGCTCAGCGGGCCGGGCAACCTCGCGCTGGATATCGATCCGAAGCTGGCCTGGGCGCTGGCCCATCGCGACCAGTTTCCAGTGGACCTCAATCGCGCCGAACCGGCGATGATCGCCCGCATTCCCGGGATCGGCATGCTCAGCGCCAAACGCTTGGTGGATCTGCGCCGGCAGAAGCGCATCCGCTTCGAGGATCTGACCCGCCTGCGCTGCTCGCTCGAAAAAGCCAAACCCTTCGTCATCACTCAGGACTACCGGCCAAGCCTGGCAGGACAGGAGTCGGCCATGCTGCACCAGCATCTGCGCGACACGCCCGCGCAACTGGCGCTCTGGTAATGGTCACGGTGCGCTTCGATGGAAGCTTCCAGGAGTGGCGAAGTCGCGCTCGCGCGCTGCTGCAGAACCATGTCTCGCCACATGAAGTGAACTGGGTCAGCGGCGATGAATCAACGGGACTGTTCGACAATCCGTCGCCTGCACCTTCACCGAAATGCGAACAGCGGATTCGCGTCCCGAGAGAACTGCTGGACGAACTGGAGATGGCTGCGCGCTATCGCGTCGGCAATCGCTGGAGCCTGCTGTATCGCGTGCTCTGGCGCGTCACCCAAGGCGACTCGAGCGCAAGAATGGTAGGCGATGTCGACGGCAGCGAGCTGCACGGGCGAATCAAGGCAGTCCGCCGTGAAGCCCATCATCTGCATGCCTTTCTTCGCTTCAGCCCACTGCAGACCAATGATGGACCGCAGCACGTCGCCTGGTTCGAGCCCGCGCACGACGTACTGCCTTGGGCGGCAGGGCATTTCGCCGAACGGATGGGAGGCAACAGCTGGCTGATTGCGACGCCGGAAGAAGGTGTTTGCTGGGATGGTCGGGAGATGTACTACACCCAACCCTGCCCACCACAGTGGCGGCAGTTGGCGCAGAACGCAGCGGACCCTGGCGGCGAGTTATGGAAGACGTATTACGAAAGCACGTTTAACCCGGCCCGCCTGAACCGTAGCGTGCTGGAGAGCAACCTGCCCGTGCGCTTCTGGAAAAACCTCCCCGAGGGCATGCTGATACCGCAGCTGATGAGCCGCGCACGGGCCGGCGCGCAGTGTGATGGCCAGGCCGAACGCGTCGCTGCCAGAAGCGGAAAGCGCATCGGCCGAGAGCCGAGACAGGCCGATTAGCGGAAGCGGCGGCCTGGATCCTCGTCGCTGACCTCCAGACTCAGGCCTTGCGACACGCTGGTCAGATGCTCACCATCGGTTTCCGAACCCAGCTTGATCAGCAGGCGCAGGTCGTTGGCCGAGTCGGCATGCAAAAGCGCGTCTTCGTAGGTGATTTCACCCTGCACATAGAGGTTGTATAGCGCCTGATCGAAGGTCTGCATGCCCAATTCGGTCGAGCGCTTCATCAGCGACTTGAGTTCATGCACCTCGCCCTTGCGAATCAGATCGGCCGCCAACGGCGTATTGATCAGCACCTCGATGACCGCACGACGGCCCTTGCCGTCAGGGGTCGGCACCAGCTGCTGGGCGACGATGGCCTTGAGGTTGAGGGACAGATCCATCCACACCTGGTTATGCCGATCAGGCGGGAAGAAGTTAATGATGCGATCCAGCGCCTGGTTGGCGTTGTTGGCGTGCAGCGTCGCCAGGCACAGGTGACCGGTTTCGGCGAACGCCACGGCGTAGTCCATGGTTTCGCGGGTACGAATCTCACCGATGAGGATCACGTCTGGCGCCTGGCGCAGGGTGTTCTTCAGTGCTACCTCGAACGAGCTGGTATCGATACCGACTTCGCGCTGGGTGACGATGCAATTCTGGTGCTGGTGGATGAATTCGATCGGGTCCTCGATAGAAATGATGTGCCCGCTGGAATTCTTGTTGCGGTAGCCAATCATCGAAGCCAATGAAGTCGACTTGCCGGTACCGGTGGCGCCAACGAACAGCACCAGTCCGCGTTTGGTCATCGACAGCTTCTTGAGGACGTCCGGCAGCTTGAGCTCATCGATAGTGGGAATGTTGGTCTCGATGCGCCGCAACACCATTCCGGCGAGGTTGCGCTGGTAAAAGGCGCTGACACGGAAGCGGCCGATACCACGAGCACTGATGGCGAAGTTGCACTCGTGATTCTCGGTGAACTCGCGGCGCTGCTGCTCGTTCATCACGCCATGCACGGTTTCCCGGGTCATCTCCGGGGACATCGCTGTCTTGCTAACCGGCATGATCTTGCCGTTGACCTTCATTGAAGGTGGCACGCCGGCCGTAATGAACAGATCGGAGCCGCCCTTTTCAACCATCAGGCGCAGAAGTTTCTCGAATTCCATCGTCGTACTCGCAATCGTGGCAAGCGCCGCAACGAGCGGCGCCCGGGGTGTTTCAGAGCCTTTTCGCGATCTGCTGAGCAGGCTCTTAGAAGTTTTCCGGCTGCTTGGCCTTCTCCTTGGCGCTGTCCCTCGAGATCAGCCCCTTGGCGAGCAGACCCTTGAGGCACGAATCGAGCGTCTGCATGCCCAGCGAACCACCGGTCTGAATCGAGGAATACATCTGCGCCACCTTGTCCTCGCGAATCAGGTTACGGATCGCCGGCGTACCGATCATGATCTCGTGGGCTGCCACGCGGCCGCCGCCTACCTTTTTCAGCAGCGTTTGGGAGACTACCGCCTGCAACGACTCGGAGAGCATCGAGCGAACCATGGACTTCTCTTCGGCCGGGAACACGTCGACCACGCGGTCGATGGTCTTGGCGGCCGATGTGGTGTGCAGGGTGCCAAATACCAGGTGACCGGTTTCCGCAGCGGTCAGCGCCAGGCGGATGGTTTCCAGGTCACGCATTTCGCCCACCAGGATGATGTCCGGGTCTTCACGCAGTGCCGAACGCAGCGCCTCGGAGAAGCCCAGGGTGTCGCGATGGACCTCGCGCTGGTTGACCAGGCACTTCTTCGACTCGTGGACGAATTCGATCGGGTCTTCGATGGTCAGAATGTGGTGGTACTTTGTGTTGTTCAGATAATCGAGCATTGCCGCCAGGGTGGTCGACTTGCCCGAACCGGTCGGCCCGGTAACCAGCACCAAGCCCCGAGGTACGTCGGTGATCTTGCGAAACACCTCGCCCATGCCGAGATCTTCCATGGTCAGCACTTTCGAGGGAATGGTTCGGAACACCGCACCGGCGCCCCGATTCTGGTTGAAGGCGTTGACCCGGAAGCGCGCCACGCCAGGTACTTCGAACGAGAAGTCAGTCTCGAGAAACTCCTCGAAATCCTTGCGCTGCTTGTCGTTCATGATGTCGTAGATCAGCGCATGCACCTGCTTGTGGTCCATGGCCGGCAGGTTGATTCGCCGCACGTCGCCATCGACGCGGATCATCGGCGGCAGGCCGGCGGAAAGGTGCAAATCCGACGCACCCTGCTTGGCGCTGAAGGCCAGCAGTTCTGTGATATCCATGGGACTCCCCAATTACAAGCAAGCAGGTAGAATGCCGCGCAGACCCTAAGGCGGCGGGCGCAAGTAATGTCCACGATAGAGAAGAATATTGCAAAGGTCGGAACACGCATCCGTGAGGCGGCGCAAGCTGTGGATCGTGATCCCGCCAAGGTCGGGCTTTTGGCGGTGAGCAAGACCCAGCCAGCCTCCGCCATTCGGGACGCTTTCGCTGCCGGAGCGCGCGATTTCGGCGAAAACTATCTGCAGGAAGCTCTGGACAAACAAGCCGATCTGACGGACCTGCCGCTGGTCTGGCACTTCATCGGCCCGATCCAGTCGAACAAGACCAAGCCCATCGCCGAGCACTTCGACTGGGTGCACTCGGTGGACCGCCTGAAGATTGCCCAACGCCTGTCCGATCAGCGTCCAGCCGAGCTGCCGCCACTGAACATCTGCCTGCAGGTGAATGTCAGTGGCGAAGCAAGCAAATCCGGCTGCGCGCCTGAGGAACTTAACCACTTGGCACAGGCTGTCGCCGCAATGCCTCGCCTGCACTTGCGTGGTCTGATGTGCATTCCCGCCCCCAGTGACGACCCGGCCGAGCAGCGCGCAGCTTTTGCCCGCCTGCGAACGTTACGCGACGAGTTGCCACTGGAACTCGATACCCTGTCGATGGGTATGAGCCAGGATCTCGAAGCTGCGATTGCCGAAGGCGCGACCTGGGTGCGTATTGGCACCGCACTGTTCGGCGCCCGTGACTACGGTCGCCCCCAATAAAGGAAACGCTATGAACTCTCCCCGCATCGCCTTCATCGGTGCTGGCAACATGGCCGCCAGCCTGATCGGCGGAATGCGCGCCCAGGGCGTCGCTGCAGATGCCATCCGCGCCAGCGACCCAGGTGCCGAACAACGTGCGAAGATCAGTGCCGACCACGGCATCCAGACATTCGCACAGAACGCCGATGCACTGGCCGGCGCCGATATAGTGGTGCTGTCGGTCAAGCCGCAGGTCATGCAGGCAGTCTGCCGCGACCTCGTCGCGCATCTGGAGCATGCTCCGCTGATCGTCTCGATCGCTGCCGGCATCAGCTGCGACAGCCTGCAGCGCTGGCTTGGCCCACGCCCGCAGGCGATCGTGCGCTGCATGCCCAATACGCCGTCACTGCTGCGCCAGGGCGTCAGCGGCCTGTACGCCAATGCACAAGTCAGCAACACGCAGAAGCAGCAGGCCGAACAACTGCTATCGGCCGTAGGCATGGCCCTGTGGCTCGAAGAGGAACGTCTGATCGATGCGGTGACGGCCGTATCCGGTAGCGGCCCAGCCTATTTCTTCCTCCTGATCGAAGCGATGACCGCCGCTGGCGAGCAACTCGGCCTGCCGAGGGAAACCGCAGCACAGCTGACGCTGCAGACTGCACTCGGCGCAGCGCGTATGGCCTGTGAGGGCGATGTCGATGCAGCCGAATTGCGCCGCCGCGTCACGTCACCGAACGGAACGACCGAAGCGGCAATCAAAGCCTTCCAGGCCGGTGGCTTCGAGCAGCTGGTGCAACAGGCGTTGAACGCCGCCGCGCAGCGCTCGGCCGAGCTGGCCGAACAACTGGGTCAATAAGGAGCATTCATGTCCCAACTCTCGCAAGCCCTGATTCTGGTCATTCAGACGCTGGGCAGCCTCTATCTGCTTATCGTGCTGCTGCGCTTCATCTTGCAACTGGTGCGCGCCGACTTCTACAACCCGCTTAGCCAGTTCATCGTCAAGGCAACTCACCCGCTGCTGCGGCCGATGCGTCGCATCATTCCGAGCATGGGCACGCTGGACCTATCCTCGCTGCTCCTTGCGCTGATCGTACAGACGGTGCTGATGGCGCTGATTCTGTTGATTGCCTACGGCACTGTCGGCAATCCCCTGCTGCTGCTGATCTGGGCGGTAATCGGCATCATCGGGCTGTTTCTGAACATCTTCTTCTGGGCACTGATCATCAGCGTCATCCTGTCCTGGGTGGCGCCCGGTAGTCAGAATCCTGGGGCTCAGCTGGTCGGTCAGCTCTGCGAGCCGGTACTGGCGCCCTTGCGCCGCTTGCTCCCGAACCTGGGCGGGCTGGATATCTCACCGATATTCGCCTTTCTCGCGATCAAGCTGCTGGACATGCTGGTGGTCAACAACCTGGCCACCATGACCCATATGCCGAATATTCTGCGCATGTTGATCTGAGACGTCGTTCACGGTTTCTTGCCATCGCGGCACCTTGGCGCGTAAAGCGCCTCGGCTTGCCGCTTGCCAGCACGTAGACTGCTTTTTCTCGGCTGTTTCCATCCTACCCCGCACTTCGATCGCGGGATGTGAACGAGTAATAGACACGACTTCGAACCGGCGACAACCGTCCGTGCTCCTAGCTTGCCCGCTCGGTCACACCAGGCTTCGAATGAATTGACCTCGTAACGGCGGATCCGATAATTCGCCGAATCACACTTCCAGGAGTTGGATGAGCATGGAACGACTCGATCGACAGGTAGACGCCTACGTCACCTGGAAGCGCGACCTGATTCGTGAGATCACCCGCTACCGCAGTTGGCTGGCGCACAACAGGCTCAGCAGCGAGGGCGTTGAGGCCCGCCTGGAAAGGGCGCTGCGGGTGCTGCGCACCGATCACATCACCCTCGCGTTCGTCGGCGAGTACTCGCGCGGCAAAACCGAGCTGATCAACAGTCTGTTCTTTTCCAACTACGGCCAGCGCATCCTGCCTTCACGCGCCGGACGTACCACCATGTGCCCTACCGAGCTGCTGTTCGATCCGCGCTCGGAACGCTCCTATATCCGTCTGTTACCCATTGAATCGCGCCTGCAGGACACCAGCATTGCCCAGCTCAAGCGCACACCACGGCTGTGGCTGAACCTGCCGCTCGACCCGCATGATCCCGATGGCATGGCCGAAGCATTCGCCCAAGTGGCGCTGACCAAAGCGCTGCCGGTGGAACAGGCGATCCAGCTGGGCTTCGATCCCGCAAGCCTGGAAAGTGCCGGCAATGCCAATACCGTGCTGGTGCCTGCCTGGCGCCACGCCATGGTCAACTTCGACCACCCGCTGCTGCGTCAAGGCCTGCGCATCCTCGATACGCCAGGGCTGAACGCGCTGGGTAGCGAGCCGGAACTGACCCTGTCGATGCTGCCCAATGCGCAGGCGATCGTTTTCCTGCTGTCAGCCGACACTGGCGTGACCGCCAGCGACATGGAGATCTGGCAGCAGCACATCCGCCAGCTCGACGAGGACACCCAGGCCAGCCTGTTCGCTGTACTGAACAAGATCGACGTACTCTGGGACGATGTGGCCGGCGAAGTCTTCGTGCAGCGAGCGATCGATGAGATCCGCGCCACTACTGCGCAGCAGCTGGGCATCGACTGCGCAGACGTGTTGCCGCTGTCGGCAAAGCAGGCGCTGATGGCAAAGATTCGCGGCGACCACGCGCTGCTCGAACGCAGCCAGCTGGATCAGTTGGAACAGTTGCTCAGCCAGCGCATCCTGGCGCAGAAAGAACGCCTGCTCGAAGATCAAGTGGTGCACCAGGTGCTGGCAATGGTGCAGAACAGTCAGCATGCACTCAAGCTGCGCCAGGAAAAGGTCATCGAACAGCGTGACATGCTGGCCAACCATCAGCAGGGTAACGGGCAGATGCTGCTTGAGCTTACCGCTCGCACGCGTCACGACCATAACTGCCACCATAAGCGCCTGCTCGACCTGAAGACCAACCAGCGACTACTGCAACGCCAAGGCGAACTGTTGCGTGCAGCGATACGCGCCGAGCGCCTCGAAGAGCACCTGACCCGACTACGTCGCAGCCTTACCGGAAGCTTGACGACGCTGGGCATCAACCTGGCGATCCTGCACTTCTTCCGCTCGGTGGAACAGGATCTGGGTATCCTCGAGCAGGAGGCCGAACGCGCCAACAAGATGGTTGCGGCGATCTACCGCCGACACAACGAAGAGAACCCGTTGCACGGTATCGACCCACCAACGTTCCAACTGCAGCCTTATCAGCGTGAGCTGCGAGCGTTGCAGAACAAGGCTGACCAATTTCGTCTGCAGCTCAAGACCTTGCTTACCGAACAACGCACGCTGACCCGGCGCTTCTTCTCCACGCTGGTGCAGGAAGTCATCGGCTTGCATCAGCGTCTGCGCCTGGAAGCCGAACAATGGGCGGGGGATGCGCTGACGCCACTGCTGCAGTACTCCCTGGAGCACAAGCAGCAGCTGGAGACGCACATCCTGCGGCTCAAGAGCCTGGCCACGGAAAGCCAGCAAAATAGCCAGCGCGGGCAACTGCTGACTCGCTACAGCGGCGAGCTGGAGCTGCAACTGGCACAGGCCGCGGAGATGCTGCGCGCTTTGCGACGGCCAGCGCCGATGCGGCGGCAGGAAAAAGTGGTCAGCTTGGCCAGCGCACAGATCAGCTAACGCCTGCGGCCAATTCGCTCGACGCTACCGACGAATTGGCAAGAGCCTTCCTCGCGTTGCATTTCAGGATGAATTGCAACGCGCATACCTTTAGACTTTGCCGCCTTCTTCAAGCAAGAGCCAGGGTCGATGCCCACTGCCATTCCCGCCGATTCCGTTGGCCTGGTGATTCCGCAGGTCGCGCATTTTGCCGAACCACTGACACTCGCCTGCGGCCGTACGCTAGCTGATTACCAGCTGATCTATGAAACCTATGGCGAGCTGAACGCCGCGCGCAGCAATGCCGTGCTCATCTGCCATGCACTTTCCGGCCACCATCATGCCGCCGGCTACCACAGCATGGACGACCGCAAACCCGGCTGGTGGGATTCCTGCATAGGCCCGGGCAAGGCCATCGATACCGATCATTTCTTCGTCGTCAGCCTGAACAACCTGGGCGGCTGCAATGGTTCGACCGGCCCGAGCAGCACCAACCCGGCCAGCGGCAAGCCCTATGGTGCAGACTTCCCAGTGGTGACAGTGGAAGACTGGGTGCACAGTCAGGCACTTCTGGCCGACTGCCTTGGCATCGCCCAATGGGCAGCGGTGATAGGCGGCAGCCTGGGCGGCATGCAGGCCTTGCAATGGACCATCAGCTACCCTGAGCGAGTACGCCATTGCCTGGCCATCGCCTCGGCGCCCAGGCTGTCGGCACAGAACATCGCCTTCAACGAAGTCGCGCGCCAGGCCATCCTGTCCGACCCGGAATTCCACGGCGGCCATTTCCAGGAGATGGGCGTGATTCCCAAGCGCGGCCTGATGCTGGCGCGCATGGTCGGCCACATCACCTACCTATCCGATGATGCCATGGGCACCAAGTTCGGCCGCGGATTGAAGAGCGAGAAGCTCAACTACGACTTCAACAGCGTGGAATTTCAGGTCGAGAGCTACCTGCGCTATCAGGGCGAGGAGTTTTCCGGGCGTTTCGACGCCAATACCTATCTGCTGATGACCAAGGCGCTGGATTATTTCGACCCGGCCGCGGCCAACGACGACGATCTGGCCAAGACCTTCGAGGTCGCCCAGGCGCGCTTTTGCGTCATGTCCTTCACCACCGACTGGCGCTTTTCACCAGAGCGCTCGCGGGAAATCGTCGACGCGCTGCTCGCCGCGCGCAAGGACGTCTGTTACCTGGAGATCGACGCGCCACAAGGCCACGACGCCTTTCTGATCCCCAACCCACGCTACCTGCAAGCCTTCCGCGGTTACATGAACCGCA
Source organism: Pseudomonas sp. E45-MNA-CIBAN-0222 (assembly GCF_040310405.1). Lineage (NCBI taxonomy): Bacteria > Pseudomonadati > Pseudomonadota > Gammaproteobacteria > Pseudomonadales > Pseudomonadaceae > Pseudomonas > Pseudomonas sp. E45-MNA-CIBAN-0222. The sequence goes on from NZ_JBEOPU010000002.1 coordinate 368,648, forward strand.
TAGCCGTATAAGGAACGAAGATGCGCGCCGATCTGGACATCATCCAAGAGTGGATTCCGGCCGGCAGCCGAGTACTCGACCTCGGCTGCGGCAATGGTGAGCTGCTGGCCTGGCTGCGCGATCACAAGCAGGTCAGCGGCTACGGCCTGGAAATCGATCCGGACAACATTGCCGCCTGCATCGACAAGGGCGTCAATGTCATCGAGCAGAACCTCGATCTGGGTCTGGGCAACTTCGCCAGCGATAGCTTCGACATGGTGGTCATGACCCAGGCGCTGCAGGCCGTGCACTATCCCGACAAGCTGATGAAGGAAATGCTGCGCGTCGGTCGGCAGTGCATTATCACCTTCCCCAACTTCGGCCATTGGCGCTGCCGCTGGTACCTTGCGAGCAAAGGCCGCATGCCCGTATCCGAGTTCCTCCCCTACACTTGGTACAACACGCCGAATATTCACTTCTGCACATTCGAGGATTTCGAGCGGCTATGCCAGGAAAGCGGTGCCAGGGTGCTCGAGCGCCTTGCCGTTGACCGAGACCACAGGCACGGCTGGGCCAGTCGAGCATGGCCAAATCTGCTGGGTGAAATCGGCATCTACCGTGTCACGGGACCTTCCCGCTGAGCGGTTCAACGCTGGAGGAAAACATATGAAACAAGTTCTCATCGGCCTGCTGGCCGCCCTGCTTACGCTGCCCGCACTGGCGGAGCGCAAGCACAGCGTCGGCGACTACGACATCCACTACATCGCCTTCAACTCCGGGTTTCTACAGCCCGATATCGCCGCGGCAGCGGGCCTGACGCGCAGCAAGACTCAGGGCGTGATCAACATCTCGGTGCTAAAAGGCGGCAAGCCTGTGGCGGCGCAGGTAAGCGGGCAGGTGAGGAACCTGCTCGGGCAGGATCGCTCACTGACCTTCAAGCAGCTCAAGGAAGGCGAAGAGGCGCTCTATTATCTGGCGCAATTCCCATTCGACTCGCAGGAAACCCTGCGCTTCAGCCTTACCGTGAAACCAGCTGGCGGTGACCCGTTCAGCTTTGACTTCAGCCAGGAGTTCTACCCCGACCGATGATGCCTTTCCCTGAACTGGTGCTGGCCAGTCATAACGCCGGCAAGCTCAAAGAGCTACAGGCAATGCTCGGCGACACCGTACGCGTGCGCTCGATCGCCGAGTTCAGCGATATCGAGCCGGAGGAAACCGGTCTGTCGTTCATCGAGAACGCCATTCTCAAGGCGCGCAATGCAGCCCGACTGTCCGGTCTGCCGGCGCTCGCTGACGACTCCGGCCTGGCCGTCGATACCCTTGGCGGCGCACCGGGGATCTACTCGGCACGCTATGCCGACGGCCAGGGCGATGCCGCCAACAATGCCAAGCTGCTGGATGTTCTGCGTGACGTTCCAGATGCCGAACGTGGCGCGCAGTTCGTCTGTGCTCTGGCTTTGGTACGCCACGCTGAGGATCCGCTGCCGATCATCTGCGAAGGCCTCTGGCACGGTCGCATCCTGCATGCTCCGCGCGGCGAGCACGGCTTCGGCTACGACCCGCTGTTCTGGGTACCGGAATGCGAATGCTCCAGTGCCGAGCTGCCGGCAGCGCGGAAGAACCAGCTCAGCCACCGTGCACGCGCCATGGCCCTGCTCAAGCAGCGGCTGGGGATATGAACGCCGCAAGCCCTGTGCCTGCATCCGGCCGGAATCGCTTCGAACTTCCACCGCTGGCGGCCTACGTCCATATCCCCTGGTGCGTGCGCAAGTGCCCGTATTGCGACTTCAATTCCCATGCGGCCGGCCCCGAGCTGCCCGAGGAGGCCTATGTCGCCTCGCTGCTGGCGGATCTTCGCGATGACCTCGAGCATGTCCAGGGTCGCCGGCTGAGCTCGATCTTCTTCGGCGGCGGCACACCTAGCCTGTTTTCCGCCAAGGCGCTGGCAGCCATTGTCGAAGGCTTGGAAAGGCTGGTTGGCTTTGCAGACGACATCGAAATCACCTTGGAGGCCAATCCAGGGACATTCGAGCAGGCCAAGTTCCGCGACTATCGCCAGCTCGGCATCAACCGACTTTCCATTGGCGTACAGAGCTTCCAGGCGTCCAAGCTCAAGGCGCTCGGGCGCATTCACGACGGCGATGAAGCGATTCGCGCAGCCGATATGGCGCGCGACGCAGGGTTCGACAACTTCAATCTCGACCTCATGCACGGCCTGCCGGATCAGAGCCTGGAGGATGCGCTGAGCGACCTGCGCATCGCCATCGCGCAGCAACCGACGCATGTGTCCTGGTATCAGTTGACCCTGGAGCCGAACACGGTGTTCTGGAGCCAGCCGCCGCAGCTACCTGAAGATGACATCCTCTGGGACATCCAGGAAGCCGGCCAGACGCTGCTCGCCGAGCACGGCTACCACCAGTACGAAACCTCGGCCTATGCCAAGCCCGGGCGCCAGGCCCATCACAACCTGAACTACTGGACCTTCGGCGATTTCCTCGGCGTCGGCGCCGGCGCCCATGCCAAGCTCAGCCACACCGACGGACGCATCCTGCGCAGCTGGAAAACCCGCCTGCCAAAGGACTACCTCGATCGGGCCAAAGCCTTTCGCGCCGGCGAAAAGCAGCTCACTACCGATGAATTACCCTTCGAATTCCTGATGAATGTGCTGCGCCTCACCGACGGCGTACCGGCCATGCTGTTCACTCAGCGCACCGGATTGGCCCTGGACATGCTTGCCGAGCCCCGCCGTGTTGCCGAGGCCCGCGGCTTGCTGTCACCCGATCCCTCTCGCTTGGTGGCGACGGCCAAGGGCCAATTGTTTCTCAACGACCTGCTACAGAGCTTCCTGCCTTAAGGACACCGGATGGATTTGCTACTCGACCTGATCGTTACACTGTCGCGCTGGAGCCGCAGCCACCTTTCCGATATTTCACTGGCGCTCATGGCCACACTCTTCGTCCTCTTCGGCCCGGCAATCAATACCTGGGTAAAGGGCGCTGTCAGCAGCCTTAACTTCTTTTTCCGCACACTGATCTTCGTACTGGTCTGCGCGGTGGGCTACGGCCTGGCCATCGTTTTCCTGACGCCGTGGATGACCCAGGGCCTGGCCCATCTGAACAACTACAGCCTGGCCCCAGTACTGCTGCTGATCTTCTTCCTCGTCGGTGTAATCGCCGATCGCAACTAGCGCCGTTCAGCCTTCACGCAAAAAGCGGTCAAGATCAATCGGCTCGCCAGGCTCGCAATGCAGCTGCTGGCGCAGATCCTTGAACATAGGATCATAGTCGGCATGAAAGGCGAACAGGACGTCCGAGTGCAGAGCTGCACCCTGCTTGCGCAGGGATTGACGAACACGCTGCAGGAAATTGCAGGCTACGTCCCGATGCAGGCGAAACAGCTCGTCGATCGGCGTCCGATCGACCGTGCCGTGCAAATGAAAGCATGCCCACTCCGGTTTCCGCTCCGCGCCCTCGACGTGATAGTCGAGAACGAGGTGATAACCGGAAAAGGCCTTCGACGCGGGCCGACTGACCACTGCATGACCGGATCTGAACACTGCATAACCCTCCCTTCAGGTCCATTTTCGACGCGCACGTGTTTTGGCGCCGGGCTGTCTAGCACGGGCCCCATCAGACAGTGTGATCGTTGCACTCCATTACCCTGGTTCTCTTGACGCTGGTCATCACACCGTCACAGGCAGGCATTTAATGGCCTCAGCTGCTCTGATTTGCAAAGGAGGCAGAACCATGGCCACGGCCTCGAAACAACTGAAACTCAGCGCACTGGTTGCACTAGTAGTGGGATCGATGATCGGCGGCGGGATCTTTTCCCTGCCGCAGAACATGGCAGCTAGTGCCAGCGCCGGTGCAATCCTGATCGGCTGGGCAATTACCGCGGTCGGTATGCTCAGCCTGGCCTTCGTCTTCCAGACCCTGGCCAACCGCAAGCCGGAACTCGATGCCGGTGTCTATGCCTACGCCAAGGCGGGCTTTGGCGACTACATGGGCTTTTCGTCCGCCTGGGGTTACTGGATCAGCGCCTGGATCGGCAACGTCAGCTACTTCGTCCTACTCTTTAGTACGCTCGGCTATTTCTTCCCGATATTCGGAGAGGGCAATACCTTGCCAGCGGTGATCGGCGCCTCGCTGGTCCTGTGGGGCGTACACCTGCTGGTTCTACGCGGCATCCAGCAGGCCGCGTTCATCAACCTGATCAGCACCATCGCCAAGATCGTGCCTCTGTTGCTCTTTATCGTCATCACCGCCGTAGCGTTTCGCCTGGAAGTGTTCACCGCCGACTTCTGGGGACGCGGCAACATTGAGCTTGGCAGCGTCATGGAGCAGGTGCGCAACATGATGCTGGTGACAGTGTGGGTGTTCATCGGCATCGAGGGCGCCAGCGTCTATTCGGCACGTGCCGAGCGACGCAGCGACGTCGGTAAAGCCACGGTGATCGGATTCATCGGCGTGCTTGCACTGCTTGTGTTGGTGAACGTCCTGTCGATGGGCATCATGAGCCAGGCCGAGCTGGCCGGCCTGAAGAACCCATCCATGGCTGGCGTTCTGGAACAAGTGGTAGGGCGCTGGGGCGCAATCCTGATCAGCGTCGGATTGGTGGTTTCACTGGCCGGTGCTCTGCTGTCCTGGACTCTGCTCTGTGCCGAGATCCTCTTCGCCAGCGCGCGCGATGACACCATGCCCCGCTTCCTGCGCAAGGAGAATGCCAATCACGTTCCGGCCAACGCGCTGTGGCTCTCCAACGGGCTGATCCAGCTGTTCCTGATCATCACGCTATTCAGCGCCTCGACCTACCTTAGCCTGCTGTACCTAGCCACCTCGATGATCCTGGTGCCCTATTTCTGGTCGGCTGCCTATGCACTGCTACTCGGTGTGCGTGGCGAAGGCTACGAGAGTGCACCCGGTGAGCGGCGCAAGGACCTGCTCACAGCCGTGATCGCAACGCTATATGCGGTATGGCTGGTCTATGCCGGTGGCATCCAGTACGTATTGCTGTCCGCACTGCTCTACGCCCCAGGTGCCCTGTTGTTCGCCAAGGCCAAACGCGAACTCGGGCAGCCGGTGTTCACCTCGCTGGAGAAACTGATTTTCGCCGCAGTACTGATCGGTGCGGCGATCGCCGCCTACGGGCTGTACGAAGGATTCCTCTCTCTCTGACCACCGGAAGCAAGTTCCGGCAACCCTCGCCCACCGCCAAAAGCGGTGGCGAGCCACTAAGCACCCACAGGTGCGAAGACTGCAAGGAGTACAGACATGACCCCGCAAACACCAAAGCTGGGCGTCCATTCCGAAGCTGGAAAGCTGCGCAAGGTAATGGTCTGCTCGCCGGGCCTGGCCCATCAGCGCTTGACCCCAACCAACTGTGACGAGCTGCTGTTTGACGATGTGCTGTGGGTGAACCAGGCCAAGCGTGACCACTTCGACTTCGTCACGAAGATGCGAGAACGCGGCGTCGAAGTCCTGGAAATGCACAACCTGCTGACCGAAACAGTGGCCAATCCAGAAGCATTGAAGTGGATTCTCGACCGCAAGATCACGCCCAACCAGGTTGGCATCGGCCTGCAAAACGAGGTTCGCAGTTGGCTCGAGGAGCAACAGCCGCGACGACTGGCTGAATACCTGATTGGCGGCGTAGCTGGCAGTGACCTGCCTGGTACCCAGAGCGGCGAAATCGTCAGCATGTTTCGTGACTATCTCGGGCACTCGAGCTTCATCCTGCCGCCACTGCCCAACACGATCTTCACCCGTGATACCAGCTGCTGGATATACGGCGGCGTCTCGCTAAACCCCATGCATTGGACGGCACGGCGTCAGGAGACGCTGCTCACCACAGCGATCTATCGTTTCCACCCCGAGTTCGCCGGCAAAGACTTCAAGGTCTGGTATGGCGACCCCGAGCTCGACCACGGCCTGGCTACCCTGGAAGGCGGCGACGTGATGCCAATCGGCAATGGGGTGGTGCTCATCGGTATGGGCGAGCGCACCTCCCGCCAGGCCATCGGTCAGTTGGCACAGTCGCTGTTCAATCATGGCGCCGCCCAGCGGGTGATCGTTGCAGGCCTTCCACGGTCTCGCTCAGCGATGCATCTGGATACCGTGTTCAGCTTCTGCGACCGCGACCTGGTGACGATCTACCCCGAGGTGGTGAATGGCATCGTGCCGTTCAGCCTGCGTCCCGACGAGAGCAAACCGGGCGGTATCGACCTGCGCCGCGAGGGCGCGAGCTTCCTGCAGGTGGTCGCCGAAGCATTGGGCCTTCCCGCGCTACGGGTGGTGGAGACAGGCGGCGACAGCTACGAGGTCGAGCGCGAGCAGTGGGACGACGGCAACAACGTTGTAGCCCTCGAACCCGGCGTCGTGATCGGCTATGACCGCAACACCTTCACCAATACCCAACTGCGCAAGGCCGGTGTCGAGGTAATCACCATCAGTGCCAGCGAACTGGGCCGTGGCCGTGGCGGCGGCCACTGCATGACCTGCCCGATCATTCGCGACGCTCTCGACTATTGATCTCGGATCAACGTGCCGGTCTCCGGCCGGCACGTCCGCGTAAAGAGGATCTTCATCATGGCTTTCAACATTCATAACCGCAGCCTGCTAAGCCTCATGCACCACAGCGAGCGCGAGCTGCGCTATCTGCTTGACCTGTCCCGCGACCTCAAGCGCGCCAAATACACCGGCACTGAGCGCCAGCACCTCAAGGGCAAGAACATCGCGCTGATCTTCGAGAAAACCTCGACCCGCACTCGCTGCGCGTTCGAGGTGGCCGCCTACGATCAGGGCGCCAACGTTACCTATATCGACCCCAACTCCTCGCAAATTGGCCACAAGGAGAGCATGAAGGACACGGCCCGGGTGCTCGGCCGCATGTACGACGCCATCGAATATCGCGGCTTCAAGCAGGAGATCGTCGAAGAGCTCGCCCGCTACGCTGGCGTACCGGTCTACAACGGCCTGACCGACGAATATCACCCGACCCAGATGATCGCCGACGTCATGACCATGCGCGAGCACAGTGACAAGCCGCTGCATCAGATCAGCTACGCCTACCTGGGCGACGCGCGAAACAACATGGGCAATTCACTGCTGCTGATCGGTGCCAAGCTGGGTATGGATGTGCGCATCGCGGCGCCGCGGGCGCTGTGGCCAAGCGAAGAGCACGTCAAGGCGTGCAACGAGTTCGCCGAGCAAAGCGGTGCGCGACTAATGCTCACTGAGGATCCAAAGGCCGCAGTCCAGGGCGTCGATTTCGTCCACACCGACGTATGGGTATCCATGGGTGAGCCGGTTGAGGCCTGGGCCGAGCGTATCGAGCAGTTGCTGCCCTATCAGGTGAACCCTTCGCTGATGCAGGCCACCGGCAATCCACGGGCAAAGTTCATGCACTGCCTGCCGGCCTTTCACAACAGCGAAACCAAGGTCGGCAAGGAGATTGCCGCGCGCTATCCGCATCTGGCCAACGGTATCGAGGTTACCGAAGAGGTATTCGAGTCGCCTGCCTGCATAGCCTTCGAACAGGCCGAAAATCGCATGCACACCATCAAGGCGATCCTGGTATCCACCCTCGCCGACATCTGATCCACCTAGCGCCCGCACCGCGGGCGCACTTTGGAGGAACACACATGCGTATCGTAGTCGCACTGGGCGGTAATGCCCTGCTTCGCAGAGGGGAGCCTTTAAGCGCGGAGAACCAGCGCGAGAATGTGAGGATTGCGTGCACCCAGATTGCACGGATCGCGCCGGGCAACGAACTGGTGGTGGCCCACGGGAACGGCCCGCAAGTCGGACTGCTGGCATTGCAGGGAGCGGCCTACAAGGATGTTCCCACCTACCCCTTGGATGTGCTGGGTGCGGAAACCGAGGGCATGATCGGCTACATCATCGAGCAGGAGCTGGGCAACCTCCTCCCGTTCGAGGTGCCCTTCGCCACCTTGCTGACGCAGGTGGAGGTAGATGCCGCCGACCCGGCCTTCCAAAAGCCCACCAAACCGATCGGACCAGTCTACAGCCGCGAAGAGGCTGAGCAGCTGGCCAAGGAAAAAGGCTGGAGCATTGCCGCCGACGGAGACCGTTTTCGCCGCGTGGTGCCGAGCCCAAGGCCGAAGCGCATTTTCGAGATCCGACCGATCAGCTGGCTGCTGGAGAAAGGCAGCGTAGTGATCTGCGCCGGTGGCGGAGGAATCCCTACCGTGTATGACCAGAACGGTCGGCTGCAAGGCGTGGAGGCAGTGATCGACAAGGATCTGTGCTCGGCTCTGTTGGCCGAACAGCTGAGCGCAGACCTGCTGGTGATCGCCACTGACGTCGACGGCGCCTATCTGAACTGGGGAACACCAGAGCAGCGCCGCATCCATGAAGCGCATCCCGACGAACTGGAGCGCCTGGGCTTCGCTGCGGGCTCCATGGGCCCGAAGGTACAAGCAGCCTGCGAGTTCGCTCGCAACACCGGCAAGGTCGCGGTGATCGGCTCGCTTGGTGATATCGAAGCAATCGTTCAGGGCAGCGCCGGAACGCGTGTCAGCCTGGCAGCGGGCGATTCGCTATAAGCGGCCTTGGCCGAAAACGAAAAAGCCGCCTTGCAGGGCGGCTTTTTTCATTCGTGTCCGAGGATCAGTTTCCGCCCCGGCGCAGCGCCTGAGGCGAGAAGTCGCGAGGACTCAGCTTTGCGCCGAAATCATACATCTGCTCGTTGTTATCCAGCCCGTCGACGAAATAGTTGCCGTCCTTGAGGTGGTACAACGTTTCCAGCGTGCTGTTGAACATCGGCACATCGTAATAGCTGATCGGGTGGCTCTCCTGCAGACCAATCAGGGCACCCTTCTCGTCATACAGGTCGACCGCGAGGATCGCCCAGCTGTCCTCGTCGATATAGAACCGGCGCTTGTCGTACAGGTGCCCGAAGCCTTTGCGCAAAGTCGCCTCGACAACCCATACGCGATGCAGCTCGTAGCGCAGCAGCTCTGGATTAAGCGTGCGCGATTGAACGATGGTGTCGTAGGGAATGCCCTTCTGGTGCACCGCATAGCTGTTGTAGGGCATCAGCATCTCGCGCTTGCCGAGCAGCTCCCAGTCGTACCGGTCCGGCGCACCATTGAAAGAGTCGACCACGTCGGCCGTAGCCAGACCACTGGTGTCGGGCTGCAGTGAGTCATAGGCAAGCGAAGGCAGGCGGCGCACACGGCGATCATCCGGGCTGTAGCGCCAAGCCTTGCGGGTAGTCAGCACCTGATCCAGAGGGTCCTGCACCACGAGCGCGGTGCCGGAAAGCTTGGCCGGCGCTGTAACCCGGTACTTGTAGTACAGCACGGTATTGTCCAGATCCCCTTGGGTCATCCCCTCGCGGTTGTAGACGTAGTAAACATGCCGGTCGCGCTTGATGTAATTGGCCCTGCCACCAATCACAACGGCCTGGTTGTTGACCATGTGGGTCTGGTCGCCCTTGTAATGCAGGATGTGATTCCAGATGACCTCGATACCGCTCTGCGGGATCGGGAACGGAATTCCGGCTGCGGCTCCCAGGATGCCGTTACCGTTGGCAATCAGCTCGGCGCTAACAGCGTTGAAACGCGTAGCGTCATAGATGCGCTGCGGCACCGAAGCACTGCGGCGGGTCGGAAAGACACGCAGATGGTAGTCCGGGTAGCGCTCCAGCAAGGCCTTCAAGCCTTCGGAGAGCTGACCGCTGTACTGGTCCAGGTTGGTCCGATCAACACGATAGAGCATCGAGTCGGAGGCATACGGGTCGGGATGGTGCATCCCCGGCTCGTAGCCGGCCGGCGGCGCAACGCCACCCGTCCACGGAGGGATGGTACCGGCAGCATTGCCAGCCCGCTCAGCGCCAAGCGGGGTAAGGTCCTGCCCCAGCCGGGCGGCCTCGGCGCTATCTACCTTTGCCTGTGCCTGCCATGCGGCACAGGCCGCCAACAACAGAATTCCAATCTTTCCGTACATCGTCTACTCCCCCAATTGCGCACGACGCTGGGCACTGCTTGGTATACCCAGCCGTCGGCGATGCATTGTTATATGGTGTGTGCAGGCGTGCCTTCCTGGCAGGCACTTTTATCCCTGGCCGCTGCTGCGGCTCTTCGTTTGAGTCTGGCAAGCGATAGCGCTGACGGGCCCTACCTACAGGGCGGCCCGGCGGCGGTCGCGGGTGTCTCGGTGCTGCTTGTCGTAACGTTTCTTAGTCGATGCGCTGGAACTTCAGGTCCCAGACGCCGTGACCGAGCCGCTCGCCACGGCGTTCAAACTTGGTTACCGGCCGCTCTGGCGGGCGTGGTACGCAGCGCCCGTCCTCAGCCAGATTGCGATAGCCCGGGGCGACGCTCATCACCTCAAGCATGTATTCGGCGTAGGGCTCCCAGTCGGTGGCCATATGCAGCACGCCGCCGACCTTCAACTTGCTGCGCACCAGCTCGGCGAAGGCCGGCTGAACGATGCGCCGCTTGTGATGACGGCTCTTGTGCCATGGGTCCGGAAAGAACAGCAGCACGCGGTCCAGACTGGCATCGGCTACGCAATCGCGCAGCACCTCCAAAGCGTCGCAACTGTAGACCCTGACGTTGTTTAATTTCTGTGACACAAGTCCGCTCAGCAGCGCACCGACACCGGGTTTATGCACTTCCACGCCGATGAAGTCCTGATCCGGCGCCGCGCCGGCCATTTCCAGCGTGGAATGGCCCATGCCGAACCCGATCTCGAAGGTACGCGGCGCACTGCGGCCAAACACTTCGTCGAAATTGCGCAGACCATCCTCGAGCACCAGCCCGAATTTCGGCCAGCCTTGTTCGAGACCGCGCTGCTGGCCTTCGGTCATACGCCCGGCGCGCATCACGAAACTCTTGATGGTACGGCGGTGCTCGGTTTGCTGCTCTTCAACCGCGGGGGTTTGCTCTGTCATGGTCTACCTGCGAGAAATAAAAAAGCCGACCCCGACACGAGGTCAGGGTCGGCCACAAGCCGTTTTAGCGAATCAGCCCATCCAGCGGCGATGAGGCGCTCGCGTAAAGCTTTTTCGGCATGCGCCCGGCGAGATAGGCCAGACGGCCGGCCTCGATGGCGTACTTCATCGCCTCAGCCATCAGCACCGGGTTTTGCGCATGGGCAATGGCGCTATTCATCAAAACCGCTTCGCAGCCCAGCTCCATGGCGATGGCCGCATCCGAGGCAGTACCGACCCCGGCATCCACCAGCACGGGAACGGTGGCTTCTTCAAGGATGATGCGCAGGTTGTACGGGTTGCAGATGCCCAGGCCGGTGCCGATCAGTCCAGCTAGCGGCATCACCGCGATGCAGCCCATCTCGGCCAGTTGACGGGCGATGATCGGGTCGTCGCTGGTGTACACCATGACGTCGAAACCGTCCTTGACCAGCACTTCTGCCGCCTTGAGGGTTTCGATCACGTTCGGAAACAGGGTCTTCTGATCGGCCAGCACTTCGAGCTTGACCAGCTTGTGACCATCGAGCAGTTCGCGCGCCAGGCGGCATGTGCGCACCGCGTCTTCGGCCGTGAAGCAACCAGCAGTGTTCGGCAGGATGGTGTAACGCTCGGGACTGATCACATCGAGCAGGTTCGGCTCGCCCGGATTCTGGCCGATGTTGGTGCGGCGTACCGCAACGGTGACGATATCGGCGCCCGACGCTTCGATGGCCGCACGCGTCTCCTCGAGATCCTTGTACTTGCCGGTGCCAACCAGCAGCCGCGATTGATAGGTGCGACCGGCCAGGATAAAGGGCTTGTCGTTCGGAACTGGGCGCATGGGAAATCCTCGTTCGGACGTATTGCTGCGGACTGGGCGCCGCACTGGCGGCGTAATTCGAAGGGACGCGATCAGCTAGCCGCCACCGATGGCGTGAACCACCTCGACATGATCGCCCTCGCTGAGCGGCGTGGACGCGTGCGCGCTGCGCGGCACGATGTCCCGGTTGAGCTCGACGGCCAGACGGCGCCCGCTCAGCTCAAGACGCACCAGCAGGTCGGCCACCGTCTCGCCGGCTGGCAGCTCATAGGGTTCGCCATTCAACTGGATATGCATGCTGTTCGCCGCCATTGCGAAAAGGGGACGGCATTCTAGCCCGAATCACCCACGCCACCAACGCGAAGCCCGCGGCCGTTCGTCTCGCTCAGCCGCGTAAGCGCCAGCCGGCAAGCCCCAGACATAACCAACCTGCGAGAAAGGCGGTGCCACCTATCGGCGTGATCATGCCTAGCTTGCCGATTCCACTGAGCGTGAGCAGGTACAGGCTGCCTGAGAACAACAGAATGCCAGCGGCGAACAAGGCGCCAGCCGCGTTCAGCAGGCGACTGGGCCGTTGCAATGCGAGCAGCGCGACGCCGAAAAGCGCCAGCGCGTGAATCATCTGATACTGCACGCCCGTCTGAAAAACGGCCAGATAGGCCGGGCTCAGCTGACTTCTGAGGCCGTGGGAGGCGAAGGCGCCGAGCGCTACGCCGGTGAAACCGAAAAGGGCGGCAAGCACGAGATAATAACGAATCATTGCCTTTTCCAGTCGATGGCTTGAACGGTCGCTATAATGCCGGCTCTTTTCGCCCACGACCACGTGCCATGTTGCGAAACCTTCTGCTGCGCCTGTCCAAACTGCTGCTCTGGCTGATCGGCCTATTGGTGCTGCTGGTCCTGTTGTTTCGCTGGGTGCCTCCGCCGTTCACCGCTTTGATGATCGAGCGCAAGATCGAGTCCTGGCGCACAGGCGAAACTATCGACCTGACCCGCGACTGGCGGCCCTGGCGCGAGCTGCCGGACGATCTGAAAATGGCGGTGATCGCTGCCGAGGACCAGAAGTTTGCCGACCACTGGGGCTTCGACGTCGCAGCAATTCGCGCCGCCCTCAGCCACAATGAGCGTGGCGTATCACTGCGCGGTGCCAGCACCCTAAGTCAGCAGGTAGCGAAGAATCTGTTCCTCTGGTCCGGCCGCAGTTGGCCGCGCAAAGGTCTGGAAGCCTGGTTCACCGCACTGATCGAACTGCTGTGGCCCAAGCAGCGCATCCTTGAGGTCTACCTCAATAGCGTTGAATGGGGCGATGGCATCTTCGGTGCGCAAGCGGCAGCACAGCACCATTTCGGTACCGGCGCATCGTATTTATCCGCCCGCCAGGCCAGCCTGCTGGCTGCGGTGCTGCCAAATCCGCGGCAATGGCACGCGGGCAAACCGAGCGGGTACGTGAACAACCGCGCTGCGTGGATTCGCCAGCAGATGCGCCAGCTTGGAGGCGCACACTACCTGCAGCGGCTGAAACCTGACCACCCGGACTGGTGGCCAGGCTGGCTTTAGGCCAGTATGTCGCGCCGCAGGCGTCGCAGGATGCAGCAGCACCCGTGTCTAACGATGTGCCTCGCGCCTGCGCTGTGCGATGAGGTTTGACTGTGCAGTATCTCGACCGGACTCAAAAGCAACGATGAACACGCACCTCGTCCGGCTGAGTCTGGGCTACTTTCTCCTGGCCATGCTGTGGATTCTCCTCGGCGACACGCTCCTCGGCCATCTGGTCAAGGGCAGCGACAGCCAAGCCTGGCACATGGGCAAAGGCGCTCTATTTGTGGCATTCACGAGCGCCCTGCTGTTCGTGCTCGGACGACAGCACTTTCGCCGCTTCGACGAGCAGCAGCGTGCTCAGCATGTGCAGGAAACCAGCCTTAAACAGGCGGCGGCGGTCTTCGACAGCACCCAGGAAGGCGTTCTGGTAACTGATCCAAGCCAGCACATCGTGCACGTCAATCCCGCGTTCAGTCGCATCACCGGCTACAGCACCGAAGAGGTACTCGGGCAAACACCGAAACTCTTCGCCTCCGGCAAGCACGACGCAGCCTTCTACGCTCAGATGTGGCTGGCGCTGAAAGATCATGGCGAATGGAGCGGCGAAATCTGGAACCGCCGCAAGAACGGCGAGGTGTATCCGCAATGGCAGAACCTGCGCTGCATCCACGACAACCAGGGTAATCTCAGCCATTACGTAGCGGTGTTCTCCGACCTCTCGGCGCTGAAACGCTCTCGCGAGGAACTCGACCAACTCGCCCACTACGACCCACTGGTCAACCTGCCGAATCGTCTGCTGTTCACCGAGCGCGCCAAGCAAGACCTCGAGCGGGCACGAGCGAGCAGGCGTAGCGGCGCGCTGCTGCTGATCGACCTCGACCACTTCAAGGACATCAACGAAAGCCTTGGCCACAGCCTGGGCGATGCTCTGCTGCAAACCGTAAGCGTTCGTTTGAGTGCCGAGCTCGAGGAAGGCATGACGCTCGGCCGACTCGGCGGCGACGAATTCGCCCTGCTTTGCGAAGGCTTTGGCGCCGAGAAAGCCACGGCTCTGGCATTGCGCATCCTTGATCGTCTGAACGAGCCCTTCCACCTCGGCGGGCAGGAGCTGTTCAGCAGCGCCAGCATTGGCATCGTGCTCTATCCGTATCCGACCGATGTGCAGAATGTCGAGCAGCTGATGCGCAACGCCGATTCGGCGCTGTTCAAGGCCAAGAGCAGCGGCCGCTCTACCTATGCGTTCTATTCCGAAGAGCTGACGAGCCAAGCGCGCCAGCGCGTCGAGCTGGTCACCGCTCTGCGCCAGGCTCTGGAACACGGACAGCTGCGTCTGCATTTTCAGCCGATTTACGATCTGCACCAAGGCACCATCGCCGGATTCGAAGCGCTGGTGCGCTGGCAGCATCCGCAAAAAGGCCTGATCGCGCCAGGCATCTTTATCCCCATCGCCGAGGAAACCGGCCTGATCGGCGCCATAGATAACTGGGTGCTGGAGCAAGCCTGCGACCAGGCCCGGGAATGGCTCGGCCAGGGCCGCGCGCTAGGATTCATCGCGGTGAATATCTCCAGTCGGCTGTTCGGCAACGGCGACCTTGACCTGCAGGTGGCCACCGTTCTGGCCAAGAGTGGGCTTGAGCCCCGCTACCTCGAGCTGGAGATCACCGAAAGTACCGTTATGCAGGACCCGGACGCAGCCCTGGAGTTGTTGCAGCGCCTGCGCACGCTTGGCGTTCAATTGGCAATCGACGACTTCGGCACCGGCTACTCGTCGTTGCAACGGTTAAAGCGCATGAACGTGCACAAGCTCAAAATCGACCAAGGCTTCGTCAGAGGGCTGCCAGCAGACCGCGAGGATGCCGCCATTACCCGCTCGGTCATCAGTCTGGCGCATAACCTGGGCCTGAAAGTCGTCGCCGAAGGCATCGAGGTTGCGGACCAGGCGGCATTCCTGTTGTCCCAGAATTGCGACTATGGGCAGGGCTACGGTTTTGCCCGACCGCTGCCCGCGAGCGATATCGACTGGCGCCCGACAGCACTGGATTACGGCAATAGCAGCCCTTCGTCTCCGCGCTGATGACGCACTTATATCAATAGGCCATCACGAGCGGTAAGCTGATGTTCGCTCAGCGCCGCAGGCCGACCGCCTGTACGCCCGAGGCCGCGTCATTGCGGCATACTGGCCCAGCCCAGCCAGTAGCGGCCAGCACACTTTCTGACCGATCAGACAACCAAATCGGTTCACGTACCGCCCACCACAGCGAAGATGATGAGCGACCCAGTAGAACACCACAGCCCATCCCTGGGCCTGCGACAGCTCTTCACCTGGCGAAACGGCATCGCCTGGGGCGCTTTGGTGTTGACCCTGCTGGTACAGCTGGTGGTCTGGCAGAACCTGCGCACCAACGAAGACCGCGCGGCTGAGCAGCAATTTCAGATGCTTAGCGAGAAGGTCACCGAGGCCATTCGCAAGCGCCTACGCGACCACGAGCAGATTCTTCTTGGCGGCGCCGGTCTGTTCGATGCCGTCGAGCAAGTCAACCGCGAGCAGTGGCGCATGTACGTCAGCCGTCTGCTGCTGCCGGATCGCTACCCAGGCATTCAAGGCGTCGGCTTCACGCAGGCCGTCCCGCGAGACGAGCGCGAGGCCCATATCGCCAAAATCCGCGCGCAAGGCTTCCCAAGCTACGACATCTACCCTGCCGGTGACCGCGAGCTCTACACCTCAATTATCTTTCTGGAGCCATTTACCGGTCGCAATCTGGCCGCATTTGGCTACGACATGTACTCCGAACCGACCCGCCAGCGCGCGATGCTGCGCGCCGCGCAACTAGGCGAAACCAGCATCACCGGCAAAGTGACGCTGATGCAGGAAACCCACGGCAAGGTACAGGCCGGCGTGCTGCTCTATGTGCCGGTGTACCGGCCAGAACAGCCGGTGACTACGCCGGAGCAACGCATGCAGGCGCTGTTGGGATTCGTCTACAGTCCCTATCGGGTCGACGACCTGATGCGGGGCATTCTTCGTGCGGCAGACTTGCCGCTGGCTCTGCACATATACGCCAGCACCAGCGAAAACCCGCAGCATTTGCTCTACGCCTCACGCGAGGCACCTGAACCCGGTAGAGCCCGCTACAGCGAGCTTCAGCAATTGGACCTTTACGGCCAGACCTGGTCGCTACGCATGGATAGCCGGCCAGAGTTCGACGAGCGCTTCCGCGCCAACGAAGCGCTGGTGATTGGCCTGGGACTTGGGCTGAGCCTACTGGTATTTCTTCTGACGTCGTCGCTTGCGCTTCGCCATCGCCGCACCAAGGCGCTGGCGGAAGAGATGACGCGGCATATTCGCCAAAGCCGGCACGACCTGAGGTTGAGCGAGGAACGTCTTTCGTTGGCTCTCAAAGGCAGCAACGACGGACTGTGGGACCTCGACCTGGAAGCCGGCAGCATGTTCGCCTCACCCCGCGCCTGGGACATGCTCGGTTATCGCCCCAACGAACTGACCTGCGATCTCAAACTGTGGGAGCGCGTCACGGTCGCTGAAGACCTCGCGCAGCAGAAGGCGCGGCTGGCGCAAACCATGCTATCCAATGTCGACCACTTCACCACCGAGCTACGGCTGCAGCATAAGCACGGCCATATTGTGCCGGTGCTGTTGCGCGGCTATATCCAGCGCGACCCGCAGGGCATGGCGCAGCGTATCAGCGGCACGCTGATGGACCTCACAGAGCACAAGCGCGTCGAGCAGATGAAGAACGACTTCGTCTCCACCGTGAGCCACGAGCTGCGCACGCCACTGACCTCGATCAGCGGAGCGCTCGGGCTGATTGTCGGCGGCGCGCTTGGCGCAGTGCCGCCTGCCATGCTGCACATGCTCGAAATCGCCTATCGCAACAGCCTGCGCCTGGGCCATCTGATCAACGACCTGCTGGACATGGAGAAGATTGCCGCCGGAAAAATGTCCTTTGAATTGCGCGAACATTCGCTGGGTGACCTGCTCGAGGAGGCACTGGCGAGCAACCGCGCGCTCTGCGATCAACATGGTGTGCGCTGCACACTGGATCACCCCGCTGACGTACTGGTCTGGGTAGACGGGATTCGCTTGCAGCAGGTGCTCGGCAACTTCTTGTCAAATGCCGTCA
The DNA here is from genome assembly GCF_040310405.1 of Pseudomonas sp. E45-MNA-CIBAN-0222. Classification (NCBI taxonomy): domain Bacteria; kingdom Pseudomonadati; phylum Pseudomonadota; class Gammaproteobacteria; order Pseudomonadales; family Pseudomonadaceae; genus Pseudomonas; species Pseudomonas sp. E45-MNA-CIBAN-0222. Next base: position 386,060 of record NZ_JBEOPU010000002.1, read on the forward strand.
AGTTCACTCCTGAGGGAGGGGAAATTCGACTGCACAGTCACTTGTCTGGGCCGAAGGTTCGCATCAGCGTCACAGACCAAGGGCCAGGCATTCCTGAGGCATTCCGTTCGAGGGTGTTCGAGAAGTTTGCTCAGGCAGACGCTTCCGACAGCCGACAGAAATCCGGTACCGGGCTCGGATTGGCCATCACCAAGGAACTGATCGAGCGCATGGGCGGCGCCGTTGGCTTTGACTGCCAGCCCGGCCAAGGCACAACCTTCTGGTGCGAGCTGCCCATTCAGGCCTCCGCCAGCGAGACGGAGAGCCGCGACGGTTTGCCGAGAATCCTGGTGGTCGAAGATGAACCGGACACCGGGCGCCTTCTACATATGATGCTGCGCGAGGGCGGCTATGGGGCAGAGCGGGTGCAAAGCCTGCATCAAGCACGGGAAAAGCTCGCCAACGGCCATTACGAGGCGATGACACTCGACCTGCACCTGCCCGACGGCAGCGGCATGCAGCTGATCGACGAGCTGCGCGCCAAACCGGGCATGCAGGATCTACCGATCATCGTCATCTCCGCGGCACACCAGTTCGATCAAGCCCAGTTTCCCGAGTGGATCGTCTGGCTGCACAAGCCGATCACCAATGCGCAGTTGTTGGCGGCAGTCGAGAAAGCGCAAGACAACATCCGAAGGATGCGCCGCGGGGACTGAGCGGCACGTGGCACCCGATAGCTTGAGGCAAAAAAAATCGCGGGAGCCGATTGGCACCCCGCGATTCGCTTTAGCTGGTGAGCATCAGGCCTGAATCGAGCCCTTCAGCTTGTTCATCGCATTCTTTTCCAGCTGTCGAATGCGCTCGGCTGACACGTTGTACTTGGCAGCCAGGTCGTGCAGGGTCGCTTTGTCCTCACTCAGCCAGCGCTGTTGGAGGATATCGCGACTACGCTCATCGAGCCCTTCGAGTGCCGTATGCAGACTGGAGGTTGAGCTATCGCTCCAGTCTGCATCTTCCAGCTGGCGGGCCGGATCGTAACGGTGATCTTCCAGATAGTGCGCCGGCGACTGATAGGCACTGTCGTCATCGGCATCGGTTGCCGGATCGAAGGCCATATCATGCCCGGTCAGGCGACTCTCCATCTCGCGCACTTCATGTGGCTCGACGCCCAGGCTGTCGGCCACGGCCGACACTTCATCGTTGTTCAGCCAGGCCAGGCGCTTCTTCTGGCTACGCAGATTGAAGAACAGCTTGCGCTGCGCCTTGGTGGTCGCGACCTTGACGATGCGCCAGTTGCGCAGGATGAACTCGTGGATTTCGGCGCGAATCCAATGCACGGCGAAAGACACCAACCGTACGCCCATCTCTGGGTTGAAACGCTTGACCGCCTTCATCAAGCCGACATTACCTTCCTGAATCAAATCGGCCTGGGCCAGACCATAGCCAGAATAGCTGCGGGCAATGTGAACGACGAAACGCAGGTGCGCCAGCACCATCTGCCGAGCCGCTTCGAGATCCTGATGATAGAAGAGACGCCCGGCCAGCTCGCGCTCCTGCTCGACGGTGAGCAGCGGGAGGCTGTTCACGGTCTGCACGTAGGCCTCGAGATTGGCTCCCGGGACTAGCGCTTGAACAGGTTGCAGAGTAGTTGTCATGCAGTACCTCCAATGACGAAGCTGCAGCAGTTTAGCATTGCCGCATGAGACTGCAAGCCTGTGGAAAAGTTCCCCAGCCAATCAACTAAGTCATTGTATTAAAAAGAAATTTATCTTGGCGCCAACTCACTCAGATGCCTTGCGACAGCCAACCAGGCTCCGATGTAGCCAAGCAATATGGCGCCGATAACCAGCGACAGTGCGTCACCGGCCGGGACACCTTCCAGACCGAAATCACTGCCGTAGAGGCCAGCGAGACTAACCACGGCCTCGTTAAGCCAGCCCAGCCCGTAGGCCAACAGCAGCCAGGCGATCAATCCCGCCCCCAGACCATAGATGGCGCCCATATAGAGGAACGGGCGCCGGACGTAGCCGTCGGTGCCACCTACAAGCTTGACCACCTCGATCTCGGTGCGCCGGTTTTCAATATGCAGGCGGATTGTGTTGCCGATCACCAGCAACAGCGTGGCGACCAGCAACAGCGTCAGGCCGAAAACAAAACGGTCGCCGAGCTTGAGAATGGCGCTCAGTCGCTCGACCCAGAGCAGATCCAGCTGAGCCAACTGCACGCCGGGCAGTTCGGCCAGCTGCTGGCGCAGCGCTTCAAGCTTGTCCTTGTCCACCTCCTCGGGCGTGACAAGAATCACGCCGGGCAGCGGATTTTCCGGTAGCTCCTTCAGCGCCTCGCCTAGTCCGGAAAGCTGCTGGAACTCCTCCAGCGCTTGTTCGCGGCTGACCCAGTCCGCTTCAGCCACGTCCGGCATGGCGGCCACCTCATCACGCAAACGCTCGCCGGTACCGGCATCCACATCCAGCTGCATGAACAGTGAGATCTGCGCGGCGCGCTGCCAGGAACCGCCAAGCCGCTCGACGTTGTCCAACAACAGTGCCAGGCCCATAGGCAAGCTCAGCGCTACCGCCATCACCAGACAGGTGAAGAAGCTACCGATCGGCTGCTTGACCAGGCGCCCGACACTGTCGACCAGGCTCGCCCGATGGCTTTCCAGCCAGGCGTGAAACAGTGCCTTGAAGTCCGGCTCGTCGCCGCGCGGCTGCTCCGGTTTCTTCACCGAACCGCCAATGCGCTCTGCCGTGCTTGGGTTGGTTTTAGGTTTGCGTTCGCTGCTCATCAGCTGGCCTCCCCGTCGCCGATCAGGCGACCACGTTGCAGGGTCAGCATGCGATGACGCATCCGCGCGATCAGCGCCAGATCGTGGCTGGCGATCAATACGGTAGTGCCCAGACGGTTGATGTCTTCGAACACACCCATGATCTCTGCGGCAAGCCGCGGGTCGAGGTTACCGGTGGGTTCGTCAGCCAGCAGCAGGGCCGGACGGTGCACCACGGCGCGGGCAATGCCGACACGTTGCTGCTGACCCGTTGACAGGTCAGCGGGATACTGCAGCGCCTTGTCCTTGAGGCTGACGCGCTCTAGTGCGGTCATCACCCGCTGACCGATCTCGCGCTTGTTGAGCCCGAGTATCTGCAACGGCAGGGCGACGTTGTCGAACACCGTGCGATCGAACAGCAGCTGGTGATTCTGGAACACCACCCCGATCTGTCGGCGCAGGAAGGGAATCTGCGCGTTGGTGATGCGCGACAGGTCCTGTCCGGCCAGCAACAGCTTGCCGCTGGTGGGGCGCTCCATGGCCAGCAACAGGCGCAGCAGCGTGCTCTTGCCGGCGCCGGAATGGCCGGTGACGAAGAGGAACTCGCCACGGCGCACCTGAAAGGAAAGCTCATGCAACCCGATGTGGCCGTTGGGATAGCGTTTGCCGACCTGTTCGAAACGAATCATGCGCCGTCCCGCTGGGCAAAAAGCGCCTTGACGAAGGCATCGGCCTCGAACGTGCGCAGATCGTCGATGCCTTCGCCGACACCGATATAGCGGATCGGCGTGCCGAACTGCTTGGCCAGGGCGAAGATCACGCCACCCTTGGCGGTGCCGTCGAGCTTGGTCAGCACCAGCCCGGTCAGCTCGACCGCCTGGTTGAACTGCTTGGTCTGGTTGATGGCGTTCTGGCCGGTGCCGGCGTCGAGTACCAGCAGGACTTCGTGGGGAGCCGACTCGTCGAGCTTGCCCATGACCCGACGGACTTTCTTCAGTTCCTCCATCAGGTTGTCCTTGGTATGCAGACGGCCCGCGGTGTCAGCGATCAGCACGTCGATGCCGCGCGCCTTGGCCGCCTGCACCGCATCGAAGATCACCGAGGCGGAATCGGCACCGGTGTGCTGGGCGATCACCGGAATGCTGTTGCGCTCGCCCCACACCTGCAACTGCTCCACCGCCGCGGCGCGGAAGGTGTCGCCGGCCGCGAGCATGACCTTCTTGCCTTCGAGCTGCAGCTTCTTGGCCAGCTTGCCGATGGTGGTGGTCTTGCCGACACCGTTCACGCCGACCACGAGGATCACATACGGGCACTTGCCACTGTCGACCACGAGCGGCTGCTCGACCGGCTTGAGCAACCCAGAGAGTTCTTCCTGCAGCGCGGTATAGAGCGCGCCACTGTCGGCCAGCTCCTTGCGCGACACGCGGCGGGTGAGGTTCTGCATGATCGCCGTGGTCGCCTCGACACCGACGTCGGCGGTGAGCAGACGGGTTTCCAGTTCGTCGAGCAGGTCATCGTCGATGGCTTTCTTGCCGAGGAACAGGCTGGCCATGCCTTCGCCGATGCTGGAGCTGGTCTTGGACAGCCCTTGCTTGAGGCGGGCGAAGAAGCCGAGTTTGGCCGGAGCTTCGGCGGGCACTGCCGCGGCGACCGGCACCGGCACGATTTCTGGCTCTGGCTCTGGCTCTGGCTCTGGCTCTGGCTCTGGCTCTGGCTCTGGCTCTGGCTCTGGGAGTATTTCGGCTTCGACGGGCGGTTCGGGCAATAACTCGGCGGTGGTGATTGCCGGTTGCTCGCTCTCGGCCTCAGGCTGCTCGGCGTGCGCCAGGCGGTCTTCCTGCGCTTCGGCAGCAGGTTGCTCGGCCGCCGGCTGCTGCGGTTTCTTGCGCAGCCAGCCGAACAGGCCTTTCTTTTCGCCGGGCTCGGCCGGTGTCTTCTTGTCGTCGTTGGAACCAAACATGGAGAAGGTATTCTCAAGGATGCGATACGCCGGCAGCCACGCTGCCGGCCAAACGGGCTCTATCCTAGCACCTCGCAAAGCGGGTGCGCTAAGCACGGGTTCCGGCATCAGGGCCGGTCTGGCTGCGGATACCCCGGCTTTGCCTGACCCGCGCAGGCCATTACCATGGCTGCCGTGTCGCCGCCCTGCCATCTGCCGTGGCGGGCACCAACCTGGACGAGTCCCGACTATGCCTCTGATGTTACGCCGCGCCGCCGCCCTGCTGCTCGGAGCCTTCTATCTGCCCCTGCTGGCAGCAGCAGACAGCCAGCCCACCCACGAGTTCTTCCTCGACAACGGCCTGAAGGTGATCGTGCGCGAGGATCATCGTGCGCCGGTGGTGGTATCCCAGCTCTGGTACAAGGTTGGTTCCAGCTACGAGACGGCTGGCCAGACCGGCCTCTCCCACGCGCTCGAACACATGATGTTCAAGGGCAGCCGCAAGCTCGATGCCGGCGAAGCCTCGCGCATCCTGCGTGAGCTGGGCGCCGAGGAAAACGCCTTCACCAGCGACGACTACACCGCCTATTACCAGGTCCTGGCGCGTGACCGCCTGGCCGTCGCGTTCGAGCTCGAAGCCGATCGCCTGGCCAGCCTCAAGCTGCCGCCAGACGAGTTCGCCCGCGAGATCGAGGTGATCAAGGAAGAACGCCGCCTGCGCACCGACGACAAGCCCAGCTCGCTGGCCTACGAGCGCTTCAAGACCATCGCCTATCCCGCCAGCGGCTACCGCAACCCGACCATCGGCTGGATGGCCGACCTCAACCGCATGCAGGCCGACGAGCTGCGCGCCTGGTACGAGCAGTGGTACGCACCGAACAACGCCACCCTGGTGGTGGTCGGCGACGTGACCGCCGATGAGGTCCGCGGACTGGCCGAGCGCTTCTTCGGCGCCATCGAGAAACGCGAAGTGCCGGCAGCCAAGCGGCCACTGGAACTGGCCGAACCGGGCGAGCGACGCCTCCAGCTGCACGTGAAGACGCAGCTGCCGACGCTGCTCATGGCCTTCAATGCGCCGAGCCTGGCGACCGAGGAGAACGCTCGCCAGGTGCATGCCCTGCGGTTGATCTCCGCCCTGCTCGACGGCGGCTACAGCGCGCGCCTGCCGGAGCGCCTGGAGCGCGGTGAGGAACTGGTGACCAGCGCCTCGGCCTGGTACGACGCCTATGCCCGTGGCGACAGCCTGTTCGTCTTGAGCGCCGCGCCGAACATGCAGAAGGGCCGCACGCTGGAAGAAGTCGAAGCCGGCCTGTGGCAGGAGCTCGATGCGCTCAAGCAGACGCCCCCCTCTGCGGACGAACTCGAGCGCGTGCGTGCCCAGGTCATCGCCGGCCTGGTCTACGAGCGCGACTCCATCACCCAGCAGGCCACCACCATCGGCAAGCTGGAAACCGTCGGCCTGTCCTGGCGCCTGATGGACGAGGAGCTGAGCGCGCTGGAAGCGGTCACGCCCGAGGACATCCAGCAGGCCGCCCGCACCTACTTCACCCGCTCCCGCCTGAGCGTCGCCCATGTTCTGCCCGAGGAAGCCCGTGATGAGTGAATCCAAAGCCCTGCGCCGTGGCCTGTTCGGCCTGCTGCTGGCGGCCGGCCTCGGCCTCGCGGGCTGCGATGACGGTTCCAGCGCCCTGCCGCAGCCCGGCCAGCCGGTCGAGCAGGACGTGGCCCGCGAAGCCAGCCAGCCCGCCGTGACGACCGAGAACGAGAAACCCCGCCTGGAGTCGCTCGCCGAGCTGGGCGATCAACCACTGGCCCGGCGCAAACTGGACATCCAGAGCTGGCAGACCGCCGAAGGCGCCAAGGTACTGTTCGTCGAAGCCCGTGAGCTGCCGATGTTCGACCTGCGCCTGACCTTCTCCGCCGGCAGCAGCCAGGACGGCGACGTACCCGGCCTGGCACTGCTGACCAACGCCATGCTCAACGAGGGCGTGGCGGGCAAGGACGTCGGCGCCATCGCCCGTGGCTTCGAAGGCCTCGGTGCGGACTTCGGCAACGGTTCCTACCGCGACATGGCCGTGGCCAGCCTGCGCAGCCTCAGTGCGCCGGACAAGCGCGAGCCGGCCCTGGCGCTGTTTAATCAGGTCATCGGCCAGCCGAGCTTCCCTGAGGACTCGCTGCAACGGATCAAGAACCAGCTGCTGGCCGGCTTCGAATTCCAGAAGCAGAACCCCGGCAAGCTGGCCAGCCTGGAGCTGTTCCAGCAGCTGTATGGCGATCACCCCTACGCCCACCCCAGCGAAGGTACCCCCCAGTCGGTACCGGCGATCAGCGTCGAGCAGCTGCGCGACTTCCACGCCCGCGCCTATGCGGCAGGCAATGCGGTGATCGCACTGGTCGGCGATCTCTCCCGCGAAGAGGCCGAAGCCCTGGCCGCCGACGTCTCCGTCGCCCTGCCGCAAGGCCCGGCGCTGCCAACGACGCCGACGCCCGAGGCTCCGGTCGCCGGCAAGCACCATATCGACTTCCCCTCCAACCAGAGCCATCTGATGCTGGCCCAACTCGGCATCCCGCGTGGCCATCCGGACTATGCGGCGCTCTATCTGGGCAACCAGATCCTCGGCGGTGGCGGCTTCGGCACGCGACTGATGGAAGAGGTGCGCGAAAAGCGCGGCCTGACCTACGGCATCTACTCGGGTTTCAGCCCGATGCGCGCCGAAGGACCGTTCATGATCAGCATGCAGACCCGCGCCGAACTCACCGACGGCGCGCTGGAACTGGTGCAGCAGCTGGTCCGCGACTACCTCGCCGAGGGTCCGACCGAGGCCGAGCTGGAGCGCAGCAAGCGCGAGATCGCCGGCAGCTTCCCGCTGTCTACCGCAAGCAATGCCGACATCGTCGGTCAGCTGGGTAGCATCGGCTTCTACGACCTGCCGCTGACCTACCTGGAGGATTTCATGGGCGAGGTGCAGGCACTGACAGTCGAACAGGTCAAAGCCGCGATGAACAAGCATCTGCAGGACGATGCCTTCGTCATCGTCACCGCCGGCCCCAGCGTCGAGCAGCAACCGCTGCCGCCGCCCACCGATAAACCAGTCGAACAGCCCAGCGGCGTTCCGGAGCACTGATGGCCAACCCACCCATTCGCCCCAGCGCCCACGGCGGCCAGGGCCAGTTGCGCATCATCGGCGGCGAATGGCGCTCGCGCCGCTTCAGCTTCCCCGATGCCGAAGGCCTGCGCCCCACGCCGGACCGGGTGCGCGAAACCCTGTTCAACTGGCTGGCACCCTACCTGTCCGGCGCGCGGGTGCTCGACCCATTCACCGGCAGTGGCGCGATCTATCTCGAAGCGCTGTCGCGGGGCGCCAGCATGGCCCTGGCGCTGGACGTGAACGCCAACGCCATCGCCAGCCTGCGCAAGCATCTGGATACGCTCAACTGCGGCCACGGCCAACTGCTGCAGAGCGATGCCCTGCGCTATCTGGACACCCAGACGCCGACCGCCTTCGACCTGGTATTCCTCGACCCGCCGTTCAACAAGAATCTGTTGCAACCGGCCTGCGAGCTGCTGGAGACAAAGGGTTGGCTGGCCGAGCACGCCTGGGTCTACACCGAAAGCGAGGCACTGCCGTCCAGCCTCGGCCTGCCGGGGAACTGGCGACTGCATCGGGAGAAGCAGGCCGGCAAGGTGCACTACGCGCTCTGGGAGCGCCACGCACCCGCCGCTTGAAGTCGGCGACTTCAGTAGAAGTCGACGGTCTGACCGTTGCGATCGAAGGCCAGGAAGCGGCCGACGTTGCCGGTCTCGATGGCGCTGACCATCATCTTCAGTGGCTGCTCGGCCTCGTCGGCGTTCGGCGTGATGCCGGCCTGGCCGGGCAGCGCCGCGGCGAACAGCAGATCCCAGGCCACGCCCGTGCGCTCGGACTCTTCACGCAGCGCGGCGAAGTCGCTCAGTTCCTCGGGCAGCTTGTCGACGCAGAGCACCGGTTTCAGCGAGCCGCCGGCGTTTTCCTCGAAGCGCTGGCGCTCGGCCTCGGTGGCATCCTCGGGCAGTTCGGCGCTGACGAAGACGAACAGCAGGCGCTGGGGCTCGCGCTCCTGGCGCGCGGCAGCCAGCAGTTGATCGAAGGGGGTAAGCGTCATGGGCAGGGTTCCGGATAAGACTATCGCGTCACTCTCCACCCCTTAGGCGGCGCTGACCATATCCCCAAAGACATAAGTCGCCAGGCGGCCAGCATCATTCAACGCCTGCATCGTGCTTTTCTTCCCGCCGCCGAGGCTCTAACGTCGGAGCAAACGAGGAACCCGAGCAACCGTGTCCGAATCCTTCCAACCCGCCTGGTGGCTTCCCGGGCCGCACCTGCAGACCCTGTGGAACGCATTCTTTCGCAAGGCGCCGCGCCTCGAACGCCGGCGTGAGCGGCTGTGGCTGGCCGATGGCGATTTCATCGACCTGGACTGGCACGGCCCGCATGAAGCAACAGCGCCGCTGGTCCTTGTGCTACACGGGCTGACCGGCTCGTCGAATTCGCTTTACGTGCTCGGTCTGCAGCAACAACTGAGCGCGCAGGGCTGGGCGAGCGTCGCGATCAACTGGCGCGGCTGCTCGGGCGAACCGAACCTGTTGCCGCGCGCCTATCATTCCGGCGCCAGCGATGATCTCGCCGAAGTGATCGGGCATCTGCAGGCCTGCCGGCCCATGGCGCCGCTGCATGCGGTCGGCTACTCGCTGGGCGGCAACGTACTGCTCAAGTACATGGGCGAAATGGCAGCCAGTTGCCCGCTGCGCAAGGCCGTGGCGGTGTCCGTGCCATTCCGCCTGGACCAATGTGCCGATCGCATCGGCCTCGGCTTCTCCCGCGTCTACCAGGCGCATTTCATGAAGGCGATGGTCGCCTACGTGAGGGACAAACAGCAGCGCTTCCAGCGCGAGGGGCTGCTGAACCACCTCGGTGCCTTGCAGAGCCTCGGACCACTGCACGGCATGCGTACTTTCTGGGATTTCGACGGCCGCTTCACCGCGCCGCTGCACGGCTACAGCGACGCCCAGGACTATTACCGCCGTGCCTCCAGCCGCTACTACCTGCCGACGATCACGACGCCAACCCTGCTGATCCAGGCCGAGGATGATCCCTTCGTGTTCCGCCACAGCGTGCCGGAACCGACCGAGCTATCCGCCACCACCGCCCTCGAGCTGCACGCCAACGGTGGCCACGTCGGTTTTGTCGAAGGCACGCCGCGTAGGCCGCGCTACTACCTGGAGCGGCGCATTCCGCAGTGGCTGGCACAAACGCCGTGAGCCCTCGCCTGCTCTAGACGCCTCGCGAGTCCGGCAGCGGATCCAGTTCGACGAAGTACTGCTGCTGCAGCGCCGCCACGGCTTCGCGGGCACCCGGAGCAACGAAGCCACTTTCCAGTGCCAGCACCTGATAGATGCCCCGACGCAGCTGTAGTTGATCCAGGCTTCCGGCTCCCGCGCCAACCGTGCCGAGGAAACGCACCCAGGAGGTAAGGACGATCCAGGCATTCAGCGCCAAGGCCTCGGCCTGGAGCGGATCCATCAGCAGAATGCCGGCATCGACGAAACCCTGATAGATCGCCCGGGCATGCCGCAGGCAACGACCGGCGAAGGCCTGGTAGCGCTGGGCGAGCTGCGGATTGGCATCCAGCAGACCTTCCAGATCACGGTGCAGAAAGCGGTAATCCCACATCGCGCCCAGCAGCGCCTCAAGGTAAAGCGCCTTGTCCTGTACCTGCATTTCCCGCTCCGGCGGCAGGCGCAGGAACTGATCGACACACGATTCATACTGCCCGAAGAGCTCCGCGACGATCGCCTGCTTGTTGGGGAAGTGGTAGTACAGATTGCCCGGCGAAATGCCCAGATGGGCGGCGATGTGGTTGGTCGTGACGTTGCGCTCGCCCTGGGCGTTGAACAGCGCCAGGCTGGTTTCGAGGATACGGTCGCGGGTCTTTGCTCGGGGGGCCATGGGTGATTGGGTCTCGGCGCTGAAGCGAAGGGGCAACGGTACACGCCGGCAGGCGGGCAGGCACGTTTCATTGACAGATTAGAGCAATTACTCTAAAAACTCTCCAGCACATCGCATCAGGAGCCCGTATGTCAGTCGAAATCCCGCAAGCGCTGATCGCCCTGGAGGTCCTGTTCGCCCGCCAGCGCTCGGCTTTCACCGCCACACCGATGCCTTCGAAAGGGGATCGCCTGCGTTGGCTGGACGCCCTGCGCGATGTGCTGGTCAGTCATCAACCGGCGCTGATCGCGGCGATCGCCGCGGATTTCGGGCATCGTTCGGCCGACGAGACCCTGCTGGCGGAAATCATGCCCAGCCTGCACGGTATCCGGTACGCCAGCCGTCATTTGCGGCGCTGGATGAAACCCTCGCGCCGGCATGTCGGCCTGGCCTTCCAACCGGCCAGCGCACGGGTGATCTACCAGCCGCTGGGCGTGGTCGGCATCATCGTGCCGTGGAACTACCCACTCTATCTGGCCATCGGGCCGCTGATCGGCGCGCTCGCCGCCGGCAATCGCGTGATGCTGAAGATGAGCGAATCCACGCCTGCCACCGGTCAGCTACTCAAGCAGCTGCTGGCGCAGATATTCCCTGAAGATCAGGTAGCGGTGGTGCTCGGCGATGTTGAGGTCGGTCAGGCTTTCGCCCGGCTGCCGTTCGATCACCTGCTGTTCACCGGCTCGACGCTTATTGGCCGCGAAGTGATGCGCGCCGCGGCGGAGAACCTGACGCCGGTGACGCTGGAACTCGGCGGCAAGTCGCCGGCGATCGTTTCGGCCAGCGTCCCCCTGGGCGATGCCGCCGAGCGCATCGCCTTCGGCAAGTGCATGAACGCCGGGCAGACCTGCGTCGCGCCGGACTATGTGCTGGTGCCGCGCGAGCGTGTCGAGGACTTCGTCGGTGCCTACCGTGAGGCGGTACAGCGTCTGTATCCGAGCCTTGCGGACAACCCTGATTACACCTCGATCATCAATGCGCGTCAGCTGGCACGACTGCAGGACTACCTCGACGACGCGCGGACCAAGGACGCACATGTCGTGCCGCTGTTTGCCGAAGCGCAGCAGCGGCGTATGCCGCACTGCCTGCTGCTGAACACGACCGACGACATGCGCGTGATGCAGGAAGAAATCTTCGGCCCGCTGTTGCCGGTCGTGCCCTACGGCGATCTGGACGAAGCGCTGGCCTACATCAACGCGCGCCCACGGCCGCTGGCGCTGTACTACTTCGGCTACGACCGCGGCGAGCAGCAGCGCGTGCTGCAAACCACCCACTCCGGTGGCGTGTGCCTGAACGACAGCCTGTTGCACGTCGCCCAGGACGACCTCCCCTTCGGCGGCATCGGCCCCTCCGGCATGGGGCACTACCACGGCCACGAGGGCTTCCTCACCTTCAGCAAGGCCAAGGGTGTATTCATCAAGCAGCGCCTCAATGCCGCCCGGCTGATCTACCCGCCCTACGGTAAGTGGTGGCAGAAGCTGATCTATCCGCTGTTTATCCGCTGATGCGTGGCTGAGTCGATGCACGAGCCTTCCCTCAATCGCCGCGGCCTGCTCAAGGTCGGACTGCTCGGCGGCGCGCTCCTGGCCGGTGGTGGCGTGCTCAGCCGGAGCCTAAGCGCCTCGGCGGACGACGCGGCGAGCGGCTTCTTCGTGCTGCGTGACAGCGATCTGCCCATGCTGCGCCGACTAACGCCGTTGCTGCTGGAAGGCTCGACGGCGCCCAGAGACATGCCGCAGGCCGTGCAGACCACCCTCGTCAGCCTTGACCTGGGCCTGCACCACTTGTCGCCCGCGCTGCTAAGCCAGGTACGCCAGCTGTTCGACGTACTCAGCCTGCCACTGACCCGCGGGCCGCTGACCGGTATCTGGAGCGGCTGGGAGGTCGCCTCCGATGATCAAATACGCGCGTTCCTTCAGCGCTGGCAAAACAGCTCGCTCGCCCTGCTGCGTCAGGGTCATGCCTCGCTGCTGCAGATGATCCTCATGGCCTGGTACACCAGCCCCACCGCCTGGGCGCACTGCGGTTATCCCGGACCGCCGAAGGTCTGACTGATAGGAGGCATCCGTGCCCGTTCCCGACTTGTTTGCTGCAGGCCTTGCCCGTGGCTGGACCACATACGACGGCTCACGACTGGAGGACGATCTGACCCTGGAGGCCGACGTCGCCATCGTCGGCAGTGGCGCAGGCGGCGCCACCAGCGCAGAAGTGCTGAGCGCAGCCGGCTACAAGGTGCTGCTGATCGAAGAAGGCCCGCTGCGCACCAGCAGCGACTTCGACATGCAGGAAGCCAGTGCCTACCGCTCGCTCTATCAGGAAGCCATCGGCCGCACGAGCAAGGACGGCGCCATCACCATCCTGCAGGGCCGCGCGGTCGGCGGCACCACGCTGGTGAACTGGACCTCGAGCTTTCGCACACCGCCGCAAACATTGCAGCACTGGGCCAGCGAGCACGACGTCAGCGGGCTGTCGGTCGAGGAGCTGCAACCCTGGTTCGAACGCATCGAACAGCGCCTCGGCATCGCGCCCTGGGCCGTGCCGCCGAATGCCAACAACGCGGTGTTGCAGCGCGGCTGCGAAAGCCTCGGCCAGCACTGGGCGGTGATCCCGCGCAACGTGCGTGGCTGCTGGAACCTAGGCTATTGCGGCATGGGCTGCCCGACCAACGCCAAGCAGTCGATGCTGGTCACCAGCATTCCGGCGCTGCTGGATAAGGGCGGCGCACTGCTCTACCTCGCGCGCGCCGAACGCCTGTTGATGCAGGGCGAGCGGGTCGTCGGCCTGGACTGTCTGGGCATGGACGACCGCTGCGTGGAACCGGACGGGCGGCGCATCCGCGTCGTCGCCAGGCACTACATACTCGCCGGCGGCGGCATCAACACACCGGCACTGCTGCTGCGCTCGCAGACGCCCGACCCGCACCAACGCGTCGGCAAGCGCACCTTCCTGCACCTGACCAACTTCTCCGCGGCGCAATTCGACGAGCGCATAGACGCCTTCAGCGGCGCGCCACAATCGATCTATTCCGACCACTTCCAGTGGCGCGACGGGATTGCCGGGCCGGCGGGCTACAAGCTCGAAGTACCGCCCATCCATCCCGCGCTCGCGGCCACCCTGCTCGGCGACTTCGGCCCGGAGAATGCGCAGCGCATGGCCGAGCTGCCGCATACCCACGCGATGATCGCCCTGCAGCGCGACGGCTTTCATCCGGACAGCGCCGAGGGCACGGTCGAGCTGCGCAGCGACGGCAGCCCGGTGCTCGACTACCGCATGACCGACTATGCCTGGAACGGTATCCGCCGTGCCTTTCTGAGCATGGCCGAGATCCAGTTCGCCGCCGGTGCGCGCGCCGTGCTGCCCCTGCATGCCGACGCCCATTACGTGCGCACGCCCCGCGCCGCCCGGGAGCTGATCGAGGGTCTGGACCTCGCGCTGTACCGCACCCGTCTTGGCAGCGCCCACGTCATGGGCGGTTGTGCCATGGGTGATGACCCACGCCGGGCCGTGACAGACAGCCTCGGTCGGCACCATCAGCTGGCCAACCTGTCGATACACGACGGCTCACTGTTCCCCACCAGCATCGGCGCCAATCCCCAGCTGTCGATCTATGCGCTGTGCGCCAAACTCGCCACGGAGCTGGGTGATCGCCTGCAGAAGTCCTGAGATTGACTGTCATTCACGACAGATCGCGGCATGGCATTCAGGCTTTACGCTGTCGACACCGAGCCGCTACCATCCACACCCCCACGCATGCGTCAGGACGCCGCGATGAATCGAGTGTTGTATCCGGGAACCTTCGATCCCATCACCATGGGCCACGCCGATCTGGTGGAACGCGCTTCGCGCCTGTTCGACGAGGTCATCATCGCCGTGGCGGCCAACCCCAAGAAGAACCCGCTGTTCCCGCTCGAGCAACGTGTGGCGCTGGCTCAAGAAGTCACCAAGCACCTGCCGAACGTGAAGGTCATGGGTTTCTCCACGCTGCTGGCGCACTTCGTCAAGGAGCAGCAGGCCAATATCCTGCTGCGCGGGCTGCGTGCGGTTTCGGACTTCGAGTACGAGTTCCAGCTGGCCAACATGAACCGCCAGCTGGCGCCCGATGTGGAAAGCCTGTTCCTCACGCCGTCGGAAAAGTACTCCTATATTTCCTCGACGCTGGTTCGGGAGATTGCCTCGCTCAAGGGTGACGTATCCAAATTCGTCCATCCGGCGGTGATGAGCGCGTTGCACGAGCGCTTCGGCCAGAACTGACGATGCCCGCCGGGCCGCGTCGAGTGCACGCTGGCCGGCGATGCGGCACAATTGCCCGGTCGTAATATTGCTGTGCCGTGGTTCGAGCCACGGCAGGAGTTCGCTGGATGTCCCTGAAAATCACCGATGACTGCATCAACTGCGATGTGTGCGAGCCAGAGTGCCCGAACAGCGCCATTTCCCAGGGCGAGGAAATCTACGTCATCGACCCCAACCTCTGCACCGAATGCGTCGGCCACTACGACGAGCCACAGTGCCAGCAGGTCTGCCCGGTAGACTGCATCCCGCTCGACGAGAACAACGTCGAGAGCAAGGACGAACTGATGCAGAAGTACCTGATCATCACCGGCAAGGCGTGATGCTCTCGCGGCGACCGACCCGAAGGACCCGCCTGCTCAGGGGCCTCCAGGGTTGTCTCGCCGCCCTTCTGCTGCTGGCCGGCGCGGCCCAGGGCAACCCTCTTGCAAACGGCGCCGTCGCCACGGCCCATCCGCTGGCCAGTGAAGTTGGCCGGCGCATTCTCGAAGCCGGCGGCAACGCCTTCGATGCCACCGTTGCAGTCAGCGCCGCCCTGGCGGTGGTCGAGCCATACGGCTCCGGACTTGGCGGCGGCGGCTTCTTTCTGCTGCGCGAAGCCGGCGAATCCCCCCACCACAGTTTCCTCGACGCCCGCGAGCGCGCACCCGCCGCTGCCACGCCGGACCTGTACCTGCGCGAGGGCAAGATCCGGCGCGAACTTTCGCTGAATGGCCCGCTGGCCGCGGCGATACCCGGCACGCCGGCTGCACTGGTCGAGCTCGCGGAGAAGCGCGGCCGCCTGCCCCTGAAGACCACCCTGGCGCCGGCCATCGCCTTGGCCCGCGACGGCTTTGCGGTGGATTCCGTATATCGCCAGCGCGCCGGCTGGCGCCTCGCGGCGTTGCGTGACGATCCGGAGAGCGCGCGGCTGTTTCTCCACGACGGCGACCTGCCCGCCGAAGGCCATCTGCTGCGTCAGCCGGAGCTCGCGCAAACCCTGGAGCGCCTGGCCAGGCACGGGTACGACGGTTTCTACCGCGGCGAGCTCGCGGAAAAGCTGGTACACGGCGTGCGCGCTGCCGGCGGCATCTGGTCTTTGAAGGATCTGGCCGATTACCACACCGTCGAGCGCGACCCCCTACGCTTTAATCTCGCCGATGGCCGCGAGTTGATCGGTGCGCCGCCACCCTCGGCCGGCGGCGCAATTCTCGCGCAGAGCCTGGGCATCCTCGAGCGCCTGTCCTGGCGCGAGGCGGAGCCGCTGCAACGCAGTCATCTGGTGGTCGAGGCGCTGCGCCGGGCTTATCGCGACCGCGGCCTGCTGGGCGATCCGGATTTCGTCGCGTCACCGCTGCCACATCTACTTTCAGACCAGTACCTCGACCAGCTCGCCCGCTCCATCGATCCCGACCAGGCGACGCCCAGCCGCGCGCTGCCACCCGCGCCGCGCTGGCGGGAGGGCGAACACACTACGCACTTCGCGGTGATCGATGCCGAAGGCAATGCAGTGGCCGCGACGCTGTCGCTGAACATGATGTTCGGGGCCGCCTTCACCGTGCCCGGTACCGGCGTGCTGCTCAATGACGAGATGGACGATTTCGCCGCCGATATCGATGGCAGCAACGTCTACGGGCTGGCGGGCAGCAGCGCCAATGCGATTTCCGGCGGCAAGCGTCCGCTGTCGAGCATGAGCCCGACCTTTATCGAAAGCGCTGAAGAATTCGCCGCATTCGGCACGCCGGGCGGGAGTCGCATCCCGAGTATGGTGCTGCTCTCGGCACTGTCTTATCTGGATGGCGAGGCAGTGCAGGCCTGGCCGGCAGTGCCGCGCTATCACCACCAGTACCTGCCAGATGTACTGCAGTACGAAGCCGATGCCTTCACCCCGGCGCAGCTGGACGCCCTGCGCGCTCGCGGCCACCAGCCCAGGCTGATCGAACGCGACTACGGTAACCAGCAGGTGCTCTATTGGCACAAGCCGAGCGGCACGGTCGAGGCGGCCAGCGACCCACGCGGCATCGGTCGAGCCTTGAAAGTGCCCGCACGCCGCGAGCCGGTTACAGCTGCACAATGACCGGGCCTTCGTCTTCAGCAAGCTGACGTAGCTGCCGTGTCAGCTCATGGCCCTCGCCGAGCAGCAAGGCGTTGCGCAAGCTCTGGATGATGCGGCTGGCGTAACCCAGATCGTTCATCAGCGAACTGCTCTGCAACCCGTCCAGCTTGTGGTTGCGAATCGAGTCGAACAACCGACGGCGAAATTCGGCATCGAACTTGGCAGCGCGCTCGTCCAGCCAGTTCAAGCGCTCACGCCAGAGTTCATCGGGCAACTCCGAGTGATTGAGCGCGCGGATCTCGCGCAACGACTCCAGCAAATGCCGACGCAGCTCGACATACGCCTGGCGCGCCGCGGAGTCATCGGTGCGCAGGTAGTGTCCGAGGTTTTTCTGCAGGTGCTTGGCATCCTTGACCGCGTCCACCAGCTGCAGCGCCGCAACCTGGCAGCTCAACCAGAACGCCTGGTGGCTCTCGTCCAGCGGCAGCTCCAGACGCCCCATGAAGGTCAGCAGATCGGAATACACGCCCTTGATGTGCCGCTGATACAGCCGCTCGGCATCCAGGGCCTGGGCATCTGGCTTCGCGTTGATCAGCGCCTCGTCAATTCGTCCCTGCTGGCGCAGCTGGTCCACCGGCAGATAGGTGGCATGGCAGATCACCTCGAGACTCAGGCGCGCCAGATGCTGCAGCTCCTGCGCCACGGCGCTGGCGGCAGCATCCGCGGAGTCCAGCGCACGGTCATTCAGGTAGCGCGCGTGAGTCAGCGGCTCTGCCGGCATCGCTTGCGCAAGCTCGGTAATCAGCACCGCCGGCTCGACCCTTTCAGGCAGCACGCGCAGCAACAGATTCGCCAGCTGCGCCTGCCACGGCCAGAAGAGCAGCACGCCCATGCCATTGAACAGCGTATGGAAGAGCGCCAACTGGATCAGCCGATTCTCCCCAAGCCCCAACGGCGTTACCAACCACTGCACCAGCCAGGCCAACGGCACCAACAGTGCGATGGCCAGCACTGCAGTCGTCACGTTGAATAGCACATGGGCCAACGCCAGCCGCTGCCCACTGCGGTTACCGCCGAGCGAACCGACGAACGCAGTGGTAACGCTCGTCCCGACATTGGCACCGATCGCAGTCGCCAGCGCCTGGCCGAGATCGAGCTGTCCGGTGGCCAAAGCAGTCAGCGTGAGCATCAATGTGGCATGGCTGGACTGCAGCACCACCGTGGCGAGCAGGCCGATCGCTACGAACATCAGCTGTCCGCCCAGGCCACCGGCATGGTATTGCGAAAGGTCCATGCCGCCGAAGCTGGAAAACCCGGTCTTGATCTGATCGATGCCGAGAAAGATGAACGCGATACCAAGCACGATTCTGCCGGCCGCTTTCCCCTTGTCGCCGGTGAAGCTGGCCAGCACGCCGAATACCAGCAACGGCAGGGCCAGCGGGCTCAGACTTACATTCTGCCCGGCCAGCGCCAGCAGCCAGATACCTGTGGTAGACCCGAGATTGGCGCCGAAGAGAATCGCAATACCTCCGGCGAGCTTGATCAGACCGGTACTGATAAAGGCGATGGTAAGCAGCGAAACCAGCGTGCTGGATTGCAGCAGCATGGTGCCGCTCATGCCGAACAGCAGGCCTTTGAGCGGCGTTGCGGTACTGCGCGCCAGCAATTGCTCGAGCTTGCTGCCGGCCAGTTGGCGCAGCCCTTCTTCGAGGCATTGCATGCCGAACAGAAACAGCGCGAGGCCCGCGCAGAGTTCGAGCCAGCCGTCACTGGCCCAGAAAGACCAGGACAGTATCAGCACGCCCGCAATGGGCAGGAGAATCTTGAAATAACGGCTGTTCAAGGACGAAGGCTTCGCGGCGCGGGGATAGGAGGCGAAGCCTACTGTAGCGGCTTCGCGACCGGAAGGCTCACGCCTGGCCAGTCGCGACGCGGATGATGTCGATCAATGCTGGGCGCCGTAGCCAGTAGTGGTGCAGCCCAGGCAACGGACGAAAGCAGCTTTGCCCGGCTCGACCACAAGAGCCTTGCCAGCCTCGCCGACGTTGCCACCCAACGCGGTGAACGGCAGGCTGACGACGAAGGCGGCAGCGCCGATGGCAGTCGCGGCGATCAGCAGCGGACGAGCGATGACCAGATCCCCGATCATGGAGTAGGCCTTCGGCGCTTCGACGGTATACATCGGGTCGCCACTGACATTCTGCGGAACCGGCTCCGCATACGCCGGCATTGCCAGCAGGCCAGTAGTCAGAGCCAAGACAACAGCGGTGGAGCGGAACAGTTTCATGGTGTGGTCCTTCAGCTGTGAACGCGGCAATTTTAGTTGTGGCGGGCACTATAGCAGTGGCTGGGGGCCGCTGGGCGTGAACGCCGTCAACGCCCGCGCAGTTGCGATGCGCTCAGCGCTGGCAGCGGTGGCAATAAACGCTGGCACGCTGACCAAGGCGGATCTCGCGCAAGGTGGTACCGCAATTTTTGCAGAACTCACCGTTGCGTCCATAGACGAACAATTCCTGTTGGAAGTAGCCGGGCTTGCCGTCGCCACCGACGAAATCGCGCAACGTGGTGCCGCCGCGCTCGATGGCCATGGCCAGTATCCGCCGGATTTCCTCACCCAGCTTGAGGTAGCGCGCTCGCGAGATGCTTCCGGCCGGCCGCCGCGGGTCGATTCCGGCGGTGAACAGCGCCTCGCTCGCATAGATGTTGCCGACGCCCACCACTACGGCGTTATCCATGATGAACGGCTTGACCGCCATGCTGCGGCCGCGGGATAGCCGATACAGCCGGTCGCCGTCGAAATCCTCACCGAGCGGCTCGGGGCCGAGGCTGGCGAGCAGCACATGGGCGAGCGGCTCGTGGCTCCAGAGCATGGCGCCGAAGCGCCGTGGATCGGTGTAGCGCAGCGCCTGGCCGGACTCCAGCAGGATATCGACATGCTCGTGCTTGGCCGCCGGCAATGCCGCGTCCACCAGGCGCAGGCTGCCGGACATGCCCAGGTGAACGATCAGCGTGCCGGTCTCGGCCTTGATCAGCAGATACTTGGCGCGACGCTCGACGGCCTCGATACATTGGCCGGACAGGCGCACATCGAGGTCTTCCGGGATCGGCCAGCGCAGCCGCCGATCACGCACCAGCACGCGGCTGACACGCTGTCCGACAAGGTATGGCTCGATGCCACGGCGGGTAGTTTCGACTTCGGGGAGTTCGGGCATGGCGGGACGTTGGAGACAGCGGAGGGATGCCGACCTTAGCAGGCCGGCGCCAGTGCGTCAGCCCACGCCCAGCTCGCGGATGCTTTCCTTGAGGCAGACGAAATCGTATTCCGACAGCCCGACGTATTCGAGCACTAGCTGCGAAATGCCCTCCCACTCGTGGTCGTCCGGCTGCGCGCCGAGCACCCGATGACAGGCGCAGATATGTTCTGCCATCTTGAGGATCGCCAGCAGCGTCTTGATCGGCGCGTCGCGCCCCGAGTCGTCGGCGAACAACGACAGCGCGTTGTGGTGATTGGCGATAGCGTCACACAGGTGCAGCGGCAGATTCCACGACTTGGCGGTGAAGTAGCCGACCACCGCATGGTTGGTGCTGAGCACGCGGTTCTCGATGTCCACGATGCGCTGACCTTCGCCGTTGCTGGCGTAAGCCTCCTCCAGCACGCCCATATAGCCAGGGAAACGCTTGAGCATCAGCGGGATGCCGCAGTTGTGGAACAGCCCCAGAGTGTACGCCTCGTCCGGAGACTGGTAGCCGATGCGCTTGGCCAGTGTCAGACAGGCCATGGCGACGTCCTGCGCGCTGTCCCAGAAGCGGCTGAGGGTGACGATGGTCTCGTCGCTCATCTCGCCCTTGATCGACTGCGCATTGATCAGGTTGATCACCGAATTGCAGCCCAGCAGGTTCACCGCCTGCTGAATTGAAGCGATGCGATTGGCCAGACCGAAATGCGGCGAGTTGACCAGCTTGAGTAGCGCCCCTGAAAGCCCCGGGTCCTGGCTGATCAGCCGCGCGATGGCCTTCAGATCCGGTACCGGCATGACCTGCTCCATTTGCAGGTCGACCATGATCTGGGGTTGCGGTGGCACGCTGATGCCTTGCAGCACCCGGCGGATCTGTTCGGCGGAAAGTTCAACGGCCATGAAGGGGGCGCTCTAAGAAGGAGGCAAAGTGCCATCGGCACGAAAAGGCGAACTTTGGCTGAGAAGCGGGTCCCATTTCAAGTGACTCGCATTCTGCGAGCTTACTGACAGACAAACGGAGGCATGCCCATGACCCAACCTCTCACAAGCAAGCGCGTGGCGATCCTGGTGACTGACGGCTTCGAGCAGGTCGAGCTGACCGGGCCCCAGGAGGCACTGGAGAAGGCCGGCGCGACAGCCCAGATCGTCTCCGCCAAGAACGGCGAAGTGACCGGCTGGAACCACACCACGCCGGCCAGCAAGTTCCACGTGGACAAGACCTTCGACGACCTCGATATGAATGACTATGACGCCGTGCTGCTACCCGGTGGCGTGGTCAACTCAGACACCATTCGCACCGACGAAACCGCGCAAAAGCTGGTGCGCGACGCCGCCGCGGCGAACAAGCCGATCGCGGTGATCTGTCACGGCGGCTGGCTGCTGATCTCCGCCGGGCTGGTCAAGGGCAAGCGCATGACCAGCTGGCCGTCGCTTACCGACGACCTGAAGAACGCTGGCGCCGATTGGGTGGACCAGGAGGTGGTGGTGGACGGTCAACTGATCAGCAGCCGCAAGCCCGATGACATCCCGGCGTTCAGCCAGGCGCTGATCGACGCCCTGTCCGCCTGATCGGACGATGCGTGGCGGGCGCTGCGAGGATTTTCCGGCAGCGCCGGCGCGCGTGGCCTGCCGCTCGTTTAGAATGCCCGTCTTTTTCCCGGAGCCCCGCCGATGACCCTGCCCAGCCTGCGCCTCAAAGCCAACGCCGATCGCCGCCTGCGCGCCGGTCATCTGTGGGTCTACAGCAACGAAGTGGACACCGCCGCCACACCGTTGAGCGGCTTCGCCGCCGGGGATCAGGCCGTGCTGGAAGCAGCGGGCGGCAAGCCGCTGGGCATCGTCGGCATCTCGCCAAACAACCTGATCTGCGCGCGCCTGCTGTCGCGCGATCTCAAGCACAGCCTGGACAAGTCGCTGCTGGTGCATCGCATCCAGGTCGCCCTGTCGCTGCGTGATCGCCTGTTCGATCAGCCCTGCTACCGCCTGATCTATGGTGATTCCGATCTTTTGCCGGGCCTGGTGGTGGATCGCTTCCACGACCACCTTGTGGTGCAGCTTGCCTCGGCCACCATGGAGCGCAACAAGGATGCCGTGCTCGAAGCACTGGTCCAGGTGCTCAAGCCGCGCGGCGTGCTGTGGAAGAATGACTCCAGCGCCCGCGATGCCGAGGGCCTGGAGCGGTACGTCGATACCGCGTTCGGCGTGGTTCCGGAATGGGTCGCGCTGGAGGAGAACGGTGTGAAGTTCGAGGCACCGGTGCTGCAGGGCCAGAAGACCGGCTGGTTCTACGACCACCGCATGAACCGCGCGCGCCTGGCGCCATACGTGAAGGGCAAGCGCGTACTCGACCTGTTCAGCTACATCGGCGGCTGGGGCGTACAGGCCGCGGCCTTCGGCGCCAGTGAAGTGTTCTGCGTCGACGCTTCAGCCTTCGCCCTGGACGGCGTCGAGCGCAATGCCGCACTCAATGGCGTGGCCGAGAAGATGACCTGCGTGGAAGGCGATGCCTTCGAAGCGATGAAGGAACTGAAGAACGCCGAGGAGCGCTTCGACGTAGTCATCACCGACCCGCCGGCGTTCATCAAGCGCAAGAAGGACATCAAGAACGGTGAGGCCGCCTACCGACGCCTCAACGAAGCCGCCATGCGTCTACTGAACAAGGACGGCATCTTGGTCAGCGCCAGCTGCTCCATGCACCTGGAAGAGGATCACCTGCAGAACATCCTGCTCGGCAGCGCGCGTCATCTGGACCGCAACATCCAACTGCTCGAACGCGGCGCCCAGGGCCCGGATCATCCGGTGCATCCGGCGATCCCCGAGACCCGCTACATCAAGAGCCTGACCTGCCGCATCCTGCCCAACAGCTGAGGGGCGGCACACGCGCCTACCGTATCGCCATGAAACCTCCGCCCGGCAGTGCGGGCGAAGGTTTCAACGTGCGGTGCTACTCGATGCCCTTGCGCTGATCGCTCCACAGCAGGCTGGTGCACAACCCGCAGAAACGTCCGTAGAAGGTGCCACGCGCACTCTCGTCGTCCATCAGGTGATAACGGAACCAGGCCGTCGTCGGTCCGCGATAAGCCCCGCCATCACCCACCGGCTCGAAGTGACTGACATAGCGCCTTTCCCCCCAGAAGATCGGCACATTGGCGCGGGTATAGACCGGCTGCGCATTCAGATAGGGGATGGCGATCGTGTCGGCACCCCCGGACATCAGGAACATCGGCCCGCGCTGGTTGCGCTGCGACGACGAGTCATGGCCAAGACCGATGGTGTACGGCTGGATCGGCGCGGTGACCTTCACGCGATCATCCTGCCCGGCCATGATCGAGCCTCCACCGCCCTGGGAGTGGCCCGATGTGGCGACGCGCCCGGTGTTCAACACGCCGACGTAGGTGCCGTAGGTGCGATTGCTTTCCTGTACCAGGTAATCGAGGCAGGCCAGCATGTCGCGCCCGGTGCCGGCATTCGAGGTTTCCGCCGCGGCCACCACGAAGCCATGGCTGGCCCAGTGGGTCAGCAGCCCTGAATAAGTCGTCGGCCCGGTGCCGGTACCATTACCCCAGAGGATGACCGGATGCCTGACGCCATCCTGGCCCAGCGTGCGTGGCCGGTAGATGCGGCAGCTCGGCCCTTCGCTCTGACTGGTGACGGCGTAGGGGCCGGAATTGTCGAAGCTCGAAACCGAGGGAAATGGTGCTCCGGGTGTGTCCGGCAGGGGGGCGGCGGCGGCGGTTGCGGATAGGGCCACCAGAGCAGCGGCGCTCAGGTATAGACGTGTGAATTTGTGCATCTGCATTCCTCGTTCTTATCGTTGGTATAAGGACGCCTCGCCCATCATCGACTGCCCGCTACTCCGCAGAACGCGCACCCATGGCGAGGCGACCGCTCGCTGGCCAGCGGCAAGACAAGATGCAGTCACCAGCGAAACAGTCGGGTCTGGACTCTAGCGAGCGATCCTCGACCTGCCAGTCAAGTGGACCGGCGGTCATACACCGAAAAAGGCCGCCGATGCGCAGGCCTCACGCCCGACCCAGCCGCTCCGGGCCGCTGGCACGCGGGGTAGCGCAGAACCGGCAATCGTCCCGCCTGGCCCGAGCACCGGAACGTGCGTAGAATCGGTGATATCTCGCCATTCACCACACGGCGAACACTGAGCCCAGGCCCTACGAGCGTCTACCCGCCTCGACCCGGCCCCTTCCGAACGCGCGGTCACCCTCCGTTGCATCCGGCACAGGCGTTGCTCACCATACGCATACTTTTGCTTACCTGATCAGCCGCAGGAACCGTCATGCCCGATTACCGTTCGAAAACCTCCACGCACGGCCGCAACATGGCCGGTGCCCGCGCGCTGTGGCGCGCCACCGGCATGAAGGACGAAGACTTCAAGAAGCCGATCATCGCCATCGCCAACTCCTTCACCCAGTTCGTGCCCGGTCACGTGCACCTGAAGGACCTCGGTCAGCTGGTCGCCCGTGAGATCGAAAAGCACGGCGGCGTCGCCAAGGAGTTCAACACCATCGCGGTCGACGACGGCATCGCTATGGGCCACGACGGCATGCTCTATTCGCTGCCGTCGCGCGAAATCATCGCCGACTCGGTGGAGTACATGGTCAACGCGCATTGCGCCGACGCCATCGTCTGCATCTCCAACTGCGACAAGATCACCCCCGGCATGCTGATGGCCGCCCTGCGCTTGAACATCCCGGTGGTGTTCGTTTCCGGCGGCCCGATGGAAGCCGGCAAGACCAAGCTGGCCAGCCATGGCCTGGACCTGGTCGATGCCATGGTTATCGCGGCCGACGAAAGCGCCTCGGACGAGAAGGTCGCCGAATACGAGCGCAGCGCCTGCCCGACCTGCGGCAGCTGCTCCGGCATGTTTACCGCCAACTCGATGAACTGCCTGGCCGAAGCCCTGGGTCTGGCCCTGCCGGGTAACGGTTCGACCCTGGCGACCCACAGCGATCGAGAGCAGCTGTTCCTGCGCGCCGGTCGCACCGTCGTCGAGCTTTGCCAGCGCTATTACGGCGAAGGCGACGAATCGGTACTGCCGCGCAACATCGCCAGCCGCCGCGCGTTCGAGAACGCCATGACCCTGGACATCGCCATGGGTGGCTCGACCAACACCATCCTGCATCTGCTGGCAGCGGCTCAGGAAGCCGAGGTCGATTTCGACCTGCGCGCCATCGACGCGCTGTCGCGCAAGGTGCCGCAGCTGTGCAAGGTCGCGCCTAACATCCAGAAATACCACATGGAAGACGTGCACCGTGCCGGCGGGATCTTCTCCATTCTGGGTGAACTGGCCCGTGGCGGCCTGTTGCACACCGACGTGCCCACCGTGCATAGCCGGACGCTTGCCGACGGCATCGCGCAGTGGGATATCACCCAGACCCAGGACGAAGCGGTGCACACCTTCTTCAAGGCAGGCCCGGCCGGTATTCCGACGCAAACGGCGTTCAGCCAGTCGACCCGCTGGGACAGCCTGGATGACGACCGCGAAAACGGCTGCATTCGCAGCGTCGAGCACGCCTACTCGCAGGAAGGCGGCCTCGCCGTGCTGTACGGCAACATCGCACTGGATGGCTGCGTGGTGAAAACCGCGGGCGTGGACGAATCCATCCACGTGTTCGAAGGCACAGCGAAGATCTTCGAAAGCCAGGACAGCGCCGTGAAGGGCATCCTCAATGACGAAGTGAAGGCTGGCGACATCGTCATCATTCGCTACGAAGGCCCGAAAGGCGGCCCGGGCATGCAGGAAATGCTTTACCCGACCTCGTACCTGAAGTCCAAAGGACTGGGCAAGGATTGCGCGCTGCTCACCGATGGCCGCTTCTCTGGCGGCACGTCGGGCCTGTCCATCGGCCACGCATCGCCGGAAGCGGCTGCCGGTGGCGCCATCGGCCTGGTGCAGGACGGCGACAAGGTGCTGATCGACATTCCCAACCGCAGCATCCAGCTGCAGGTCAGCGATGAAGAACTGTCCCACCGCCGCATCGAGCAGGACAAGAAAGGCTGGAAACCCGCCCAGCCACGCACCCGCAAAGTGACTACGGCGCTCAAAGCCTACGCCCTGCTCGCCACCAGCGCCGACAAGGGCGCGGTGCGCAACAAGGCGATGCTGGACGACTAAGTCCAAACGGGCGCCAGCGCCCGGTAGAAAAAGCCGCGATCCCGATGGGGCTGGCGGCTTTTTTTTGCGTAGCGTATTCAGCCGCTAACGCCAAAAAACAAACAGGTAGCTAATCGCAGGTGACTGACGTAGGCAAGACAAGCACGCCGCGGAACACAGTATCCGGGAACGGAATATTGCGCCTAGAGCTCCAGCTTGTAGCCGACACCATAGATCGAGTGGATAAGCTCCTGTTGCGGCGCCACTTGTTCCAACTTGCGCCGCAGGTTCTTTACGTGGCTGTCCACAGTGCGGTCGGTGACCACGCGGTGGTCGTCGTACAGCCGATTCATCAACTGGTCGCGTGAATACACTCGGCCCGGAGACCCCGCCAGGCAATGCAGCAGGCGAAACTCCACGGGCGTCAGGTCCAGCTCCACCCCTGCGTAGCTGGCACGGTAGGTCGCTGTATCCAACTGCAGGCCGCCGCTAGTCTGCGGTGGTCGGCGGCGCAGGATGGCACGCACGCGCGCCATCACCTCCCGCGGGCTAAAGGGTTTGCAGATGTAGTCGTCGGCACCCAGGTCCAGACCTAGTAGACGGTCCACTTCCTCGACACGCGCAGTGATCAGCATGATCGGAACCTCGCTGAAGCTGCGCAGCTCGCGGCAGATATCCAGGCCGTCGCGGCCGGGCAGCATGATATCGAGCAGGATCAGCTGCGGCTCGGCCGCTCGCACCGCTGGCACCACCGTCAGGCCGTCGTCCAGGCAGGTCACCCGGTGCCCGGCAGCCTGCAGGTAGTCGCGCAGTAGGACGGCCAGCTTGGGTTCATCTTCCACCACCAGGATGTCGGCGGGGTTCAGCTCGTCGTTGTTTAGCATCAGCGTGCTTCCCGCGGCAGACTCAATCGCAACCACAGCCCACCGAGCGGCGAAGGACGAGCTTCCAGTGTGCCGCCGTGAGCCTCGGCAATGCTGTGACAGATCGCCAGCCCCAGCCCCGAGCCGCCGCTGGCCCGACCGCGTGAGGTTTCGCCGCGGAAGAAACGTTCGAACAGGAGTGGCAGGTCGGCTTCGTCCACGCCCGGCGCCGAGTCGAGCCAGTCCAGCAGAATAAGACCGTGCTGCTCTTGCAGGTGGATGCGCAATTGCCCACCTGCTGCGGTGTAGCGCAGGCTGTTCTCCAATAGGTTGCCGAGCAGCTGACGTAGGCGTGCGCTATCGGCAAGTACGGGAATGGCCGTCAGGGGTAACTGCAGTTCCAGGCTCAGGCCCTGTTCCTGGCAACGCTCAGCGGCTCCGCGCAGGCTCTCATGCAGCAGTTCCACCAGATCCAGTGGCTGCTTGCGGTAAGTCAGCGCGCCGACGTCGGCCATCGACAATTCATAAAGGTCATCGACCAGTTGGGTGATCTGGCCTACCTCCTGCTGCAGCGAACGCAGAGAAGCGCGGTCGAGTGTACGGATCCCGTCTTCCAACGCCTCCAGCTCACCGCGCAGCACCGCCAATGGGGTGCGCAGTTCATGGGAGATGTCGGCCATGAACTCGCGGCGCATCTGCTCGTTGCGCTCCAGGGTATGAGCCAGCTGGTTGAAGTCGGCAGCCAACTGGCCGACTTCGTCGTCGCTGCTGACGCTGACCCGCTCGGTGTAATCGCCAGCTGCCAGACGATGAGTCGCCGCCGCCACTTGGCGCACCGGGGCGAGCAGACGGCGCGTCGCCCACCCTGCGATCAGCGCGGCCAGCAGCAGGGAAATCCCTGCGACCACCAGGCTGGCCAGCAACTGATTGCGCAGCAAGCGTTCGCCGCCGACCTCCGTGACGCTCTGGAACGGCGCCATGGCCAACCAGCCAACGGTCTTGCCGTCTACCTCTACAGGCATGCGTACAGCATCAGCACCCATCTCAATAAAGCCCATGACCTTGCGCTGTTGCATATCCAGCAAAGAGATGCGGAACACCGCACCAGTGAGGTCGGAAACCGGCAGATCCCAGGTCGCACCCGCGCGTATCTGGGCATCTTGCGGGTGAATCATGTGGAACCATTCATCGTGATCGTCCCGCAGAAAATCCCAACTGCCGTGGCTGCGATAGGCCTCGCTGAAGCGCGGCAGCACCACGGCCATGCGCTGCTCGGTCAGCTCGTTGATGTAGCCGATAAAGCCGCGCCCAAAGCTCCAGCCACCGGCCACGAACATGGCCAGGGCGACGAACAGGGCTGTACTGAGCACTGCAAGGAAGAGTTTGCGCGACAGGCTGAGTTTCATGATGGACCAGAGCAGCGGGCGAGGCGTTATTAAGGGCGACCACACCGAGGTATTCAACATCCCTGCTGCAATCTCCAAATTCTCTGCACATTTGCTCCGCAGCATCTCCAGCCTATGGTCTGCCGCTGGTTGGAGAAAATGATGCTCAGCACGTTCAGTAAAGTCGTGGGTTGCCTCGCTCTGCTCGGGGCGCTTGTGCTCCTGGCTCTGTTTGCTCTGCCGCTGCACGCTCCGACCAAGGTTGATTTCATGCCTGTGTCAGCCGAAGTAGGCGTCATGACCCTGCAACCGCAGACCCAGCGCCTTACCAGCGAATTGCCAGGACGCACCAAGGCCTGGCTGAGCGCGGAAATTCGCCCGCAGGTCGGCGGCATCGTGCAGCAACGCCTGTTTACCGAAGGTGCGCAAGTAAAGGCCGGCGAGGTGCTCTACGTGATCGACCCGGCTAGCTATCAGGCCGCACTTGATCAGGCCCGTGCTACTACCGCCGAAGCGCTTGCTGCGCTCGACTCAGCACGACTGAAGGCGACTCGTTACGCCGAACTGGTGAAGATCGACGCCATCAGCAAGCAGGACCACGAAGATGCCCAAGCTAGCCTGCAGAGCGCCCAGGCGGTCTATCAAGCGGCCCAGGCCGCAGAGAAAAGCGCGCGCATCAACCTGGCCTACACCCGCATCACGTCACCTATCACTGGGCGTGTAGAAAGCTCCAGCGTCACTCCAGGCGCGCTGGTTACTGCTAGCCAGGATACGCCGCTGACCACAGTTCAGCAGCTCGATCCGCTTTACGTCGACATCACCCAATCCAGCACCGAGGTGCTGCGTCTAAAGCGCGAACTCGCTGCGGGCCGCCTGAGCAAGGCTGGCGACGATGAGGCACGCATTATGCTGCGTCTGGAAGACGGCAGCGAATACAACCACGCTGGGCGTCTGCAGTTCAGCGGTGCAAGCGTTTCGCAAAGCACCGGCAGCGTCACCCTGCGCGCCGTGGTACCCAACCCGGATGGCCTGCTACTGCCGGGCATGTACGTACGCGCCGTGCTTGAGGAGGCGGTGGATGAAAAGGCGCTGCTGGTGCCGCAGCGTGCCGTGACCCGCGGGCACAGCGGCACCACAAGCGTGTTGTTGGCAGTCGATGGCAAGGTCGAACAGCGGCAGATCAACATCGGCCGCAGCGTCGGCAACCAGTGGTGGGTCGACTCGGGGCTCGCTACCGGCGACCAGGTGATAGTCGAGGGCGGACAGAAGGTGCGCGTCGGCGACAGCGTTCGCACGGTCGCCATCGAAATCCCGGTCGCCGCGGCGCCCCTGGCCAGTCACTGAGGACTCGACATGGCACGCTTCTTCATCGACCGACCTATTTTCGCCTGGGTTATCTCTATCGTCATCATGCTCGCCGGCGGACTGCCCATCAGCCAGCTGCCGCTTGAGCAATACCCGGACATTGCCCCACCGACCATCAATATTTCCGCCACCTACACCGGTGCCTCGGCCAAGACCATCGAAGACTCGGTGACCCAGGTGATCGAACAGCAGATGAAGGGCCTCGATGGCCTGATGTACATGTCCGCCAGCAGCAGTTCGGCCGGTAGCGCCAGTCTCAGTCTGACGTTCGCCGCAGGAACCGATGCCGATGTGGCGCAGATGCAGGTACAGAACAAGCTGCAGCAGGCCGAATCGCGGCTGCCGCAAGCGGTGCAGAACCAAGGCATCACGGTGACCAAGGGCGGCGGCGACTTTCTGATGATCGTCGCCTTCGTGTCGAGCAGTCCGAGCGTAACCAATACCGATATCGGCGACTTTATCGACAGCCAGTTGCTGGACCAGATCAGCCGTGTCGACGGCGTTGGTGAAGTGCAAACATTGGGCTCCGGCTACGCCATGCGTGTCTGGCTGGACCCGGCCAAGCTCGAGCAGTACGCGCTGATGCCGTCAGATGTCAACAGCGCCCTGGAGGCGCAGAACACTGAGGTTTCCGCCGGCCAACTCGGCGCACTGCCAGCCTCGGCCGGGCAGCAGCTGAATGCGACCATCAGTGCACGCAGCAAGCTGCAGACGGTGCAGCAGTTCCGCGACATCGTGCTCAAGAGCGCTAGTGACGGCTCGCTGGTGCTGCTTTCGGACGTCGCTCGGGTCGAACTCGGAAACGAAAGCTACGATGTGGTCACCGCGCTCAACGGCATGCCTTCCGCGGCCATGGGCATCAAGCTGGCTACTGGCGCCAACGCGCTGGACGTGGCCAAGGCAGTCAAGCTCAAGCTCGCCGAGATGCAAGCCAACTTCCCAGACGACATGCAGCTGGAAATGGCCATCCCCTACGACACCACACCCTTCGTCAGCCTATCGATCAAGGCTGTAGTGCAGGCACTGTTCGAAGCGACCGTGCTGGTGGTGTTGATCATGTACCTGTTCCTGCAGAACTGGCGCGCCACCCTGATTCCCGCCATTACAGTGCCCGTGGTATTGCTCGGTACCTTCGGCGTGCTCGCGCTGTTCGGCTACTCGATCAACACCCTGAGCATGTTCGCCATGGTGCTTGCTATCGGCCTGCTCGTGGACGATGCCATCGTTGTGGTGGAGAACGTCGAGCGAGTGATGGCTGAAGAAGGGCTATCACCACTGGAGGCCACGCGAAAGTCGATGAACGAAATCAGCGGCGCACTTGTGGGCATTGCCCTGGTGCTGTCGGCAGTGTTTATCCCAATGGCCTTCTTCGGCGGCTCCACCGGGGAGATCTATCGGCAGTTCTCGGTGACAATCGTCAGCGCCATGCTGCTTTCGGTGCTGGTAGCAATGAGCCTCAGCCCGGCGTTGTGCGCCACTCTGCTCAAGCCGGTCGTCAGGGGCGAGGCGCATAATGCCCGAGGTTTTTTCGGCTGGTTCAATCGCACATTCGAACGCAGTGCTGCGAGCTACCAACGTGGCGTTGCAAACGTACTGCGACGCGGCTCGCGCATGCTTGTGCTGTATGTACTGGTTCTGGTCGCGCTGGCAGTCGGTTATACAAACCTGCCTGGCGCCTTCCTGCCGGATGAGGACCAGGGCATGTTGATGGCCATGATCCAGCTGCCGGTCGGTGCTACCGACGAGCGCACCCAGGCCGCCACCCAGCAGCTCGTCGAGTACATGCTCACGCAGCCTGAGGTGGATTCACTGGTGACCATCACCGGTATGGGCATGGGCGGCAATGCGCAGAACTCAGGTCGTGCCTTTATCAAGCTGAAAGACTGGAGCCTGCGCGAAGGGACCGAGCAGAGCGCGGCAGCCCTGGCCCGGCGGGCCACCGGCGAACTGTCCGGCTTGCGCGATGCGAGCATC
This sequence comes from Pseudomonas sp. E45-MNA-CIBAN-0222, assembly GCF_040310405.1. Lineage (NCBI taxonomy): Bacteria > Pseudomonadati > Pseudomonadota > Gammaproteobacteria > Pseudomonadales > Pseudomonadaceae > Pseudomonas > Pseudomonas sp. E45-MNA-CIBAN-0222. The sequence goes on from NZ_JBEOPU010000002.1 coordinate 418,019, forward strand.
TTCGTGATGCAGCCGCCGGCTATCCGCGGCCTCGGCGACAGTTCCGGCTTCAACCTGCAACTCAAGGACGTCGGTGGCGTAGGCCACGAAGCGTTGGTCGCCGCCCGCGATCAGTTCCTTGCTCTGGCCGCGCAGAGCGACAAGCTGGTGGGCGTGCGCAGCAACGGCCTGGAGGATGCACCCGAATTCCAGATCGCCATCGACGATCGAAAGGCCGGCGCATACGGTCTGACCCCCAGCGATGTCAACAGCACCCTGGGCACCGCCATGGGCGGCAGCTACGTCAATGACTTCGTCTACAACGGTCGGGTGAAAAAGGTCTACGTGCAGGGCGAAATAGAGAGCCGCATGCAGCCCGAACATGTCGGTCGCTGGTACGTACGCAATGAAGCCGACGAAATGGTGCCGTTCAGCGCAATCGCCGGCAGTGCCTGGAGCTTCGCCTCGCCATTGCTGGAGCGCTACAACGGCAACGCCTCAATGGAACTGGTCGGTGACCCTGCAGACGGCGTCAGTTCGGGCGAAGCCATGGACGAAGTCGAGCGGCTGGTCGCTCAACTGCCGTCCGGCATCAGCTACGAGTGGTCCGGGCAGTCCTATCAGGAGCGGCTTTCCGGCTCGCAGGCGCCGCTGCTCTATGCGGTTTCCATCCTGTTCGTGTTTCTTTGCCTGGCAGCCTTGTATGAGAGTTGGGCGGTACCCTTTGCCGTGATGCTGGTGGTGCCGCTCGGGGTGCTCGGCAGCTGGCTGGCGGGACAAAGCAACGATGTGTACTTCCAGGTTGGGCTGCTGACCACCGTCGGCATGGCCGCGAGGAACGCCATCCTTATCGTCGAGTTCGCCAAACAGTTGCACGAGCAGGGTCAGGACCTGGTCAGCGCGGCGATGGAAGCCTGTCGTCAGCGTCTACGGCCGATTCTGATGACCTCGCTCACGTTCATGTTCGGCGTGCTACCGCTTGCACTGAGCAGCGGTGCTGGCGCCGGTGGGCGTCAGGCCATTGGAACCGGCGTGCTGGGCGGCATGTTCAGCTCTACGGTGTTGGGCATCTTTTTCGTCCCGCTGTTCTTCGTTCTGGTGTCTGGCCTGGCTGCACGACGCGTGCCGGCTGAGACTGGCACAGGAGTAGAAGCATGATCCGTCCATCTCATCTGACCGCGCTGCTGGCGGCCCTGCTACTGGCAGGCTGCGTAAACCTGGCCCCCGATTATCAGCAACCCGAGGCGCCAATCCCCCAGCAATGGCCGACCCGCGCCGAGCTGGGCAGTGCATCCCCGCAGATCGGCTGGCAAACGTTCTTCCTCGATGCGCGGCTGCGACAGGTCATTGATCAGGCCCTGGCCAACAATCGCGACCTGCGCGTGGCCGCCCTAAATGTCGAGAAGGCCGGGCCCTGTACCGGGTACAGCGCGCCGAGCAACTGCCGACCATCAATGCCAGCGGCAGCGGTACTCACAGCCGCACCCCAGCCGGTCTGAGCGGCACGGGCGACGCCAGCACCACGCACCAGTACAGCGCTGAACTGGGCCTGAGTGGCTATGAGCTGGACCTGTTCGGGCGTATTCAAAACCTCAGCGATGCCGCTCTGGAAGACTACCTGGCGCTGGAGGAGACCCGGCGCAGCACGCAGATCAGTCTGCTCGCGGAGGTGGCCAATGCCTGGCTGACCCTGGCCGCCGATCGCGATCTGCTCAAGCTGGCCGAGGACACCCTGACCAGCCAGCAGTCCAGCCATGAACTGCAGCAGCGCAGTCATGCTCTGGGCAACACCTCGGGTCTGGTTCTGGCTCAGGCGAAGACAACTGTGGAGTCGGCTCGGGTCGACGTGGCGGCCTACCAGAGCCAGGTGCAGCAGGACCTCAACGCTCTCCAACTGCTGGTGGGTGCCCCCTTGAGCGAGGAGTTATTGCCCAGTGGACTGACCGAAGACAGCGCCGAGCTGCTGGATGTCCCTGCCGACCTGCCCTCCAGCCTGTTGCAACAGCGCCCCGACGTGCTAGCTGCCGAACACGGCTTGAAGTCGGCCAACGCCGATATCGGGGCCGCGCGCGCAGCCTTCTACCCCAGCATCAGCCTGACCACCAGCGCCGGCACCAGCAGTACGGCATTGAGCGGGCTGTTCAAGGGTGGCAGTGGCGCCTGGAGCTTCGCCCCGAGCATCAGCGTGCCGATCTTCGACGCCGGTGCCAACCGCGCCAATCTGCAGGTCGCCGAGCACGAGCTGGACATACAGCACGCCACCTATGAAAAGACCCTGCAGAGCGCCTTCCGCGAGGTGGCCGATGTGCTTGCCGAGCGCGGCACCTTGCGCCAGCGCATGGAGGCGCAACAAGCGCTGACCGAGGCGACGGCCAGAAGCCAGCAACTTGCCGACGCGCTGTATCGCAACGGGGCCAGCAGCTATCTGGATGCCCTGGATGCGCAGCGCGAGCTGTATGCCGCGCAGCAGGACCTGATTAGCCTGCAGCTGACCGAGCAGAGCAACCGCATCGCGCTGTACCGAGTGCTAGGCGGCGGAATCTCCGAATGACGAGACATACAACCCCCTCTTTAGCTACCTCCGAGGAACAACAAGATGAATAAAAACCTGATTGCCAGTTTGACCATCGCCTTGCTATTCATTAGCTCGCTGCTATCGGCAGCACCGCAGGGCCACGATGAGATGCGCCAAGGCCGTAACGCGCAGAGCGGTGGCAAAGCCCCCAGCAACCAGTCGCAAAGTCAGAAACAAGGGCAGAGCAAAACAGGACAAACGCCGCAGAAAAGCCCGGCGAAGAGCCACGCCCAGCAACCGCCCAAAGACTTCAGCTCGGTACACCAAGCCTTCCATGAACGTCGTGAACAGATCGGCAGGGGCGGACCGCTCCCGGCCGAGATCAGAATTCAGCAAGGCAAGCCGCTACCCAAGGGATATGGCAAGCGTCTAGATGCCAAGGTGCTGAAAGGACTGCCGCAGTATCAGGGTTACGAGTGGCGTCGGGTCGGCAGCGACATCGTACTGGTCGCGGTAACCACGGGCATCGTCTATACCATTCTGCAGGGGGTGCTGAACTGACGTAACACCGCGATGATCGGCCGCCTGCACCTGAGGATGCCGGCCGAGAGATCACGGCCCTCAAGGCCTGCGCCCTGCTCGCCACCAACGCCGACAAGGGCGCAGCGATGCTGGACGGCTGATCACCTGTCGCAGCCGCATGAAAAAGCCCAACCTTGTGTCAGGCTTTTTCATGGGTGCTATTCGGTAATCGCCGGCTCCAGCCGTATGCCGTCGATCTGCAAGGCATTGAAACGCGGCGCCACCACCCGCCAGGCACCGCGCTCGACCTGCTCCTTGAGCGTCTCGCCGTCTAGGGTCTGCTCGTCGGCGCTGCGAAGGTGGCCGATCCAGCGCCAGTTGCCGTTCGCCTCACGCCCCAGCACCGTCACGATCCGCGGCCGCGCACCGCGCAGCAGCAGCAGCTCGGACTGGCTGTCGTCATCCAGATCGACGGCAAACAGGGAGCAGTCCTCGTCACAGCCCTGTGTCGCGATGGCCTGTGCCAGCGCGCCACCGGCATCCTCGAGAGGCTCGCCGATCCATGGCACGGGAGCGGTGTTGGCCATGTCGTGCGCGTGTCGCCAGTTCCAGTAGTTGTCCGCGCCGTCCAGTCGTTGCAGGTCCGCCTGCAGTTGCTCCCGACGCGCGTCGGCGACGCCCGGTTGGCTCAGGCGCTGGCGCAGTTTCTCCAGATGGTCGCGACCGGGTTGCCCCAGCTGAAAGCGCAGTGCGCCGAGATCGGTGCGTTCTGCCGGCACCTGCTCGTCGAGCAGGCGCTGGTACTGGTTGGCTGCGCTGAGCTGCAGCGGGCTCAACGGTGGCAGATGCATGAGCAGCAACAGCGCCACTGAAACCAGCGCCAGCAGCGGGTTGCTCCGGCGCAAGCCCGCCAACCAGCCATCCCGCCGCTGCAGCACCGCTGCCATCAGCGCCAGCGCATGCAGCAGGGCAACCAGCGTCGCACCGACCGCCACCACCCGATCAGGCGTGAGTCCGTACTGACCGATCCGCAGCCACAGTGCGTAAACCGCAAGGCCAGCCAGAAGCGGCAGGCACAGGGAGCTGGCGTCGACCAGCACGCGCAGCGCACGCGGGTAATGCACCGCCTGCCGGCCATCCTGAATGACGCCGTTAAGCAGGGCGACATGGGCGAACACCATGGCCAGCAGGATCGGCGTCGCGTGGCGCGTTTCCCACAACGGCTGCAGACCGGTGAACGGCAGGCAGACCACGAAAATCAGCAGGATCAGCACCGTCAGCGGCAGCAGGAAGCGACACATCGCCTGCAGCACGTTGCGCAGCGCATCGACCACCTGGCCACGCTCGAGACCGATCCACAGCCCGATGGCGACGACCGTCGCGCTGGCCACCCAGATAAAGCCGGACGACTCGAACAGCGTTGCGAAAATCCTGATGCCGACCAGCTTGAACAGGCCGGCCCAGAGCCAGATCAGCAGCCAGAACGCCGCCAGCATAAGCAGCGCCATGAACAGCAGCAGGCCGTTGTTGATGGCATGCCGGTATAACGCGGCGTAGTCGACACGCCAGCGATGACCGATATCCCGCGCCTGGATGAAGGGTGTCAGCACATAGGCCAGGATCAGGTTGCTCCAGAGCAGCAGGGTGCCGACGGTTTCACCCAGGTAATACCAGCGCGGCTGCTCGAACTGCAACGCGAGACCGCCCGCCAGCACGGCCGGCAACGCGGCAGAGGCAAGCACCAGGCGCCAGCGCCCGGCCTCGCGCAGCCCGCCCCAGAGCAGCTGCACCTGCCAGCCGCCAATCACCGTGAAGGCCAGCAGTGCCGAGCACAGAATCCGCCAGCCAGCAGCGTGCGGCCAGGCCTCGCTGGCCGCCCAGAGCGCCAGCCCCTGCAGCAATCCGACCGCCAGATAGACTTTCAGCGGGCGAGCGCCTGTCTGTTCCATGCACATTCCTTTTTGCCGGTGAGTGAGCCGTCCGATCGCGGCGGGTTGCAGTGTGCTACCCGCCTGGACGGGCCGCAACGTGGGGGGCGACAGCCCGTGATCAGGTTGCCAATGCCGTGGGCTCGAGCAGCCCAAGGACGTGTTCGGCAATCGCCAGGCAGGCAGTCAGTCCCGGCGATTCGATGCCGAACAGGTTCACCAGCCCGGCGATGCAGTGCTGCGCCGGGCCGTCGATGCGAAAGTCCGCGGCCGCCTCGGCGGGGCCGCTGATCTTCGGGCGGATGCCGGTGTAGGCCGGTTGCAACGAATCGTCCGGCAACGCCGGCCAATAACGGCGAATCGCGGCGTAGAAGCCCTCGGCCCGTTGCGGCTCGATGCGATAGTCGAGCGCCTCGACCCACTGCACGTCCGGGCCGAAACGCGCCTGGCCGGCCAGGTCCAGGGTCAGGTGCACGCCGAGGCCGCCGGGCTCGGGCAGCGGATAGACCAGATGGCGAAACGGCGTGCGCCCGCTCAGGCTGAAGTAGCTGCCCTTGGCGAAGAACTGCCGCGGCCGTGCGGCCGGGTCCAACCCGGCGGTGTGCGCGGCGAGGATGGGCGCACCATGCCCGGCGCAATTCACCACGGCGCGGGCCAGCAGCTGCAGCGGGTCGGCGCCGCCCACCTCGACCTGCAAGCCTGCGCTGCCAACCGTGATCGCCGTTACCGGCGCGTTCAGTGCCAGCACCGCGTCGTTGCGCTCGGCATCGCCCAGCAGTGCCAGCATCAGCGCGTGGCTGTCGATGATGCCGGTACTCGGCGAGAGCAGCCCTGCCACCGCCTGCAACTCCGGCTCCAGCGCCAGTACCTCGTGCCCATCGAGGGACTGGAGGTCATCGACCCCATTGGCCTGCGCGTGCCGCTGCAATTGCTCCAGCGCAGCGATCTGGGCGTCGTCGGTGGCGACGATCAGCTTGCCACAGCGGCGATAGGCCACGCCGTGGCTGTCGCAGAAATCGTAGAGCTGGCGACGCCCGGCCACGCACAGCCGGCCTTTGAGCGAGCCCTGCGGGTAGTAGATGCCGGCGTGGATGACTTCGCTGTTGCGCGCGCTGGTGGCGGTGCCAAAGGCCGCCTCGGCTTCCAGTATCAGCACCTCGCGGCCGGCCAGCGCCAGCGCACGTGCCACCGCCAGCCCGACCACTCCCGCACCCACCACCACGCAATCCACTCGATCCATGCCAGACTCCTCGACCCGAGGGTCCCAAGCCTGCCGCAACCACAGCGGTCGGCCAAGGGTCAGATGACCTAACGAAGCAGTTAAAGGGAACACCGGCATGCGCATCGGCCTGATCTCCGACACCCACGGCCTGCTCCGCCCCGAGGCATTGGCGACGATGCAGGGTTGTGAGCAGATCATTCACGCTGGCGACATCGGCAAGCCGGAGGTGCTCGACGGGCTGCGGGCCATCGCGCCGCTTGAGGCGATTCGCGGCAATATCGATACGGCCGACTGGGCGCGAGCGCTGCCGGAACGACTGGACCTGCGCATCGGCGGTCTCACGCTGCACGTGTTGCATGACCTCAAGCAGCTGGATATCGACCCGCTCGCTGCCGGTATCGACGTGGTGATCACCGGCCACTCGCACAAGCCAAAGGTCGAGCGGCGCGATGGCGTGCTCTACGTGAACCCGGGCAGCGCCGGTCCGCGACGCTTCAACCTGCCGATCAGCCTGGCGCTGCTGGAGTTGAGCGACGGCGACGCACAGGTCGAGCTGATCAGCCTCAGCTGACGCCCATGTAGCGATCGGCGCGGTGATTGATCGCCAACACCAGATTCAGCGCCACGGCGCCAAGCACCGACAGCAGCACCTTGTCCGCCGGCACGACGAACACCGCGGCAAGCACGATCAATGAGTCGATGCCCATCTGGAAGGTACCGGCACGTAGCCCGAAGCGCTCCTGCAGAAACAGCGCGAGGATGTTCACCCCGCCAAGACTGGCGCGATGGCGGAACAGGATCAGCAGGCCGACGCCGATGGCGAACCCGCCGAACACCGCCGCATAGACTACGTTCAGCTCGGCAAAGCGCATCCACTGCGGCGTCAGTTCGGCAAACAGCGAGACAAGGCCCACCGCGCAGACGGTGCGCAGGGTGAACGGCCAGCCCATGCGCCAGATCGCCAGCGCGTAGAACGGCAGGTTGAGCAGGAAGAACACCGGGCCGAACGACCAGCCGGCCAGGTACTTGAGCAGAAAGGCCAGTCCAACGGTGCCGCCGGTGAGCAGCCCGGCGTGGCTGTAGAAGGCAATGCCAAGGGCGACCAGCGCGGTGCCGGTGAGCAGCGCCAGGCCATCCTCCCACAGCGGATGGCGAACGAAGATCGCAGCAACGCGCTCGGCTTCCGGGGCGTCGGATTTGTCAGGTTGCATGAGAGTTCTCGTTACGGCAGCGACGGGCCAGCATAGAAGCTGCGGCCCGTTAAGGATTTGGCGCCGATCAAGCGAAGAGCGTGCCGGTCAGCTATGTTTTTGCCAGGTCTCGAAACGATACGCTGGCGCCTCGCCCTCGGCCGGATGTGGCTGACTGTCAACGCACTGCCACTCAGCCTCGTCGAAGGCAGGAAAGAACGCATCGCCTTCGGGAGCGGCATCGATTCGCGTGAGGTACAGCCGCTGCGCCTGCCCCAACGCCTGGGCGTACAGCTGCGCACCGCCGATCAGCATCAGCTCGTCGACGCCCTGCTCACGCGCCCACTGCTCGGCACGCACCAGCGCGGCGTCCAGGTTAGTGAAGGTTTCCGCGCCGTCTAGCTGCAGATCCGCCTGGCGACTGACCACCAGGTTGAGCCGACCCGGCAGCGGGCGGCCAAGCGAATCCCAGGTCTTGCGGCCCATGATGATCGGCTTGCCGAGGGTCATGGCCTTGAAATGCTTGAGATCGGCTGGCAGGTGCCAGGGCATGATGTTGTCACGACCGATCACGTGCCGCTCAGCGAGAGCAGCGATCATGGCGAGGGGAAGGCGAGTCTGATTCATGGCGGCGAGAATATCAGAGGGCTGTGTCTTCCTGCAGCGCTGTTGGCCACATTGAGTCGACCAGAAATCGCAGCGTCAGCCGTTCGTCGGCTTCATCGCTTTGCAATACAAGCGGCAACGCAGCGTCAACGTCCGGTCATGCAAGTGGCTCAGGCTGTGACATCCAAACCGAGGAGATGCCGAAATGGCCCGCAAGACCACCGCTTCCCTTCGCCGCTGGCTGACCGCCTGCAGCCTGTTGCTACCGCTCACCGGCTTCGCTGCGCCGGATGAACACGCCGCGAGACACCAAGCTGCGCGGGGCGAGCCGACGCCGCTGGTGATCGCTCACCGCGGCGCCAGCGGCTACCTGCCGGAGCACACCCTGGCCGCCTATGCCCTGGCCGTTTTCCAAGGCGCGGACTACATCGAGCCGGATCTGGTGATGACCCGCGACGGCCAGATCGTCGCCCGCCACGACAACGAGTTGGGCCTGACCACCGACGTCTCGCAGCGCCCCGAGTTTGCCGATCGCAAGCGCACCCAGCAGGTCGACGGCGTCACCCTTACCGGCTGGTTCAGCGAAGATTTCACCCTCGCCGAACTGAAGACCCTGCGCGCCATCGAGCGCATCCCGGATATCCGCCCAGGCAACGCACGCATCGACGGCAGCCTGGAGATTCCGACCCTGCAGGAGATCATCGACCTGGTGAAAACCCTGCAGCTCAGCCAGGGCCGGCGCATCGGCCTGTACCCGGAAACCAAGCATCCGACGCACTTCCAGCAGCTCGGCCTGGCGATGGAGAAGCCGCTGGTGCGCATCCTTACCCGCAACGGCTACGTCGGGCGCCAGGCGCCGGTGTATATCCAGTCGTTCGAGGTGGACAACCTCAAGACCCTCAGCCGCCTGACCCAGCTGCGCCTGGTGCAGCTGTTCAGCTCGGGGCAGCCATATGACCAGCAGGTACGCGGCAGCAAGCTGACCTACGCGCAGATGGCGACGCCCGCCGGACTCAAGGACATCTCCCGCTACGCCGCCGGCGTCGGTCCGGAGAAGAGCTACATCATTCCGCGTGATGCCAACGGCAACCTCGGCACGCCGACCGGCTTCGTCGCCGCCGCCCACGCCGCGGGGCTCAAGGTCCACCCGTACACCTTTCGCGCGGAGAACGCCTTCCTCCCGGCCAGTCTGCGCAGCAGCGACAAGCGCCACGAACGCGGCGACAGCGAAGCGGAGATCCGCGCCTTCCTCGATGCCGGTATCGATGGGCTGTTCATCGACCAGCCGGACATCGCCGTGCGCCTGCGCAACGCCGACTGACAACCGCAAACAAAACGGGCGGCCCTGAGGGCCGCCCGTTGGATTACGCCTTGTTGGCGAGCTTCTGCAGATTTTCGTGGATTTTGAATAGCACGATCAGCAGTTCGCACCACACGCGCGTACCGATGGAGCCGAAAATCAGGATGCCCAGCGCCTGCCAGATTGCACCGGAAAACAGCGCGACGACAAATCCGACGACCACCGAAACCAGGCCGAGCCAGTAGATCAGCGTGATGATTTTCGGCGTGAGCATGGCGTCGAAGAAAAACAGGTCTCTCATGGGAATTCCTTTTCGGGATGAGGATTGGCCGAGGCAACCTTGCCTCTTGCCAGTCCATGGCAGATAAAACGGCTCTAGGCCGCCCGATGATCATCGGGGCGCGGATTCTAGCCGCCTCGGCTGCGACATCCAACCCAACGATGGCCCGACCGAGCAGCAGCGCAATTCCCCCGCGCCTACCGCGGCGAGTATGCTCGGGTCTTCGCCTTGCCACGAGACGCCGCGTGACCGATCTCCCGTTGCCTGCCCTCAATCCACTCGACCGCCTCTGGCTGACCGAAGCCGTACGCCTGCGCGAGGAACACGCCGGGCCACTGGAGGATGACGAAGCCAATCGCCAGGCCCGCGCCCAGGGCGGCGACCTGCCAGTGCTCATCGAGCGGCGTGCGCTCTGGCTGGCGCGCCGTGACGGGCTGATCGAAGCGCTGCAGCACTGGCGTCAGGGCGCACGCCTGGGTGCGTTCGTGCTGGCGCTGCTGGCGGTCTTCACCGGTGCCGGCCTGGCCTTTGCCGCGCTCGGCGACGGGCAGCGGCCGGTCAACGTGTTTTGGGCGCTTGGCAGCCTTCTTGGGCTGAATCTGCTGACCCTGCTCGGCTGGCTGCTCGGCCTGCTTTTCGCGCGCGACAGTGGCGGTGCGTTGGGACGATTGTGGCTTTGGCTCAGCGAAAAACTCGCCCGCGATGCCCGCGCCGCACAACTGGCGCCGGCCTTGCTGACCATCCTGCATCGACATCGGCTGGGCCGCTGGCTGTTGGGCCTAGGCGTACACGGCCTCTGGCTGCTGGCGATGGCCAGCGCCCTGCTTACCTTGCTCGCCCTGCTGGCAACGCGGCGCTACGGCTTCGTCTGGGAAACCACAATCCTTGGCGAGAGTGCCTTTGTCGGCTTGACCCAGGCCCTCGGCGCGCTGCCGGCACTGCTCGGCTTCAGCGTGCCGGACACCGAGCAGATCCGCGCCAGTGGCGCACTCGGCGGCGATCTTGAAGGCGCGCGGCAACGCTGGGCGGGTTGGCTGGTCGGCGTGCTGCTGGTCTACGGCCTGCTGCCGCGGCTACTGCTGGCCGGCTTCAGCCTGTGGCGCTGGCGCCGCGGCCGTGCGGCACTGAAGCTCGACCTCGGCCAACCGGCCTATCGACTACTGCGCGAACGCCTGCAGCCACCCAGCGAGCGACTCGGCATCAGTGATGCAGCACCCGCCCAACTGCACGCCCCGACCGCAGGTGCTCAGCTCGATGGCAGCGCCGGCGCCGTACTGGTGGCCATCGAACTGGATGGCAGTCGTCCATGGCCGCCGACTCTGCCCAAGAACATCGCCGATGCCGGCATCCTCGATGATCGCGAAGGGCGCCGACGGCTGCTCGATCAGCTCACCCGCTTTCCTCCGGCACGCCTGGCCATCGCCTGTGATCCTCGACGCTCACCCGACCGCGGCACCCTGGCGCTGATCGGCGAGCTGTCGCGCTGCGCCGCTGCGACCCGCGTCTGGCTGCTGCAGGCACCTCCCGGTGAGGCGCTGGACAGCGCGCGCCTGGAAGACTGGCATCAGGCGCTGGATGCCCTGGGCCTGCCCCACTCCAACACGACGCCGTTTGGCTGGCTGGAGAGCGGACATGACTGAAGCCCTGAAGCTCGCCGTGGTCGGCCACACCAATGTCGGCAAGACCTCGCTGCTGCGCACCCTGACCCGTGATGCAGGCTTCGGCGAGGTTTCGCACCGTCCCAGCACCACCCGCCATGTCGAAGGCGCTCGGCTGTCGGTGGACGGCGAAGCACTGCTGGAGCTGTACGACACACCCGGCCTGGAAGATGCCATCGCCCTGCTTGACTACCTCGAGCGCGTCGAGCGCCCTGGCGAACGCCTCGACGGCCCGGCACGCACCGCGCGCTTTCTCGACGGCAGCGAGGCGCGCCAGCGCTTCGAGCAGGAAGCCAAGGTGCTGCGCCAGCTGCTCGCCAGCGACGCCGGGCTCTACGTGATCGATGCCCGTGAGCCGGTGCTGGCCAAGTACAAGGATGAGCTGGCGGTGCTCGCCGGCTGCGGCAAGCCCCTCTTGCCCGTGCTCAATTTCGTCGCGCAGCCCGGGCATCGCGAGGAGGAATGGCGGCAGGCGCTGGCCCGCCTCGGCCTGCATGCGCTGGTGCGCTTCGACAGCGTGGCGCCACCGGTGGATGGTGAGCGGCGCCTGTACGAAAGCCTGGCGCTGCTGCTGGAACAGGCGCGGCCCAAACTGCAGCGGCTGATCGAGGACCATGAAGCCCAGGCAGCGGCGCGCCTGGTCAGCGGCCAGCGGTTGATCGCCGAGCTGCTGGTGGATGTCGCCGCCTGCCGACGCAGCGTAGCCGCACAGCCGGAACTGGAACGTGGCGCCATTCGTGAATTACACGACGCCGTGCGCAGCCGCGAGCAGCGCTGCGTCGAGGCGCTGCTGCGCCTGTTTGCCTTTCGCAAGGAGCAGGCGGCAGCCAGCGACCTGCCGCTGCTCGACGGGCGTTGGGGCGACGACCTGTTCAATCCGGAAACCCTCAAGCAGCTGGGCGTGAAGATCGGTAGTGGCATGGCGGCAGGCGCGGCCGCCGGTGCCGGGGTCGACCTTATGGTCGGTGGTATCACCCTCGGTGCCGCGGCGCTCCTCGGCGCCATCGCCGGCGGCGGCGCGCAGACCGCACGGCACTATGGCAATCGCCTGCTCGGCAAACTCAAGGGTCAGCGCGAGCTGAGCGTCGACGACGCCGTGCTGCGCCTGCTCGCCCTGCGCCAACGCCAACTGCTCGCCGTGCTTACCACCCGAGGGCACGCCGCTACCGAGGCCATCCGCCTGGCCACGCCGCAGGATCAGGGCTGGCGCGAAGGCAAGCTGCCCGAAGCGCTGCAGCGCTGCCGCGCGCATCCCGAGTGGTCTTCACTCAACCCCGGCGCCCGCCTGCAGGACGGGGAGCGGCAGGCCGCGCTGGATGAGCTGGAGGCTGAGTTGCAGCAAAACTGAGCCGGTTGGGCTCGCGCTTATGGTGGGCTGAAGCCCACCCTACGAGGGTGACGGACACCCAGACGCAATTCTTCGAACACCGTCCAAAGACAGCCAAAGGTGAACGGTCAGCGACTAGCCCAGATCCCGATGCGAGGCCTATTCATAGGGTGGGCTTCAGCCCACCAGAGTGGTACGTAGACAAGCGGTGAAGCCCGCCTACGACCGGCTGCTCAGCGCTCCTTCGAGCCTTCCACTTCCTCGGCCAATCGCGCCAGGCCAAGGTGGCGGACGTCGGTGCCGCGCACCAGATAGATCACCAGTTCGGCGATGTTGCGTGCGTGGTCGCCGATGCGTTCCAGCGAGCGCAGCGCCCAGATCACGCTGAGCACGCGGGAGATCGAGCGCGGGTCTTCCATCATGTAGGTGACCAGCTCGCGCAAGGCGGTCTTGTATTCGCGGTCGACGGTCTTGTCGTACTGCGCCACCGACAGCGCGAGGTCGGCATCGAAGCGGGCGAAGGCGTCCAGCGCTTCCTGCACCATCTTGCGTACCTGGTCGCCGATATGGCGCACCTCGACGTAGCCCTTGGGCGACTCGCCTTCCTCGCACAGCTGGATGGCGCGGCGGGCGATCTTGGTCGCCTCGTCACCGATGCGCTCGAGGTCGATCACCGACTTGGAAATGCTGATGATCAGGCGCAGATCAGAGGCCGCCGGCTGACGGCGGGCGAGGATGCGCACGCACTCCTCGTCGATGTTGCGCTCCATCTGGTTGATCTGGTCATCCACTTCGCGCACCTGCTGAGCGAGGCCCGAATCGGCCTGAATCAGCGCGGTCACCGCGTCGTTGACCTGCTTCTCCACCAGCCCGCCCATGGCCAGCAGGTGGCTGCGCACCTCCTCCAGCTCGGCGTTGAACTGCTGGGAGATGTGTTGGGTGTGGCTGTCTTTGCTGATCATGTGCGAACCCTTGCGAAACTGTTGTTCTCTCGCCGGACGGTCCGGCCTTTGGCAAATCGTGCTGCGCTAGGAGGCGGCGCGCAGACAGTACGAACCAGGTACGGCAAGCGCCGCCGACAACGCGCAGCGCGATTTGCCATAGCCGGCTAGCCGTAGCGGCCGGTGATGTAGTCTTCGGTCTGCTTCTTGGCCGGGTTGGTGAACAGCGTATCGGTGTCGCCGTACTCGATCAGTTTGCCCATGTACATGAACGCCGTGTAGTCGGACACCCGCGCGGCCTGCTGCATGTTGTGGGTGACGATGACGATGGTGTACTTGGCCTTCAGTTCGTAGATCAGCTCCTCGACCTTCAGCGAGGAGATCGGGTCGAGGGCCGAACTGGGCTCGTCGAGCAACAGCACTTCCGGCTGCACGGCGATGGTGCGCGCGATCACCAGACGCTGCTGCTGGCCGCCGGAGAGGCCGAGGGCCGATTCGTGCAGACGATCCTTCACTTCCTCCCACAGCGCCGCGCCCTTGAGGGCCCATTCGACGGTTTCGTCGAGCACGCGCTTCTGCTTGATGCCCTGGATGCGCAGACCGTAGACGACGTTCTCGTAGATGCTCTTGGGGAACGGGTTGGGCTTCTGGAACACCATGCCGACGCGACGACGCAGGTCGGCGACGTCCTCGCCCTTGCGGTAGATGTTGGTGCCGTCGAGGTTGATCGCGCCTTCGATGCGGCAGCCGTCGACCAGATCGTTCATGCGGTTGAAGCAGCGCAGCAGGGTCGACTTGCCGCAGCCGGACGGACCGATAAAGGCGGTCACGCGTTGGCGCGGGATGTTCATGCTGACGTTGAACAGCGCCTGCTTCTGGCCGTAGTACAGGCTCAGATCCGGCACTTCGATGGCCACCGGCTCCTTGGCCAGGTTCAGGCTGCGCTTGTCACGACCGAGGGCCGAGATGTCGATGGAATGCGTGTTGGTTTGCATGTGCTCGCTCCGTTCGCAGCTGCCAGCTGCAAGCTACAGGCTGCAAGTCCAGGCCAGCGCCTCGTTCTTCCTAGGCCGCTGGCTTGAACTCGCCGCTTCGATTAGTGATCCAGCGCCTTGTACTTCTCGCGCAGGTGGTTGCGAATGTAGATCGCGCTGAAGTTGAGCGTGGCGATCACCAGTACCAGCAGCAGTGCGGTGGCATAGACCAGCGGCCGCGCCGCCTCGACGTTGGGGCTCTGGAAGCCGACGTCGTAGATATGAAAGCCCAGGTGCATGATCTTCTGGTCCAGATGCAGGTAGGGGTAGTTGCCATTGAGCGGCAGGTTCGGTGCCAGCTTGACCACACCGACCAGCATCAGCGGCGCCACTTCACCGGCAGCGCGGGCCACGGCGAGGATCAGGCCGGTCATCATCGCCGGGCTGGCCATCGGCAGCACTACCTTCCACAGCGTCTCGGACTTGGTCGCACCGAGGGCCAGCGAGCCTTCACGGATCATCCGCGGGATGCGCGCCAGGCCTTCCTCGGTGGCCACGATCACCACCGGCAGGGTGAGGATCGCCAGGGTCAGCGAGGCCCACATCAGGCCAGGCGTACCGAACACCGGTGCCGGGGCTGCCTCGGGGTAGAACAGACGATCGAGCGAGCCGCCCAGCACGTAGACGAAGAAGCCCAGACCGAATACGCCGTAGACGATCGACGGCACCCCGGCGAGGTTGTTCACCGCGATGCGGATGATGCGGGTGAGCAGGCCCTGCTTGGCGTATTCGCGCAGATAGACCGCGGCGATCACGCCGAACGGCGTGACGATCACCGCCATGATCAGGGTCATCAGCACGGTGCCGAAGATTGCCGGGAACACGCCACCTTCGGTGTTCGCTTCGCGTGGCTCGTCGCTGACGAACTCCCACAGCTTGGCGAAATAGAACATCAGCTTCTGTGGCGTCGACATGGCATTGGGCTGGAAGGCCCGCACCACCTTGCCCAGGGTGATCTCCTGCTCGCGGCCGTCGGCGGTGCGCACGGTGATACTGTCGCGGTTGAACTGCTGCTGCAGCGCCACCAGCTTGTCTTCCAGTACCCGGTACTCGGCATCCCACTGGGCGCGCTCGGCATCCAGATCGGCCTGGGCGGCGGCATCCAGACGATCTCTCAGCTCGAGCTGACGGGTCTTCAAGCGCAGACGCTCGAGGCCGTGGTTGATGCGGCCGATCTCCACCTTCTCGATGCGCGAGATCTGCGTGTGCAGTTCATCGACGCGGTCGATACGGGCCTGCAGTTCGTTCCAGGCGCCTTCGCCCTCGGCGACCAGCTGGCCGGCTTCCTTCACGTTGAGCAGGAACCCATAGAAATTGCCCCACTCGCGGCGCTCCAGCACCATCAGGTCGGCCGGCGTACGCTGATTGCTCAGCCACTCGCCCACCACCCAGGAGAAGTCGGCGCCATAGACATCGCGGTTGCCCACCTTGAGCAGCTCGCGGGTCATGAACTCACCGCCCTCGACGTTGACCGGCAGCCCACTGGCGGCCAGACGTGCACGGGGTACTTCCTCGGCCTGCACGACCTCGCCGGCCAGCACGCGCATCTCGGCGCCGGGCATGCTGTAGTCGGCGACGATCACGTCGGCCGGCCAGAAATGCGCCAGACCACGCACGGCGATGATCGCCAGCAGACCCAGGGTCATGATCACTGCGATGGACACCGCGCCGGCGTTCATCCAGATCCAGGGTGTGCCGCTCTTGACCCAGGTGTTCAGCGAATCCTTTTTCACGGATCGATACCTTTTCCGAAATCTGGTTTACAGGCTGGCGTACTTGCCACGCAGACGCTGACGAATCAGCTCGGCGAGGGTGTTCATCACGAAGGTGAACATCAGCAGTACCAGCGCGGCGAGGAAGAGCACGCGGTAATGGGTGCCACCCACCTCGGATTCGGGCATTTCCACGGCGACGTTGGCGGCCAGGGTGCGCATGCCCTCGAAGATGTTGGCTTCCATGATCGGCGTGTTGCCTGTGGCCATCAGCACGATCATCGTCTCGCCCACCGCGCGGCCCATGCCGATCATCAGCGCCGAGAAGATGCCCGGGCTGGCGGTCAGCAGCACCACGCGGGTCAGCGTCTGCCAGGGTGTGGCGCCAAGGGCCAGGGAGCCCAGCGTCAGGCTGCGCGGCACGCTGAACACGGCATCCTCGGCGATCGAATAGATGGTCGGGATCACCGCGAAGCCCATCGCCAGACCGATCACCAGGGCGTTGCGCTGGTCAAACGGGATGCCCATGTCGTTGGACAGCCACATGCGCATGTCCCCACCGAAGAACCAGTTCTCCAGATGGCCACTGATTTCCAGCGAGCCATAGCCGATCAGCAGAATCACTGGAATCAGCAGCACCGCCTCCCAGCCATCCGGGACGGCCAGGCGCACACCTTGCGGCAAGCGGCTCCAGGTCCAGGCGGCGAACAGAATCCCCACCGGCATCAAGAGCAGCAGGGCGAAGATGCCCGGCAGGTGGTTTTCCAAGAATGGCGCCAGGAACAGGCCGGCGAAGAAACCGAGAATCACCGTCGGCAGCGCTTCCATCAGCTCGATGACCGGTTTGACCTTGCTGCGCAGTCTGGGCGCCATGAAGTAGGCGGTGTAGAACGCCGCGCAGATGGCCAGCGGTGCCGCCAGCAGCATCGCGTAGAAGGCTGCCTTGAGCGTACCGAAGGCCAGTGGGGCGAGGCTCAGCTTGGGTTCAAAATCACTGTTGGCCGACGTGGACTGCCAGACGTAATCGGGCTCCGGATAGCTTTCGTACCAGACCTTGCCCCACAGTGCACTCCAGGAGATTTCCGGGTGCGGGTTGTCGATCACGAAACGCTGCAGGCCCTGGTTAGATTCGATCAGTAGTCGGCTGGCGCGAGGCGACATGGCAGCCAGAGCGGCGCCTTCGGCGACCTGTTCCTTGACCAGCGTGCGATGTGCAGTGCTGTGGAAGATGCCTAGGGTGCCGCTGTCATCCAGTGCGAGAAAGCCCTTGCGGCGCTCTTCCGGCAGAAGCTGGCGAATCGGACTGCTGCCCAGCTTGAAGCTGCGCACATTCTTCAGCTCGGCGTCGCCATCGGCAGCACGCACCATGAACCACTGGCCGATGGTACCTTTGGAGTCGCCGATCAACAGAGATATGCCGCCCAGCAAAGGACTGACGCTGGTGATGGAGCTACCATCGCCAACCAGCTTGTAGCGGCCGTTGAGCTGCTTGCGACGCAGGTCGAAGACATCTGCACTGGCTTTGCCACTGATCGCGTAGAGCCACATGTGCCGCGGGTCGATCAGCAGCTGGCGAATCGGTTCAGCCATTTGCGGCAGGTTGAGGCGCTCCTGCTCGAGCGTCACTTCGCCAGTCAGCAGGTTCTCGCTGCTGGCGATGCGCTGGGCATGCAACGCAGTGCCAGTGGCGCCGGCAACCAGCAGGGTCTTGCCATTCAGGCTGATGGCCGCGCGGTCAATTGCACGGCCTTCCGGGTCGAGCTGCAACGGCTCTTCACCAAAGGGATAGGCCAGCTCCGGCGTGATGGTCTTCTGGTTGTTCGGGTAGGTGAGCTTGTAATTGTGCTCAAGCACCAGCGCCTGGCCGTTATCCAAGCCCAGCACCAGGCGGCGAGTACCAGGCGTATCCTGGCCGACCGAGACGATCTGAGCGCCCTCCGGCAGCGGCACGGCCTTGCTCGACAGCAAGACGCCGTCGCGAAGGCCAAAGAAACGTGCCTGGCCATCCTTACCCAGACGCAGAGCAACCTGGTTCTGCTCCTCGATGGCCATGAACAGTGGTTCACCCGCTTCAGCCAGCCAGGCCGGCTGCTGAACCGCGCGGCTTTCCAGCTCGGCCCCCTGGAACATCGGAAGTACGACCTGAGCCAGGTAGAAGAAGATAAGGGTAATGGCACCCAGTACCGCCAGACCACCGATGGACACGTACCAGCGCGCCAGGTGATCTTTCAGCGCACGGATACGGCGCTTGCGTTGCAGCGCTGGCGTATTGAAGTCCAGCCGTTGCACATCGGAATTCGCGGTCATGTTTTCCATGTCGTTCATGCCAGGGCTCCTGGGCCTGAGCGGCCCTTCGGGGCGCCTAATCTAATAAAGCTGTGTGACAGAAAGATTACAGTCAGGTGACGCAACGAAGCCCGCCAGCGCGTATCGCGTGGCGGGCATCTGCTAAGGCCGGCGCGCTTGTCGCCAACCATCGCTCAGGTCTTACAGACCCAGTTCCTGCATAGTCTTGTCGACTACCTTTTTCGGCAGCGGAATGTAGCCATCCTTGACCACGACTTCCTGACCCTGCTTGGAAAGCACCTGCTTGAGGAACTCGGCATCCAGCGGGCTCAGCGGCTTGTTCGGCGCCTTGTTCACGTAGACGTAGAAGAAGCGAGCCAGCGGGAACTTGCCGGCCAGAGCGTTCTCTTCGCTCGCCTCGAAGGCCTCGCCACCCTTGGACAGGGGCACAGCGCGGACGCTGGAGGTCTTGTAGCCGATGCCCGAGTAGCCAATGGCGTTCAGGGTGCTGGAGATCGACTGCACCACCGAAGCGGAACCCGGTTGCTCGTTGACGTTGGACTTGAAGTCACCCTTACACAGGGCTTCTTCCTTGAAGTAGCCGTAGGTACCGGATACCGAGTTACGACCGAACAGCTGGATCGGCTTGCTGGCCCACTCGCCGGTCATACCCAGATCACCCCAGGTCTTGATGTCCTTCTCGCCACCGCACAGGCGGGTGCTGGAGAAGATCGCGTCTACCTGCTCGATATCCAGCGATTTGATCGGGTTGTCCTTGTGCACGAACACCGCCAGGGCGTCGATGGCTACCGGGACGGCCGTCGGCTTGTAGCCGTACTTCTCTTCGAAGGCTTGAATCTCGTTGTCCTTCATTGGGCGGCTCATCGGGCCCATGTTGGAGGTGCCTTCGGTCAGAGCGGGCGGCGCAGTGGAGGAACCGGCAGCCTGGATCTGAATGTTGACGTTCGGGTAGCTGCGCTTGAACTCTTCGGCCCACAGCGTCATCAGGTTGGCCAGGGAGTCGGAACCGACGCTGGACAGGTTTCCGGAAACGCCGGAGGTCTTCTGGTAGCTCGGCAGGGCCGGGTCTACAGCTGCGACCGCGCTTGCGGCGCCCACGCCAGCGGCTACAAAGGTCAGGGCCGCCATCAAACGATTCAGTTTCATACCTTGCTCCTAGCAGGGGTGTGCTCGAGTGTGTTGGAACGGGGGCCAGTATCTGCAGGCCGTGTGAACACTCTATGAAGCAAGTGTGACAATCTGATTACGAGCCCATCCATTGACCTGTCGCGGTCGCTGCAGGCTTGCACAGCCGCTATACTCGGCGCCGTCGCCCGCACTAGCGCGGGCATTTCGCGCCAGAACAACAATCGAGCCGCGAGTCCGACCGAATGAAAGAATACGAACAGGAAGATCCGATCCCGCAGGGCGACCTGGCCCTGCAGCTCACTGCGCTGCCGCGCGAGACTAATGGTTTCGGCGATATCTACGGCGGTTGGCTGGTGTCGCAGATGGATCTGGCCGGCACCGCAATGGCCAGCCGCGTGGCCGCTGGCCGCGTCGCCACGGTCTCCATCGATCGCATGGCATTCATGGTCCCGGTCGCCGTTGGCGCGCAGCTGTCGTTCTATACCCAGACGCTGGAGGTCGGGCGCAGCTCGATCCGCATGCTGGTGGAAGTCTGGAGCGACGATCCGCTGTCCAGCGAATGGCGCAAGGTGACTGAGGCGGTCTTCGTCTTCGTCGCCATCGACGGCAGCGGCCGTACGCGTACGGTCCCACCGCGCCGCTGAACCCCTCGTCTAGCGCAGCTCTAACTCAGGCCGCACCTGCCCGACAGCAACGGCAAAGCGATTCTTGCCACTGGTCTTGGCCTGATACAGCGCAGTGTCAGCACAGTGATAGAGCTGTTCGGCCTGCTGGCCGTCCTGCAACGTGGCGATGCCAATGCTGACCCCAACCCGCGCCGCCGGATCATGCGGGTGCCTGATATCCAGCGCGGCCAGCGCGGTAATCACCTGACGCGCGATGCGCTGTGCGGCGGCGTTGTCGCAGTTGTACAGCAGCAGTGCAAACTCCTCACCGCCGACTCGCGCTGCCTCATCCAGCGGTCGCCGCGCGAAGCCGGCAAGCAACTCGCCGAAGGCGCGGATCAGCGCATCGCCAGCCGGATGCCCGAAGGTATCGTTGTAGGCTTTGAAGTCATCCAGGTCGAGCAGCAGCAAGCTCAACGGCCGCCGGTCCCGCCGGGCCTGGGCGATCCGCTGGGGTAGCGCGCGATCATGGCTGCGCCGGTTGGCCAGACTGCTGAGCGCATCGTGCTCGGCGACCCAGCCCAGCAACTGGCGGGTAAGGAATTGATCGCGCTGCGAATACTCATGCACGTAGCGGCTGATTGCGCCGATGATTAGCAACAGCAGATAGTAGCTGACGGCAACCCAGTGCTCTGGCATCTGCTCGGCCGTCAGGATCAGGCTGGCCATGAACACGTCCGCCAGCACGATCAGCAGCGCGCAAATCAGCGCCCACCAGAAGGTCACGCCGAGAAAAAAGAACGAAGCGACGATCAGCAGGCCGGCGCCGTAACGGAAATTCAGCGGTGTAGCGAGCGCTTCGAAACGAATGTCGATCATCGCCGCAACGACGCCCACCATCACCAGCAATACCGGAAAAATTCGGTTGGCCTGCGCGCGAAACCTACGGCTGTAGAAGGTCAGCACCAGCACGACGATGCCGGGGAGTATCTGCAGGATGCGCAGTGCCGTTAGCGTTCCCAGCCAGCCGGTATCATCGAGATTGAAAAAACGATGCTCGCAATACAGGTAGCCCGAAACAGCGAAAATCAGCAGCAGCGCCGCAAGGCGTTGTGAGGTGCGCGCATGTCGATCCAGATAGTGGCGAAACTCCCGCTCCAGCTCCGGCGCGAAGCGCAGCAGACGAAATCCTCCGTGCAGTTGACGACCATAGGGCGTATCGCAGAAGTCCTCAGCAGAGGGAAGTTCAGTCATGTGTCGCATTGGAGGCTCGCAGTATCGGCAACCAGATGATATCACCGAGCCACTATCGAATTGAGGATAGTCCGACCGACGTACGCATCGGCTACATTGCCCCGGCCGAATACAGGACTTGCACTCGATGTTTCCAGCATCGAATATCGCTGAACATGCACTGTTGGATGTATCCGTGACCGCCCTGCTGCTTGCCCTCTGGCCCCTGTTCGCCCTTATCGTCGCCGGTTATTTCCTGCGTTTGCGTGCCTTTCCCAGTGCCGAGTTCTGGCCCGGTGCCGAGCGCATTAACTACTTCATCCTCTTCCCCGCCCTGCTGTTCAGTAGCCTGGCCACAGCACCGCTGGATAACCCTGCGCTACCCCGCTTGGCCGCTGCAGTGATGCTCGCTTTGGGAGCTGCCTGGGCTGCCTTGCTGATAATGAAGCGGCTGCGCGGCTGGTCTGCCGGCCGTTTCGGCGCCATCACCCAGGGCGTCCTGCGTTTCAATACCTATCTGGGCCTGGCAGCCGTCGGTAGCTTGTTCGGCAAGGAAGGTCTGGCGCTGGCCGCGCTGATGCTGGCGCTGATGGTGCCGACGGTGAACGTGATGTCTGTGTGGGCGCTGACCGCCGAGCGCGGCGTCAGCGTGCGCGGCCTGCTGCTGCCCATCATCAAGAATCCGCTGATTCTGGCTTGTGTCGCCGGCGCGCTGGTCAATCTGTCGGGCCTGGGCCTGCCTGGCGGCACCGACCGCCTGCTGAGCCTGCTGGCCGCCGCCAGCCTGCCGCTGGGCCTGCTCTGTGTCGGCGCAGCACTCAAACCGCGAGAGCTGGGCGGAGAAATCCCGGCTCTGGGCTGGAACAGCACGGCGCGCCTGCTGGTCGTACCGCTGCTGGCCTACGGCGTAGCGCTGGTGCTGGGCTTGCCGGCGATGGAGACGACTATCCTGGTGCTGTTCTTCGCCCTGCCCACCGCCCCCACTGCCTACGTGCTCACCCGCCAGCTCGGCGGCGACAGTCATCTGATGGCCGGCATCATCACCTTGCAGACCCTGCTTGCGGCCGCCAGCCTGCCGCTGGTGCTGACGCTGCTCAACGGCTGATCAGCGCGCGACCTGCCCGCGTAGCAGACGCAGCAGCATCAACGCCATACCGACACCCAGCGCGCCAAGCACCAGCAGCGGCCCGAGATAACCGAGGGCATCCTGCAGCCAACCGAGCAGTAAGTGCAGCCACTCGGTGTGCAGCGAGGCCTCGACTGCCACGTAGCCACCCTGCTCCCAGATCTGGTAGGCGGCGTGCAGCGGGATCAGCGTCAGCGGCAGCAGGATCAGGCACAGCCAGTAGCCACTGCGCCGGTACGCACCCAGCAGACCCCACGGCAGATAGGCGGCGCGGATAAGCTGGAAGAAGCAAACGATGTAATAGACCACCAGCAGCAGGGCGAAACCGCTGGCCACAGAGGGCGCGAGCCAGAGTTCACGCAGCGCCGCGGTGCTGATGATCAGGCTGAGCGCGCCCCATAGCAGAAGAAAGAAGGTTCTCATCGCAAGTCCCAGTGTCGGCTTTTGGCGAAAGCGCATCGGAACAGAATTCCTAGCGTCATACGCACAACCGCTTCACGAAACAGGCGGCGATGCGCCGCGAACGTGCCGGCTTCGAGCAGCAGTGCACGCTCAGAACAGGCTGAGCTGATCGCCACCTGCTTCGGGCAGATTCACGCTGGGTAACGCCTCGGGGTCTCTGTTGCCGTTCTCATGCATCGCCAGCCGTTCGGCTAAACCCGCAGCGCGCTCGGCACGGGTAATGACCGCCTCGGCCAGCCGCGCCGGCAGCGCCCAGATCTCCACCCGGCGCTTGGCACGGGTGATTCCTGTGTAGAACAGCGAGCGTGTCAACAGCGGGCTGGGCTGTTCAGGGAGCGCCAGCAGCACTTCGGTGAACTCCGAGCCCTGGCTCTTGTGCACAGTCATGGCGAAGGCGCTGTCATGGCTTGGCAATCGCGCCGGGGCGAAGCCGCGATAGCCCTCATCCCCTTCGAAGAACACGCGCAGTCCCTGCTCGGTTTTCAGGCACAGCCCGATATCGCCGTTGAACAGCCCCAGCGCGTAGTCATTCTGCCGGACCATCACCGCGCGGCCGGGATACCAGCGCTCGCGGGCCGGCACGCCGAGGCGGCGCTTGAAACGTGCCTCCAGCGCTTCGTTGATGCCGGTGAGCCCAAAGGCGCCTTCGCGCTGGGCAGTCAGCGCGCGAAAGCCGTTGAAAGCCTCGAAGGCAGCGGATGGATCAGCCTGGCGTGCGGCCTGCAGATAGGGCGAATAGCCCTGCTCCAGTCGCTCGATCAGTGCGGCGGGGCTGGGCGTCTCATTCCAGGCGAGATCCGCACGGCCTTCCTGCAGCAACGCGACGGTGCCTTTCGCATCGCCGGCGTTGATACGCCGCGCCAGCTCGCCGATGCCGCTGTCGCCGGCGAATCGGTGGCTGTGGGTCAGGAGCACCACCGCATCACCCAGGCGCGAACGGGGCGTATCGACCGGTACATTCTGCCCGGTAATGCGTTGCAGATCGGCCGCTGCCTGGGTATCGAAACCGCGACCCTCACAAAGCTCGGCGAAGACCGCGCCGGCTTCCACCGCCGCCAACTGGTCCTTGTCGCCTAGCAGAATCAACCTCGCCTTCGGCGGCAGAGCTGCGACCAGCTTGGCCATCAACGCCAGATCGACCATCGACGCCTCGTCCACCACCAGCACGTCCAACGCCAGCGGATTGGCCGCGTCGTGGCGCACACGGGGGCTGTCGCCGCGGCTGCCGAGCAGGCGGTGCAGGGTCCGCGCCTCGTCCGGCAGGGCCTCTTTCACCGCATCGCTGACCGGCAGCTCGGCCTTGGCGTTGCGGATCGCCTCGGCCATGCGTGCGGCGGCCTTGCCGGTGGGTGCGGCGAGGCCGATGGCCAGGCGCTCGCCGCCGGGTTGTTCCAGCAGTGCCGCCAGCAGACGCACCACGGTGGTGGTCTTGCCGGTGCCGGGACCGCCGGAAATCACCGCCAGGCGTCGGCGTACCGCCTGCGCGGCGGCCAACCGCTGCCAGTCGGGGCTTTGCTGGTTGAAAGCGAATAGCCGGGCCAGGCTGTCGCTCAATTGCCTTTCGTCCACGACTGGCGCATCCGCCGCGCGCGCAAGCAGCTCTTCGGCCAGCTGCTCTTCGTACGCCTGGTATCGGGCGAGGTAGAGCCGGTCGCCATCCAGGATCAAGGGTGCGTATTCGCCGGGTGCGCCGATCAGGGCCGACGCCTCCAGTTGTGCGCGCCAGGTTGCGAGCGCTGGCAGGCTGAGGTCGACCTCAGCCCAGGGGCGCTTGCCGGCCAGGCGTTCGAGCGGCAGGCAGACATCTCCGGACGCCAGGGCTTCACAGCAAAGCGCGGCGGCGAGCAGGACCATATCAGGCGTCTCAGGCTCGAGGCGCTGCAAGCTGGCGATGAAGGCGCGTTCCAGTGGGCCGATAGGCAGGTCTGAATGCAACGTCATCACGCATACCTCCACACGTGCCGGGCCAGGCAGCATTTGAGCATTGACAGGGCTACCGCCCGCCTCAGCCAATCCAGGGCATCGTCAAGGTGGTGGGCTGAAGCCCACCCTACAAAACTGACATTGACCTTAGGAGCCAGCTTGCTGGCGATGCTTTTATAACGCGCCCGGATCACCAGCAAGCTGACTCCTACACAAGCGGGTGATCGGCCTTCGCGAGATAGGGCTTCTGCGAATATGAGGTGCATCATCGCTCCTCCTCGAACAACCGATCCAGCGCATCGAGAAGCGCGTCGCGCGGGCGGGCGAAGTAGACGCCGGCGTCGGGCATGCCTCGCAGGAACAGGTAGAAGGCGCCGCCCAGCTGATCGTCGCGGAAATCAGCCAGACGCTGACGCAGAAAGCGGCGCAGCGCTACCAGATAGATCAGGTATTGCAGGTAATAGTGCTCGCCCGCCAATGCTTGCAGCAGCCGCTCACCGCCGTAGTAGCTCGCATCAGGCCCTAGCCAATTGGACTTGTAGTCCGCGATGTACCAACGGCCATCGTGCTCGAAGGTCAGGTCGATAAAACCCTTGAGAAAGCCCTTGAGGCTGTCGAATTCAAGCCGCGACGCTGCCTCGCGCAGCGGAGCGGCGAGGCCGTAGTCAGGGTCTGTCAGCAGAGTACGCAACCGCGTCACATCGAGTTCCTGCACCGGGAAGGTGAAGCCCAGCTCGGGCAGCCGCCGTGCCGATTGCAGGCGGGCAAGCGTCAGGCCGGCGCCGTCCAGGTCAGTCTCCAGCACACCCTGTAGATGGGTCGTGGCGATGTCCTTCCATTCCAGCGGCAAGCCATAAGCCTGCAGTGCCGGCTCGACCAGCTCCGGCAGATCGCCTTTTCCCCGTGCCCAATCTTCAAGAATCGCGTGCAGGCAAGTTCCGGCCCGTGCGCCGCGGGGAAAGGCGAAGAACCCGCTGCCCGGCTCGCCGGCATCGGGGATCGCCAGAGCGTCACGGTCCGGCGCCTCCATGTGCATGCCGGCGGCGAGCCCCGAAAAGCTGCCGATTCGCCAGGCGCTGTGCAGGCTGCGAGTGAGCTGCGATAGCTGCTGAGGCGCTGCCGCACGACCGGGCCCTTGGGCACTGGCTTCACGCACCTCCAGCGGCAGGCAGGCCATATGGCCGCTGCTTTCTTCGATCAGTCGCTCGATGCCCAGGCGCAGGCTGCCGCCGTTGAGGTCGGCCAGATGATTGCCCAGCTCGGTCAAAGGGTGCTCGCCGGGGAGATCGCGGCCGTGCAGCAGCCAGGCCAGGGCGCTGCTGTGCAGACCCTCGTCCGCTAGGCTGCCATCCTTTTTTGGTTTGCAGAGATTCACAGGCCCCCAGTGCAGCCAGAGCCGGTCGCGCGCGCGGGTCAGTGCGACGTAGGCCAGGCGCAGTTGCTCGGCGAAAACTTCCTCCCGGGCGCGTTCGAGGTTGTCTTGCAGCGCGTCGCTGCCCAGGTCCAGCAGCGGCCGGCCATCGGCGTCGTGGCAACGGGCGCTGTCGCGGTTCTTGCCGAGCAGTTTGCCGTCCCACAGGAAGGGGCAGAACACCAGCGGATATTCCAGGCCCTTGCTGGTGTGGATGGTGACGATCTGCACCCGTTCGGCATCGCTTTCCAGGCGCAGCAGGGCTTCCTCGCCCGCGCCTTCGCTGCCGCGCTGGGCATTGAACCAGGCCAGCAGCGGCTCCAGCCCCGGGCGCAGCAGGCTTTCGGCTTGCAGCAATTCGCCAAGGTGCAGCAGATTGGTCAGCCGACGCTCCCCGTCGACACGCGCCAGCAGCCGCTCGGCTATGGCCTGCTCGTCTAGCCAGGCACGGAATACACGCATGAAGCCCTGCTGCTGCCAGAGCTGGTGATAGCGCTCTGCGGCTTCGCGCTCGGCATCCCACTGCTGCTGATCGTCCTGACAGCGGGCAAGATCGGCGGCGCTGCGGCCCAGCAGGCGCGTGGCCAGGGCGTAACGCAGCAGCCCTTCGCGCCCCGGCTCGGCGTAGGCGGCGAGCACCGCCGCGAGCTCCGTGGCCTCCTCGCTGCGCCATACACTGTCGCGCCCACGGCGAACGCTGGGCACGCCGCGGGCAGACAGCTCATCAGCGATCATTCCGGCCTGGCGATGGTTGGCCACCAGCACGGCGATATCGCCACCTTTCAGCGCGGTAAACGCGCCGTCCTTGTCGAAGCCTGCACGCCCTTCACCGGCGCCCGCCAGTTGCAGGGCAATGCGCCGTGCGGTGTCGCTCGCCGCCAGCTGCGCGGCCTCGCCTTTGCCCAGCGGATCGTCGCCCAGCCACACGAGCGACAGTGGCGCGGCTTCGCCCTCTTCCACCAGGCGCAGCTTGGCCCGCGGCTTCTCGGCGGCGCCCACCGGCGGGTACTGCAGATCGCGTTGCGCAAACGGCTGCGGATGCTTGAACAGCTGGTTGAGCGCGGCGATCAGCTCAGGCGTGGAGCGGTAGTTGGTCGGCAGGTTGAAGGGGTCGCGATCAGCCTGTTGCTTGGCAGTCATATAGGTCGCCAAATCCGCGCCACGGAAGGCATAGATCGCCTGCTTGGGGTCACCCACGAAGCACAGCGAAGCCTCGCTTGACTTGGCATAGATGCGGTTGAAGATGGCGTACTGGATCGGGTCGGTGTCCTGAAACTCGTCGATCAGCGCCAGCGGATAGGTCGCTCGCAACGAGGCCGCCAGATCCTCGCCGACCGGGCCCTGCAAAGCCAGATCCAGGCGATTGAGCAGGTCGTCGAAGGCCAGCAGCCGCTGCGCCGCCTTGCGCTCAGGCAGCTCGCGGTTGAGCCGCTCGAGCAGCGCCACCTGCAGGGCGATCAGCCGCTGCTTGCCGGCCGGCAGTGCGTCGGCCACCTGATCGGCCAGCTCGTCCAGTGCATGGGCCAGCTCGCAGACGGGCGCGTCGAAGCCTTTTTTGCAAGCCTTGCTCAGGGCGCGCACGCCGAACTTGGCCGCACCCTCGGGCAGGTCGAACATCACCGCCGGGTCGGCAAAGTAGGCGTCCAGTTCAACCTGCCATGGTGTGAACTTGATGCCCTTGTGAGTGCTCTGGTTCAGCCCGCCATGGGCTACCAGCTCAGCGACCCAGGCCTTGCCGGCCTCTTGCCAGAGCCCCGCGGCGCGCTGCCAGGCTGCCTCGACAGAGCGTAGGTCCGTTGGCACCGGCAAGTCCTGCGGTTCCACGCGCAAGTAAGGCTTGCCCAAGTGACTGCGCAACCGCTGGCGCAGCCACACCGGCGTGATCCGGCTCTTGGCGAGGAAACGCGCCCAGACCGGATCGGCATCGGCCAGTTCGCTGCGCCAGGCATCAGCAAGCAGCGCGTCGATGATCTCGCGGTCATCGGCGGTCAGCTCGCTGTCGAAGTCGCCGCCGGCCTCGAAGGCCGCGTCCTGCAGGGCACGCTGGCAGAAGCCGTGGATGGTGAAGATCGCCGCCTCGTCGAACCCGTGCACCGCCAGCAACAGGCGCCGCCGCGAGGCGTCGTCCGGATAGCGGGCGTGCAGGCGATTGAGGAAGTCATCGCTGCTCGGCGTGCCCTCATAAACCGCCAGCAGATCGGCCAGCCGCGCGCGGATGCGCTCGCGCAGCTCGGCGGTGGCGGCGGTGGTGTAGGTGACCACCAGAATCTGCCCCACCGAGAGCTGGCGCTCCAGCAGCAGACGCGCATAGAGCGCGGTGAGCGTCCAGGTCTTGCCGGTGCCGGCGCTGGCTTCGATCAGCGAGCGGCCGTCGAAGGGGGAGTCGAGGAGGTCGAGTTTCATTCTTCCTGCTCCTCATCGGCCAGGGCATCCAGGGCCGGGCCGATCAGCTGTTCGGCCAGGGTTTCGAACCGCTCGTCCAGCGGATCGCGATCACGGAAGGCCAAGGCGCTCCAGGGGTCTTCAGCTTCGGCGGCAATGGGGCTGAACTCGGCACCAAGCCAGGCTTCGCGGGCACGCTTGCGGGCGCAGTCGAGCGGCTCGCTACCACGGGCCGGCTTGCGGTAGCCCTTGGCAAACGCATGGCTGCTACGCGGCAACAACGGCAGCGGCTCCCGAATCGCACAGCGATAGGCCGCCAGCCAGGGCTCCAGCAGCTGCGCGGCATTGGCCAGCGGCCCAAGCTGCCAGTCGCCGGCTGGCGAAAGCATTAGGCTGTTGCGCTCGATTCCGGGCGTGGCGGACAGATTGAGCAGCAGATGGCGCAGCCAGAACGGCGGCAGGTCCCACTCCCCCAAGCGGCCGAGCTTCCAGCCGAACAGGCCGGCCGGGGTCACGCCGTCGAGCCAGCCATGCACGCGTACACCGGCCAGGGTGATATCCACCGGCAGCGGCTCGGGCACCGCGTCCGGGCGCAGTTCGAACAGGCGCGGCGCAAAGGCACGGACCGGGCCGCGCAACTTGCCCCATAGCGCCTGGCCGAGCTCGCCGGTGGGGAGCCAACCAGCGGCACAGGCCATGCGGCGCTCTTCTTCGTCACTCCAGCCATGTTCCATGGCCTGCAGCGACAGGCGGCGCAGGCCGTTCCAGGCCGGCATCTCCAGATCGAACGGCTCGTCACTGGCGAGCGTTTCCTGAT
Organism: Pseudomonas sp. E45-MNA-CIBAN-0222; assembly: GCF_040310405.1. Lineage (NCBI taxonomy): Bacteria > Pseudomonadati > Pseudomonadota > Gammaproteobacteria > Pseudomonadales > Pseudomonadaceae > Pseudomonas > Pseudomonas sp. E45-MNA-CIBAN-0222. The sequence continues at coordinate 447,627 of NZ_JBEOPU010000002.1, forward strand.
CATCGGCCAGCCGCAGGCCCAGGCGCTGTTCAAGCAGGAAGCGCGCCGGGTGCCGGAAGCACTGCAGCAGCTGCGACGGCTCAATGGTCAGCCAGGCCTCGTCGGGTTCGGCGAGCAGGCTTGCGAAGGGCTGCGCCTGTGTATGGGGTGGCTCGGCCAGGCGCTGGGCGGCGCGGAACCAGGGCAGCGAAAAGCCGGCGCAGGTGGCATCGCCGAAGTTGCGTGGTGAGAACGGCTGCAGCGGATGCGCGATAACGATCTTCTGGCTGACCAGCTTCGCGCCATCGGCCAGCACGGCCGTCATGTCCACGGCTTCCAGCACCTCGCTGAGCAGCACCGACGGCGGCAGCACGGCGTTGTCGCGCGGGTCGCGGCCGACATAGGACAGATACAGCGCCTCGCGCGCAGAGAGCAGCGTCTCCAGCAGCAGGTAGCGGTCGTCGAGGCGCCGCGCCCGGTCGCCACGGCGCGGATGCCGGCCGATCAAATCGAAGCCCGACGGCGGTGTGCGCCGCGGGAAGGCGCCATCGTCCAGCCCTAGCAGACAGACCACTCGGAACGGCAGGCTGCGCATCGGCACCATGGTGCAGAAGGTCACCGCACCGGTGAGAAAGCCCGAGGCGCCGCTGCCCTGCTGCAGCGCGGCGCTGAGCTGCTGGTGCACCAGTTCCAGCTCGATGGGGCGGGTGAGGTCGGCGGCATGGGCCTGATCGCGCAGCGAGGCACAGGCCTGGGAGAGCAGCAGCAGCGTCTCGCCGGCCTCGCGCTCGTCGAACAGCGTATCGATCAGCACTTGCAGGTCGTCCGCCCATTCGCCCAACGGACGCGGCCGCGCCAGCTGGTCGGCCAGTGTGCCGAGACGTTCGACGAACTCCACAAGTCGTCCCAGCAATTGCCCACTGGCCCCTTCCAGAGCATCCAGAGGCCAGTAGTCACCGAGCAGCGGCGCGTTGTCCCCGGCCAACTGCGGCGGTGCAGCAAACCCCAGCATCAGCCGATCCAGCCCCTGGCGCCAGGTAAAGGCCGATTCGTCAGGCAGACCCAGGCGAACGCGCTGGCTACCGTCGCGCCCCCAACGCACGCCGGCCTCGCGCAGCCAGTCGCGTAGCAGCGGCAGGTCTTCGCTTTCGATTCCGGCGCGGCGGGCAACGGCCGGCTGCTCCAGCCAGGCGAGGATTTCCTCGGCGGTGAAACGGCTCTGCGCCAGCATCAGCAATTCGAGGAACGCCTCGATCAGCGGCATTTCGGCGCGCAGGCTGCGGTCAGCGAGGCTGTAGGGAATCCGCGGGCTGCCCTCGCGCGGGGCGAATACGGCTTCGATAAAGGGCGCGTAGCGCTCGATATCCGGGGTCAGCACCACCACCTGATCGGGCGTCAATGCAGGGTTGGCGGCGAAGCGCGCCAGCAGCTGATCGTGCAGGATTTCCACCTCGCGCAGCGGCGAATGGGCGATGTGCACTTCCAGAGAACGGTCGCCCTCGGCCAGCGTGATGCGCTCATCGGGTAGCCGCGTGCGCAGGCGCAGGATGTCGTTCTGCAGGGCGTGCAGGAGGCTGTCGTCGCTGAGGTCGTCATCTTCGGAATACAGGCCGAACTCCTGGCTGCCTTCGCTGGCGGTGAGGCTGAACAGGGAATCGAAGAAATCGCGACCCTGCTTGCCGAGACTGGCCAGCAGCGGATGGCCCACGTCCAGATACCAGTCATTGATACCGCTCTCCGGTTGCCTGGCCAGCTCGCGGATATCGCGAATCTCCCCCCAGGCTTCGCGGCTCGGGTTGAGCGCGCAGACCACCACGTCGATATGCTGCGACAGCCCGTCGAGCACTCGCAGGTGGTGTGGCGGCAGGCTGCTGATGCCGAACACCAGCAGCCGCTCGGGCAGGCCCGGCAAGGGCTCGTCGCTGTAGAGGCGCTGCAGCAGGTCGCCAAGCAGCCGTGCGCGGTGCGGGTGGCCGTCTTTTGTCAGCTCGCGCCAGAGCAGCGCCTGCCAGGCTTCGTCAGGACCCAGTTCCTGCATTTCGCCCCGCTCCCACGCCGCCAGCCAGTCGTCGCGATAGAGCAGGTACTGGTCGAAGACGTCTGCGATCTTCGCGGCAAGCGAGAACCGACGGCGCTCGTCACCACCGTCAAGGTACTGCGCCAGGCGCGGCGCAAGTTCGAGATTGGCCGGCTCGCAGAGCCAACCGTAGAGGCGCCAGGTCAGGGTCGTCGGGGAGAACGCCGACTGCTCGGGCAGGCTGCCCAGCACGGTGCGGCTCAGGTCCCAGACGAACTTGGCCGGCAGCTGCATCTCCAGCTGCATGGCGATACCCTGCTTGCGCGCCAGCTCCAGGGTCAGCCAGCGGCCCATGCCCTGGCTCGGCACCACCACCAGCGCCGGGGCGAAGGGGTCGGCGAGCGGCTGGGCGAGCAGGCGCGTGGCCAGTTCGCCGAGGGTTTCCAGATCAGGGGCATGGTAAAGGCTGAGCATGAGTGCACCGCTTGAACAGAAGTCGCTAGGTTACAGGCCGCTCCGCAGGGGAGCGAGCCGGCGATTTCAGCTTGCACCCGCCATGCGACAACTCATGTCGCCGTACATCTCCTCCTTTCGCCCTGCCCTTTTGCTTCTCTCGACCAATATCAATTACGCCGCGGCTGCCTAGCATGGGGATACGGGGCGGCCGCTTAGTCGCCCGCCATCAGGTCAGGAGTCGTTCATGAACCGGAACCGCAAGAAGCTGCTCGCCCTCTCTCTATCCGCCACGCTGGGCGCCGTGCCGCTGCTGCTGCACGCACAGGAGCCGGCCCAGCAGCGGACGCTTGGCTCGGTGGAGCGCAGCCACGCCAGCCAGGCCCGCGCTCTGCTCGACAATGCCGTGCTGACCTTCCAGGCCAAGGGCCCGGAGCTGGCGCTGGCCGCCTTCAACGACCGCAACGGTGAGTTCGTCCAAGGCCAGTACTACATCTTCGTGCTTGGCGAGGACGGAACCATGCAGGCCAGCAGCGGCCCGTCGGCTGCCCTGGTAGGGTTGAACGTTGCTGACCTCAAGGACGCCGCCGGCAAGTCGTTCATCCGCGAAATCCTCGACAAGTCGACCAAGCAGGACAGCGGCGAAGTCGAATACAAGTGGCTCAACCCGGCCGACAACAAGGTCGAGAACAAGCTCAGCCAGTTCCGCAAGGTCGGCGACCACGTGCTCTGCGTCGGTTACTACATTCCGCGCGCCACCGCCGAGCACGCCAAGGCGCTGCTCGACCGCGCCGTGCAGCAGGTCAAGGACAAGGGTGCCGAGGCGGCCTTCCGCAACTTCAACGACCCGCGTGGCGGCTTCGTCTTCAACGACGAGTACGTCTTCGTCATCGGCCTCGACGATGGTCGCTACCGCGCCAGCGGCAGCTCGCCGAACCTGGTGGGTGTCGATGTGCGCAACGTCAACGACGCCGCCGGCAAGCCGCTGTTCAAGGAGATGATCGAACTGGCGCGCAAGCAGGGATCCGGCAGCGTCGACTACGTCTGGCGCAACCCGGCGACCAACGCGGTCGAGCAGAAGCACACGCTGATCCAGCGGGTCGACGACGTACTGCTCGGTGTCGGCTACTACACCCGTCCCTGAGGATCGGGCGAAACGGGCTTTGTGACGTTTCGGTGAACGGGGCCGACGGGCCAGGGTCAATCGAGTATCCCCGGTGAAGATCTGCGTCCTTGTGACGCAGGCTTTCGTCGTTGCTGCTCGATGAGGCAGGAGCCCGACCGATGCTGACCCTGTTGCACCTGTTGTCGTCTATCGCCCTGCTGGTCTGGGGTACGCATATCGTGCGTACCGGGATCATGCGAGTGTATGGCTCGCACCTGCGACGGGCGCTCGGCCAGAGCATGGGCAATGCGCCGCTGGCCTTCGGTGCCGGTATCGGCGTCACAGCGCTGGTACAGAGCAGCAACGCCACCGCGCTGCTGGCCATCTCCTTCGTCGCCCAGGGACTGATGGCGCTGCCCACGGCGCTGGCGATCATGCTCGGGGCGGATGTCGGCACGGCGCTGATGGCCCGCGTGCTGACCCTCGATCTTTCCTGGCTATCGCCGCTGCTGACGCTGCTTGGCGTCTGCCTGTTCCTCTCGCGCAAACAGACTCGCGTCGGCCAGATCGGCCGCGTGCTGATCGGCCTCGGCCTGATCATTCTCGCCCTGCAGCTGATCGTGCACGCCGCCGAGCCGATCACCGAGGCGCGCGGCATGCAGGTGCTCTTCTCTTCCCTGGCCGGCGACACCCTGCTCGCCGTGCTGGTGGGTGCGCTATTCGCCGTGCTTTCGTATTCCAGCCTCGCCGCCGTACTGCTGACCTCGACGCTGGCCGGCGCCGGCCTGATCAGCCTGCCGGTGGCGCTGGGCCTGGTGATCGGCGCCAACATCGGCAGCGGCCTGCTCGCCTGGTTCAACGCCAGCCTGCAGCCGGCTTCGGCGCGCCGCGTGGCGCTGGGCAACCTGCTGTACAAGCTGGCCGGGCTGATCGTGCTGCCGTTTCTCGGCATGCTGGTGGCCTGGATGGACACCCTGGGTGTCAGCGCACAGACCCAGGTGATCGGCTTTCACCTGATCTATAACAGCCTGCGCTGCGTGATCCTGCTGCCCACCGTGAAGCCGATGGCGCAATTGTGTGAATACCTGCTGCCGGAGCGTGCGCTGGACAACGGCGTGGCACAGCCGCGGCACCTCGACCCCGCGGCGCTGGATACGCCAAGCCTGGCGCTGGCCAATGCGGTCCGCGAAACCCTGCGCATCGGCGACATGGTGGAGCTGATGCTGGCGCGGCTGCTGGAAGTGCTGCGCGAAGACCGCCCCGAGCCAGGCGATGAGATTCGCCGCCTGGACGATGACGTCGACGCGCTCTACAGCGGCGTGAAGCTCTACCTGGCGCAGATGCCCCGCGAGGACCTCGCCGAGCAGGAGGGCCGGCGCTGGGCAGAGATCATCGAGCTGGCGATCAACCTCGAGCAGGCCGGCGACAGCATCGAGCACATGGTCAGCAAAGTGCAGCATCTCAAGACGTCCAAGCGCCGCTCGTTTTCCGACAGCGGCCTGGAGGAGCTCGGCCAGTTGCATGCGCTGCTCAGCGCCAACCTGCGGTTAGGGCTTTCGGTGTTCATCTCCGGCGATTTCCACGGCGCCCGCCAGCTGCTGCAGCAGAAACGCCAGTTCCGCAAGCTGGAGCGCGAACTGGCGCATGCCCACGTGCAGCGCCTGCACCAGCAAGTGGTGGAGAGCATCGAGACCAGCGCCGCGCATCTGGAGCTGATCGCCGACATGAAGCGCCTGAACTCGCTGTTCTGCAGCGCGGCGTACCCAGCACTGGAGGGCTCCGGAAGCGGGAAAACCCGCACGACCGGCGAGCCGCGGGTTGCGCACGACATGCGCATGAAGGAGCAGCCGCTGCCCGGAAGGCCTGCCTAGCACCCATCGGGATACCGAAAAGCTCTATGCCGCTTGGACGATCACCTCCGGCGGGCTCCCTGTTCGATCCATCACCAACAAAAAACCCCGACCATGTATCCAGGGCCGGGGTTTCCGATTGCTAACGATTACTGCCGATCAACGCTGCCTGCGTCGTCTCTGCATCCAGACGATCAGCCCGAACAGCAGGAAGCCCGGAATCCACATGAACTCCTTCGGCCAGCGATCGACCGGTGCACGCACCGAGAGAATCTGCTGATCGAATTCCAGGCCCGCTTCGGCGGCCGGGCTGCCGAAGGTGACGCTGTCGACCAGCAACTTGCCATCGTCCTCGTAGGTCATCAGGCCGATCTTCGCCAGCTTCTCCTCGCCGGACGCGCCGTCCGGAATGGCCAGCAGCAGGACGAATTCGCGCGGATCGCCCACCGCATCCTCGCCGAGCACACGCATGCGTAGCTGGCTGTCTTCATCGACACTGCCCAGGGCCTCTACCAGCTGCGCCGGCGGAATCTCCTGGTAGGGATCGTGGATGATGTCCATCCAGAAGCCCGGACGGAACAACGTGAAGGCCACCAGCAACAGCAGCACGCTTTCGTACCAGCGGCTGCGCACCAGGAAGTAACCCTGCGTGCCCGCGGCAAACACCAGCATGGCGATGGTCGCCACGATGAAGATCAGCACGCCGTGCCAGAAGTCCACGCCGATCAGCAGCAGGTCGGTATTGAAGATGAACAGGAACGGCAGCGCCGCGGTGCGCAGGCTGTAGTAGAAGGCCGTGACACCGGTTCTGATCGGATCGCCCTTGGACACGGCTGCGGCCGCGAACGAGGCCAGACCAACCGGCGGCGTCACGTCGGCCATGATGCCAAAGTAGAACACGAACAGATGCACCGCGATCAGCGGAACGATCAGGCCGTTCTGCTGGCCCAGGGAAACGATTACCGGCGCCAGCAGGCTGGACACGACGATGTAGTTGGCGGTGGTCGGCAGGCCCATGCCGAGAATCAGGCTGAGGAAGGCGGTGAGCAGCAGCATCAACAGAAGGTTGCCCATCGACAGCAGCTCGACCAGATCGGCCAGCACCAGCCCGACGCCTGTCTGCGAAACGGCACCGACGATGATGCCTGCCGCAGCAGTGGCGATGCCGATACCGATCATGTTGCGCGCACCGGCAATCAGCCCTTCGCGCAGATCGACCACGCCATCGGTAAAGGTGCCGTGCTCATGGCCGCCGTCCTTGCGCAGCAATGACAGCAAAGGGCGCTGGGTGAGCAAAATGAACACCAGCATCACCGAGCCCCAGAACGCCGACAGACCGGGCGACAGCCGCTCGATCATCAGACACCAGACCAACACCACTACCGGTAGCAGGAAATGCAGGCCGGAGAGCAGCACCGGGCGGGTTTCCGGCAGCTTTTCCAGCGGCATGTTCGGGTCTTCATGAGGCAGCGGCGGATTGCTCGCGGCAATCTTAAGCAGGCCGATATAGACCAACGCCAGCAGGACGCCGATAACCCACAGGGCTGAATCACCGAGCGCCGGCTTGAGCCAACCAAGGCCGTAATAGACACCCAGGGACAGACCGGAAATCAGTGCTGCACCAAAGGCAAAGCCGATCAGACGCTGCATCCAGGGCTTGGCGACGTTGGCGCGCGGCAGCGCCTGCAAGCCGAGTTTCATCGATTCCAGATGGACGATATAGGTCAGCGCGATGTAGGAGATCAGTGCCGGCAGGAAGGCATGCTTGATTACCTCCACATAGGGGATGCCGACGTACTCGACCATCAGGAACGCCGCGGCACCCATCACCGGCGGCATGATCTGGCCGTTGACCGAAGAGGCCACCTCAACCGCGCCAGCCTTCTCTGCCGAGAAACCGGTGCGCTTCATCATCGGAATGGTGAAAGTACCAGTGGTCACCACGTTGGCAATGGACGAACCGGAAATCAGGCCGGTCATGCCGGAGGCCACGACCGCGGCCTTGGCCGGGCCGCCACGGAAATGCCCGAGCATGCTGAAGGCCAGCTGAATGAAGTAATGCCCGGCCCCGGCCCGCTCGAGCAGGGCGCCAAACAGTACGAAAAGAAAGACGAAGCTGGTGGAGACACCCAGCGCAATGCCGAATACGCCTTCGGTTGTGATCCACTGGTGGTTAGCCAGCGCGGTGAAACTGACCCCGCGGTGGGCCAGCAGGCCCGGCATCCAGGGGCCGGCGACGCTGTAGACGAGGAACACCAGCGCAATGATCGCCAACGGCGGACCGAGAGCGCGGCGAGTAGCCTCAAGCAGCAGCGGAATACCGATGCAGGCGGTGACCAGATCCATGGTGGTCAGGTTGCCGGGGCGCTGTGCCAGCTGCTCGTAAGCAATGAACAAGTAGGCAGCTGTAGATGCAGCGACCAGGCCCAGGGCGATATCGACAAGGGGGACACGGTCTCTGGGCGACTTCTTGAATGCCGGATAGGCCAGAAACGCGAGCAGTAGCGCAAACGCCAAATGAATGGAGCGGGTCTCGGTGTCGTTCAGTACGCCAAAACCGAGCACGAAAGGCAGCGGTGAGGCGATCCACAGCTGGAACAATGACCAGAGCAGCGCGAGCCCGGCGATAACCGCGGCTATCGGCCCAATGGGCGTGCGCGCACCAACATCCTGGGCGATCAGTTCCTCGGTGGACAGTTGTTTGTCTTGCATGAATTGAGGCCTGTTTTTCAGGTAACGGAACCGCGAAAACCCGTGGCCATGAGGCGCACGGGTTTTCAGCTAAGGCATCGCGATGATCAGGGCCGCGCCAGCGACGCAGCCCTGGCGAGCCTTACAACCAGCCGCGTTCCTTGTAGTAGCGCTCGGCGCCTTCATGCAGCGGCGCACTCAGACCAACTTCGATCATCTCTTCCGGCTTCAGATCCTTGAACGCCGGATGCAGACGCTGGAAGCGCTCGATGTTCTCGAACACCGATTTGACCAGCTGGTAGACCACTTCGGCATCGACCTTGGCGGTGGTGGACAGTACCGCCTTGCCACCGATGGACTGGGTCGGCTTGTCGTTGCCCTTGTACAGGCCGCCTGGGATCTCGGCCTTGGTGTAGTAGCTCTTCTCTTCCAGCAGCTTGTCGATCTCGGCACCCGTGATCGGTACCAGCACCGCGTCGGTGGTGGTGGTCGCTTCCTGGATCGCGCCATTGGGGTGACCGACGAAGTAGGTCATGGCATCGATGTTGTTGTCGCCCAGCGCACTGGCCTGTTCAGCCGGCTTCAACTCGGCGGCGAGGGAGAAGACCGACTTGTCCCAGCCTTTGACGGTCATGATTTCTTCGAGGGTATCGCGCTGGCCAGAACCGGGGTTACCGATGTTGACACGCTTGCCCTTGAGATCATCGAGACCCTTGATGTTGGCGCTGCGGCGTGCGAGTACGGTGAATACTTCACTCTGCAGGGAGAACACCGCACGGATGTCGTCCATCTTCCCTTCTTTCTCGAAGGGGGTGACGCCTTCCATTGCCTTGTACTGGTGGTCGGACTGCATGATGCCGAAGTTGAATTCGCCACTGCGCAGGCCGTTTACGTTAGCCACGCCGCCGCCGCTAGCCGGCGCGTTGCACTTGATGTTTTCCGCGTTGCGATTGACGAAGCGGCAGATCGATTGCCCGGCAACGTAATAAACGCCGGTCTGGCCGCCTGTGCCGATGGTGACGAACTTCTCTTGCGCCTGTGCCACTGCGCTCAGGCCGGTTCCCGCCAGAGCAGCGGTAAAGATCCATGCCAAGGATTTGCCTTTCATGGATGCACTCCTTTTTGGTTGTTTTCGGATTCCCGGGCATCCCTTGTGAGTCTGCGCGGAACTTGAGTCTAGCAGGCGGCCGCTTTGGGGACAGCCTACGAACCCCGCCACGCCGATCCAGCAATGCTTGTGCCCATTGCTAGGACCGGAGGACGGAAGAAGGGTTGCGCGATATAGCGCATATTTTTCTGTACATTACTTATACACAAAGTATTATCTGTACAAGATTGATAGCACCTGGCCAGCCCTGGATTAAACCCGACCAGCGGAGTAGGACTTCAGTAGCATTGAATGGCGCAAGCAGTGATATCAACATGCTATCAGCCTCCAGGTGAGGAGGCATGCTGATCGGACAGGACCATGGGCCCGCCGACTGAAGCGCCAACAGGGATCATCCAGGGGATGTATCAATGCTGGCGCTTTTTTCGTGCCCATTTTCGGCGAAGCAAAACCGATACAAAACGACCCGTAGGGCCGTCCGAAGCAAGGAACCGATCACCACTGGGTGACAAAATCGCAGGAAGCGCGCGAAGCACCTTGAACGTGCATCGACCGAGACGTCCGTGGCGGAACAGAGCAATACGAATCACACGAGTTCACCACCATGCGCATGAACCTGCCGGTCACCGGCCGCGACGTTTCCATCAGCGACACCGCCAACATCCTGTCCACCACGGATCTCAATGGTGACATCACCTATGTAAATCCGGATTTCATCAAGATCAGCGGTTTTGAAGAAAGCGAGCTGATCGGTCAGCACCACAACATCGTCCGCCATCCGGATATGCCCACCGAAGCATTCGGTGACCTGTGGGGCTGCGTACGCGCCGGCACATCGTGGATGGGCATGGTGAAAAACCGCTGCAAGAACGGTGATCATTACTGGGTCAGCGCGTTCGTTACGCCGATCAGCCGCAATGGTCGGGTGGTCGAGTACCAATCGGTCCGAACCAAGCCCCAGCAGAAACAGATCGACGCCGCGGAGAAGCTCTACGCTCAGTTACGCGACAGGCGTCCGCCGGCGGCCTTGCGTCGCGCGCCGTTGAGCGCGCGCAGCCGGGTCGCGCTGTTCGCAGCGCTGGGTGCAGCGCCTTGCGTGGTAGCCGGTGCGCTGCTGGGCGGCGCTGGTTTGGTCGTTGCGCTGGCCACTGCGGCAGCGGCAGCAATAAGCGCGAGTAGCCTGGCCTATATGACGCTGGCACCCTTGCAGCGCCTCGCCGAACAGGCCCGCCAGCTGGGTGACAACCCGGTGGGGCAGCTGATCTATGCCGGCCGCCGTGACGAGTTCGGCCAGATTGCCTTCGCCATGAAAATGCTGGAAACCGAAGCGGGCGCAATGGTCGGCCGCATTGGCGATGCCTCGCGTCAGCTCAGCCAGCACGCCCATGAACTGCTCGGCGCCATGGACAGCAGCAGCCAGAGCGCCGCACGCCAGCAGAGCGAAACCGATCAGGTCGCAACGGCGATCAACCAGATGGCAGCCAGCGTGCAGGAAGTGGCAAACAACGCCCAACGCACCGCGGAGGCAGCCAGCCGTGCCAACAGCGAAGCGGCGACCGGCACCGAGGTGGTCAACCGGACCGGTGCCGCCATTGGCCAGCTGGCTCAGGATATTCAGCGTGCTGGCGACGTGATCCACGAACTGGAGGCGCACAGCAACGACATCACCAAGGTGCTGGACGTCATTCGCGGTATCGCCGAGCAAACCAACCTGCTGGCGCTGAATGCGGCCATCGAAGCCGCGCGCGCCGGGGAACAGGGCCGCGGTTTCGCCGTGGTCGCCGATGAGGTCCGCAACCTGGCCTCGCGCACCCAGCAGTCGACTCAGGAGATCAACAGCATGATCAGCGCACTGCAAGGTGGTGCGCGTCAGGCGGTGGACGTCATGCAGCGCAGCCGCGAGCAGGCCATGCAGAGCGTCGAGCAGGCCGCGCAAGCAGCTTGCTCCCTGCAGGGCATCAATAGCCGGGTCAACGAGATCAGCGAGATGAGCATTCAGATCGCCGCGGCGGTCGAGCAGCAAAGCGCGGTCAGCGAAAACATCAACCAGAACATCGTGAGCATTCGTGGCGGCTCCGACCAACATGTGGCGAGCGGTTTGCGCAGCCGGCAGAGCGCCTCGGGCGTTGCCCAGCTGGCAGACAGCATGGAAATGCTGGTCCAGCAATTCTGGACCCGCAGACGGACCTGAGCGAGGCCACGGCGCCCCGAAACGGTGCGCTCGGCTTGGCCTTTTATTGGCCGCTGATCGGCCGCATCCCGGGCTTGTTACGGCGCGCAGGCGAAGGCAAAATGCCATCAGTTTCGCCAATTGCGAAAGCTGCTTTACCGCTCAGGACAATCGGACCTGATAGCTAAGGCGCCAGCCGTGACATCCCAAAGGGATGCTCCACGACTGGCGCCTTTATTTTTGGGCTCGAAACACGCCGGCACATCATGAGCGTGTCGGCAGATCGGCACTCAACCTGCATGTGATTGCACGAAGAAGAAGCAATGCTGACCGAAGAAACCCTGCGTACTGCGCTGGAAGAAACCATTGAGGTGCTGGAACGCACCCGCCGCTCGTTCAAGTCCCGCGAGCTCGGCCAACTGCGCCAGCGCCTGATCGACCTGCTCGAGCAGCTGGAAACGGACGCGAGCAGCAAAGAGGACACTTGATCGCCAGTTCGTAGTACCCCGATGTAGACGGATTCGTCGTCGAGTCTATGCGAGCGCCCCAATAGAGCGGTGCCGCCGATTGCCTTGCGTATTCAGACCCATTTCTCCAAGGAAGATCTGTCTATGCGCCTCAACCTGCCCGTCAGCAGCCGTGAAGTTACGGTTGCTGAAACGGCGAACATTCTGTCCACCACCGACCTTCAGGGCACCATCACCTACGCGAACCCGGATTTCGTTGCGATTTCCGGATTCACCGAAGACGAACTGCTGGGTGAGCACCACAACACGGTGCGTCACCCGGATATGCCTGAGGCGGCATTTGCCGATCTTTGGCAGACGCTACAGGCGAACAAGTCGTGGATGGGCGTGGTGAAAAACCGCTGCAAGAATGGCGACCACTATTGGGTAAGCGCCTTCGCCACGCCGGTCTGCCGGGACGGCAAGGTGGTGGAATACCAGTCGGTGCGCACTCGCCCGCAGCCTGAGCAGATCCAGGCAGCTGAAGCACTTTACGCCCAGCTGCGTGGCGGTCGTGTGGCCAAGTCGCTGCGCTGCGCGCTGGGTCTACGCGAGCGCACGGCGCTGCTTGCCGCTGCCGGCGGGGCTTTCGGTGTTGTCCTCGGCAGCCTGCTCGCTGCAACGCCGGTGGCAGCAACGGTGGCCGGCCTCGCGCTCGGCGGTGCGATTGCCGTGGCGGTGACGATGTCCCTGGCGCCGCTATCACGCCTGGCGCAGCAGGCCCGGCGGGTCGGCCACAATCCGGTCGGCCAATTGATCTACACCGGCCGCAAGGACGAAGTCGGCGAGATCGCCTTCGCCATGAAGATGCTGGAAACCGAAGCCGGAGCCATGGTTGGGCGCATCGCCGACTGCAGCCGGCAGCTCAGCGATCATGCGCGCGACCTGCTCGGCGCCATGCATGGCAGCACCCAGAGCGCCTCACGCCAGCAGCAGGAAACCGACCTGATCGCTACGGCGATCCAGCAAATGAGTGCCAGCGTGCAGGACGTCGCACTCAATGCACAACGCACCGCCGAAGTCGCGGCCCGGGCCGACAGCGAAGCAGCCAGCGGTCGGGAGATCGTCGGCCTGACCGGCAACAGCATCACCCGGCTGGCCGGCGACATTCAGCAGGCCGCCGAGGTGATTCACCAGCTCGAGAGCCATAGCCAGGAAATCAGCCGGGTACTCGATGTCATTCATGGCATCGCCGAACAGACCAACCTGCTCGCGCTGAATGCAGCCATCGAAGCGGCACGCGCTGGCGATCAGGGCCGCGGCTTCGCCGTGGTGGCCGACGAGGTGCGCCAGCTGGCATCGCGGACATCCAGCGCGACCACCGATATCCAGAGCATGATCGGGTCACTGCAGGCCGGTGCGCGGCAAGCCGTGGAGGTCATGCAGCGCAGCCGCGAACAGGCGCAGCACAGCGTCAGTCACGCCGACCAGGCAGAACATTCGTTGAGCGGCATCAACAGTCGGGTAACCGAGATCAGCGCAATGAGTACTCAGATTGCCGCCGCCGTCGATCAGCAGAGCGCGGTCAGCGAAGAGATCACCCAGAGTATCGTCAGCATTCGCGGCAGCTCGGAAGATCACGTCGCAACCGGCTTGCACAGTCAGCGCAGCGCCTCTGGCGTGGCCCATCTGGCCGACGGCATGCTGGAACTGGTGCAGCAGTTCTGGGCGCGACGGCGCGCGTGAGCGCTGCAGTCTGTCGCGTGCGCAGGACAGACTGATATCACGATGGCATCATGCGCATATCGGTGCGCATTTAATGACGTCAGTTGGCTGGCACTTTGCTGGCCATTACCGCGCCGATGAGGCACTTTTGCATGATGCGCGCCCTACTGCTGTTGATCACCTGCCTGACGTTGCTGCCCTGGACCGGGGTCGCGATCGCGGCTGAGCCATCGCCAGTGCTGCAGACACGAGGGTCGGCGACGCTGCAGGTCGGCGAAGTGGAATACCTGCTGGGAAGGCCGGACGCGGATTTCACCGAGATTGCCGCGGCGGATCCGCCCTGGCAACGGTTGAACAAACCCAATCTCGGCAAGCAGCGCGACGACGCCTGGCTGCGCCTCCGGCTGCATAACACGGGCGACGCGGCGACGCTGTGGTATCTGCTGCTGAAATGGCCGGTGCTCGACCGCGTTGCGGTACGCCTGCATTACCCCGACAGCGACCGCTGGGGCCAACCGATGCTGGCCGGCGATGCCGTGGCGCTGAGCAGCCGGCCGCTGGCCGACCATCACCTGGTCTATCCACTCGAACTACCTGCGGGCGAACCAGCCGTGGTCTATCTGCAGGTGCAGGCCAGGGAAACCCTTGCCCTGCCGTTGGAGCTGATCGACGAGAAGCAGTTGATCGAGAGCAGGCTTCGCGACGTCACCCTGGTCAGCCTGTTCTTCGGCGGCATTCTGGTGATCGTGCTGTACAACTGCAGCCTGCTGATATTCACCCGTGACGTCAGCTATTTTCTTTATGTGCTGTACCTGCTGAGCGCGGTGTTCTACGTGCTGACGATCACCGGGTTTGGCCAGCTGTTCCTCTGGCCGGAAATCCCCAAGCTGTCGGCACGTTTCTATGGCCTTTCCGCGGCGCTGTGCTTCTTCACGCCGATGCTGTTCGCCCTGCGCTTTCTCGGCATACGGCGCTATGGCGGCTGGGTCTGGGCGGTGTCCATCAGCCTGACCGGCTACTGGGGCGTTGCGGTGCTCACGCTGCTGCTGGCGCCGACCCTGGCGCGCTACCTGTTCATGGACAGCGTCGCGCTGCTGCACTGCGTATTGACCATGGCCGTGACGCTCAACCTGTGGATGCGTGGCAATCCATCTGCGCGCCTGTTCAGCATCGCCTGGAGCACCTTGCTGGTGTTCACGGTCATCAACCTGTTGGCCCTCAACGGAACATTGCCACTCAATGCCTGGACGCTCAATGGCCAGCTGATCGGCATGTTCACCGAATTCGTGCTGCTTTCCATGGCGCTCGCCGAACGCATCAACGTCGAGCGCAACCGGCGCATCGCCGCACAGCAGCTGGCCTTGCAGGCCTCGCAGTCGCTGGCCGAAGAGCGCGCCCTGCGCCTGCAGGCCAAGCAGGAGGCACTGGACCTGCAACTGCGCGCCAACGAGGTGCTCGAAGCCCGCGTCTACGAACGCACCCGTGCGCTGGAAGAAGTCCGCCACGGCCTGGAAGCCGCCAATGCCGAGCTGCTGCGCTTGAGTACCACCGACTCACTGACCCAGCTGGCCAACCGTCGGCGTTTCGATCGTTTGCTGGACGAGGAGATACGCCGCGCCAGACGCAGCGGCAGTCCGCTGTCGGTACTGCTGGCCGATATCGATCACTTCAAGCGGGTCAACGACAGCTATGGGCATCCATTCGGCGACGAATGCCTGCGCCAGGTCGCGGCAGTGCTCGCCGCCCATTGCCAGCGCGCCGGCGATGTCGCGGCGCGCTATGGCGGTGAAGAGTTCGTTGTCCTGCTGCCAGGGCTCGACGCCGGGCAGGCCATCGCGCTGGCGGAGTCGATTCGCTGCGCAATCACCCAATTGCAGCTGCAGCATGGCGAACAGCCGGTGGCGCTGACCATCAGCCTCGGCGTCGCCACACTGACACCCGCGCTCGTCGCGCCGGTCGACTTACTGGCGGCAGCGGATGCGGCCCTCTATCAGGCCAAGAACGGCGGCCGCAATCGGGTGGTGTTGGCGCCCGACTGCGTTACCGAATACGTCAAGGCGATCACTCCTCAACCGGTATGAAACGCACCCTCACCAGAAGGCCACCGAGCTCGCCCTGATCCAGGCTGATTTCAGCCCGATGGGCGCGGACGATCTCGCCGACGATGGCCAGCCCGAGGCCGGCGCCATGCCCGCCGGTGTCACGGCGGTAGAAGCGCGCGAAGACGCGGTCATGCTCGGCAGCAGGAATGCCGGGGCCGTCGTCCTCTACCTCCAGCACGGCGCCGTCGAGCACCCGCAGCACCACATTGCCGCCGTTCAATGTATGCGCCAGCGCATTGTCCAGCAGGTTGCTCAGCAGCTCGCTGATCAGCGTCGGCTCGCCATCGACCCACACCGGCGCCTCGGCTTCCAAGGCCAGGGCGACGCCACGCTTATGGGCCAACGCCGCCATCGCCAGGCCCAGCTCGCGGGCCAGCTGCGACAGATCAAGGCGCTGCGCACCGCCCTCGGCGATGGACTGCGCACCGCTTTCGATGCGTGCCAGCGAGAGCAGCTGGTTGGCCAGGTGGATGACCTTGTCGGTGCTTTGCCCGGCGTCTTCCAGGGTGCTGCGCCAGGCCGCCGGTTCGGCTTCACGCAGGCCAAGTTCGATGCGCGCCTTCAGGGCCGCCAGCGGCGTGCGCAACTCATGAGAGGCATCGGCGATGAAGCACGCCTGGCGCTCGAACTGGCCGCGCAGACGCTCGGTGAACCCGTTGAGGGCCGCCACCAGCGGCTTCAATTCACGTTGCACGCTGACCAGCGGTAGCGGCCGCAGATCATCCGGCGCACGCTCCTGCACCGCCTCACTGAGCCGGCCTAACGGCCGTAGAGCGGCGCTGACTGCCAGCCATACCAGCACCAGTGCGGCGATGGCCATCAGGCCGACACGCCACAGGGTATCGGTCAGCAGACCGCGCGCCATGCGTTCGCGGGCGCCGAGGGTCTCTGCCACGCGGATCTCGGCGATGCCGTTGAGCTCCGGTTCGCTGACCGGTTGCAGCAGGCTCACCAGACGCACGCCCTGGCCCTGGAACTCGCCATCGTAGAAGCGCGCCAGCGCCGGGTAGTCATCGGTGCGCGGGACATCGGCACCGGGCGCCGGGAGGTGATCGTATCCGCTGACCAGACGGCCCTCGATATCCAGCACCTGATAGTAGATGCGTCCGGCACTGTCGTAGGCAAAGGTGTCCAGCGCCACGTAGGGTACGTTCGCGCGCAATTTGCCATCGTTAGCCACCAGGCCATCGGCAATCGCCCTGGCCGAGGCCAATAGCGTGCGGTCGTAGGCGGTGTCGGCGGCGGCGCGGCCGTTCCAATAGGCGCTCCAGCCACTGAAGAGCAACAGCAAGGCGAGCAGGACTGCCAGACGGCGCAGCAGCCGCGCCCGCAGACTGCCGGCGACCACCGGCTCAGCCATCGCGCGCCTCGAGCAGATAGCCCAGGCCGCGGAAGGTGACGATGCGTACCGGCTGGCCTTCCAGCTTTTTGCGCAAACGATGAATGTAGATCTCGATGGCATCGGCGCCGGCGTCCTCGTCCAGGCCGAACACCTGGGCGGCCAGCTGGTCCTTGCTCATCACCCGGCCGGGACGGGCGATCAGTGCCTCGAGCACAGCCTGTTCCCGGGAGGTCAGCGTCAGCGGCTCGTCGGCCAGGCTGAAGCGGCGCGCATCCAGGTCGTAGACCAGTGCGCCGCAGCGCTGCTGGCGTTCACCCCCGCCGACGCTGCGCCGCAGCAGCGCCTTGACCCGCGCCTCCAGCTCGGACAGCTCGAACGGCTTGGCCAGGTAGTCGTCGGCACCGAGGTTGAGGCCGTGCACGCGATCGCTGACCTCGCCGCGGGCAGTGAGCATCAGCACCGGCAAGGTCTTGCCGCGCTCGCGCAGGCGTGCGAGCACCTGAAAGCCGTCCAGCCGCGGCAGGCCGACGTCGAGGATCGCCAGCGCGTAATCCTCGCTGGCCAACGCCAGGTCGGCAGCGACGCCGTCGTGCAGCAGGTCCACGGTCCAGCCAGCGGCGCGCAGCGCCTGCACCACGCTTTCGGCCAGCTGGGGGTGGTCCTCGACCAGAAGAATCCGCATTGCCTGTCCTCTGCCATTGCGACGGAGCGCCAGTGTAGCGGCAGATCATTCGCCCCGCCGCTGGCTTTCAGCACTGAAAGGCTGGCGAAAGCTTGACCGCCTAGGATCGCCCACAGGTGGCTCGAACCACCCCGCGCGGCGCATGTCGCCGTCACAACAAAAACAATAGTGGAGATACCCCGATGCTGACTGCTGTCAGACGCTCACCCGTTCCTGCACGTCTCGCTCTGGCCGTTGCCGCCGCTTCGCTGGCACCAGCAACTCAGGCCGCCTTCATTGAAGACAGCAGTGCGACCCTGCAAACCCAGAACATCTATCTGAACCGCGACTTCCGCGAAGGCTCCGGCCAGTCCAAGCGTGAAGAGTGGACCCAGGGCTTCATCCTCGATGTCCAGTCCGGCTTCACCGAAGGCACCGTGGGCGTTGGCCTCGATGCCATGGGCATGCTCGGCATCAAGCTGGATTCCGGTGGCGGTCGCACCGGCACCGACCTCTTGCCGGTGCACGACGACGGCAGCACGCCGGACGAATTCAGCCGCCTGGGCCTGACCGCCAAGGCGAAGATCGCCGATACCGAGCTGCGCTACGGCTCGCACATTCCAGAGATGCCGGTGGTCAAGGCCAGCGACAGCCGCACGCTGCCGCAAGTGTTCGAGGGCGCCACCGTCACCTCGACGGACATCGAAGGCCTGACGCTGACCGGCGGCCGCCTGGACAAGGTCATCGACCGCGCCTCGACCAACTCGCAGGACCTGCAGCTGAACAACAAGAACAGCCGTTTCGCCAGTGCCGCCGAGGCCGACCACCTGACCTTCGCCGGGGCCGAGTACGCTTTCAACAAGAACCTCACCGGCCGCTACTACTATGGCGAGCTGGATGACGTGTATCGCCAGCACTTCTTCGGTCTGCTGGCCGTCAAGCCGCTGACCGACAACTCGGCGCTGAGCGCCGATCTGCGCGTGATGATCAGCGATGACACCGGCGCAGCCAATGCCGGCAAGATCGACAACCAGGCATGGAACGGCATGCTCGGCTACAGCCTGGGCGGGCACAAGTTCAGCCTCGGCTACCAGCAGATGCGCGGCGATACCGGCTATGCCTACATCGATGGTGGTGATCCGTTTCTGGTCAACTTCGTGCAGATCAACGACTTCGCCAATGCCGACGAGCGCTCCTGGCAAGCGCGTTACGACTACAACTTCGCCGCCATGGGCATCCCCGGACTTACCTTCCTGACCCGCTACGTTTCCGGCGACAACGCCGAATACAACGGTGGCAACAACGGCAGCGAGTGGGAACGCGACATCGAGCTGAAGTACGTGGTGCAGAGCGGCCCGCTGAAGAATGTCGCGGTCCGTATGCGCAACGCCATGTTCCGCTCCGACTTCGCCCGCGACGCCGATGAGAACCGTCTGATCGTCAGCTACAGCCTGCCAATCTGGTAAACCCGGGCCACAATAAGAACTCCAGGAGACTCCCATGAAAACCGCACTCAGTCGTTTCGCTCTGCTCGGCTCCTGCCTGCTGCTCTCCAGTCAGCTGCTCGCCGAACCCAAACGCCCCGAATGCATTGCCCCGGCCAAGCCCGGTGGCGGTTTCGACCTGACCTGCAAGCTGGCACAAAGCGGCCTGAAGGACAGCGGTCTGCTCAAGGCGCCGATGCGCGTGACCTACATGCCCGGCGGTGTCGGCGCGGTGGCCTACAACGCGGTGGTCGCCCAGC
The DNA here is from genome assembly GCF_040310405.1 of Pseudomonas sp. E45-MNA-CIBAN-0222. Lineage (NCBI taxonomy): Bacteria > Pseudomonadati > Pseudomonadota > Gammaproteobacteria > Pseudomonadales > Pseudomonadaceae > Pseudomonas > Pseudomonas sp. E45-MNA-CIBAN-0222. The sequence goes on from NZ_JBEOPU010000002.1 coordinate 467,020, forward strand.
GTGCGGCGGACCCCGCAACCATCACGGCTTTTTCCAGCGGTTCGCTGCTCAACCTTGCCCAGGGCAAATTTGGTCGCTACGACGAGAATGCCGTGCGCTGGCTGGCGGGCGTGGGCACCGACTATGGCGCCATCACGGTACGCGCCGATGCGCCCTACCAGAACCTCGATGAGCTGATCGCCGCGGTGAAGAAGGACCCGACCAGTGTGGTATTCGGCGCAGGCGCCACCATCGGCGGCCAGGACTGGATGCAGACCGCTCTGATCGCACGTCAAGCAGGCATCGAACCGCAGAAGCTGCGCTATGTAGCCTTCGAAGGCGGTGGCGAAACACTCACCGCCATGCTCGGCGGCCACGTCCAAGTCACCTCCAGCGGCCTGGGCGAGGTCACTCCGCAACTGGCGGCCGGCAAGGTCCGAGTGCTCGCGGTGCTCTCCGATGAACGTCTGCCGGGTCGGCTAAAGGACATTCCCACCGCCAAGGAACAGGGTTACGACATCAGCTGGCCGGTCATTCGTGGCTTCTACATGGGGCCGGAGGTGTCTGATGAGGACTTCAACTGGTGGAAGACCCAGTTCGACACCCTGCTCGCCGACGAGGACTTCGCCAAGCTGCGCGAGCAACGTGACCTGTTCCCGCTGTCGATGACGGGCGATGAGCTCGAAGCGTTCGTCAGCAAGCAGGTGCAGGAGTACAAGGCCCTCGCCGGCGAGTTCGGCCTGATCAAGTAACCGAACGCCCGGCCCGCGTTCTGTTGGGCCGGGCAGTTGACGCTCGGGCGCTGCCGCGCCAGGCCGTCGAATCCTGAGGTATCCCGTCATGTACGTACGTGTCTTCGCCGCGGCGTGGCTGCTCGCCTGCGCCGGCCTCGCCCTGCTCGCCTGGGGCTTCGAGGCGCCCTTCGCCTACGACCCGGTTGGGCCGCGCGCCTACCCGCTGTTGCTGCTGTTTCTGATGACGTGCGGCGCACTGTGGCTGCTGCTCAAGCCGCACGGCGAGCCGACGCCCGCGTTCGACCGAGCCAAGACCAAGCGGGCCGTGCTGTGCGTGCTGGTTCTGCTGACCTACTCGCTGCTGTTCGAAATTCTCGGTTTCGTGATCAGTACCGCCCTGGCCGGTTTCGCCCTCGGCTTGCTGTTCAACGGTCGCCTGTGGCCCAGCGTGATCAGCGGTGCGCTGCTTGGCGTGCTGCTCTACGGGCTGTTCGATTACCTGCTGGACGTACCGCTGCCGCTTGGCCTGCTACGTCTGCTGGAGAGCTGAAATGGAAACACTTAATTTCTTGATGCAGGGCTTCGATGTCGCCACCCGGCCGACCAACCTGCTGGTGGCGCTGTTCGGCGCTTTCGTCGGCACCGTGGTCGGGCTGCTGCCGGGCCTAGGCCCGATCAACGGCGTCGCGCTGCTTTTGCCGCTGGCCTTTGCCCTCGGCCTGCCGCCGGAAACCGCGCTGATCCTGCTGGCTGCGGTGTACCTCGGCTGTGAATACGGCGGTCGCATTTCGGCCATCCTGCTCAACGTGCCGGGTGACGCCGCGGCGGTGATGACCACCCTCGACGGCTACCCGCTGGCGCGTCAGGGCAAGGCCGGTATCGCCCTGTCGCTGTCCGCGGTGAGCTCGTTCATCGGCAGCATCATCGCCACCTGCGGCGTGGTGCTGTTCGCTCCGTTGCTGGCCAAGTGGGCAGTGGCCTTTGGCCCGGCGGAATACTTCGTGCTGATGATCTTCGCCATCGCCTGCCTCGGCGGCATGGTCGGCGACAAGCCGGTGAAAACGCTGATGGCCGCACTGATGGGCCTGGCGCTGGCCACGGTGGGCGTGGACTCGACCACCGGGGTGTACCGCTTCACCTTCGGCAGCGTCAGTCTGTCGGACGGCATCCAGTTCGTCATCGTGGTGATCGGCTTCTTCAGCGTCAGCGAGATCCTGCTGATGCTGGAGAAGACCCACAGCGGGCAGAAGGCGGTCAAGGCCAGCGGCCGGTTGCTGTTCAACTTCAAGGAGTTCTGCCTGACCTTCTGGACCATGGTGCGCAGCGCCGTGGCCGGCTTCGTCATCGGCACCCTGCCGGGCGCCGGCGCAACCATCGCCAGCGCCATGACCTACATGAGCGAGAAGCGCATGGCCGGCGACAAGGGCCGCTTCGGCGATGGCGATCTGCGCGGCCTGGCTGCGCCGGAAGCTGCCAACAACGCCTCAGCCTGCGGCTCGCTGATTCCGATGCTGACCCTGGGCGTGCCAGGCTCGGGCACCACCGCGGTGATGATCGGCGCACTGACGCTGTACAACATCACCCCCGGCCCGTTGCTATTCGAACAGCAGCCGGACGTGGTCTGGGGCCTGATCGCCTCGCTGTTCATCGGCAACGTGATTCTGCTGATCATGAACATCCCGCTGGTGGGTCTGTTCTCGCGCATGCTCAGCGTGCCGAACTGGGTGCTCGTGCCAACGATCACGGTGATCAGCATGGTCGGCGTGTATTCGGTGCACAGCACCACCTTCGATCTGGTGCTGATGGTTGGTCTAGGGGTGTTCGGCTACATGCTGCGCAAGCTGGATGTCCCCCTGTCGGCAGTGATTCTCGGCTTCGTACTCGGGGAGCTGATGGAGGACAACCTGCGCCGCGCCCTGTCGATCTCCGCTGGCGAGCTGGGTATCCTCTGGGGTAGCCCGATTACCCTTACGCTGTGGGCGCTGACCGTGGCGATGCTGGCCATGCCGGGGTTGCGCTGGTATCTCAAGCGTCGTCGCGGCAACGTCGCCGAGGCGCAGGCCTGAGATGCGGGGCACGCTGCCAGGCTGGTGGGCGACACCACTGATCGGCGCGCTCGGCGGCTGGCTGGCGACTCTGGCCAACTGGCCGCTGCCATGGATGGTCGGTTCGCTATTGGCAGTGATTGCGGTGCGCTGCAGTGGCTGGCTGGTTGATGAAATTCCCCGCGGCCGCCAGACCGGCCAATGGATCGTCGCCAGTGCCATCGGCCTGCACTTCACCAGCGAGGTGATGCAGCAGGTCCTCACGCATTTCGGCGTGATCCTCGCTGGAGCGATCGGCACCCTGCTGCTGGGCCTGATCGGCATCGTCATTCTGCTGCGCAGCGGTAGTGACCGCGCCACGGCATTTTTTGCCAGCATGCCGGGCGGGGCGAGCGAGATGGTGGTGCTGGCCAACCGGCACCAGGCCGAGCCGGCACGGGTGGCGGCGGCGCACAGCCTGCGCCTGTTGCTGGTGGTACTGATTGTCCCGGCGCTATTCACCTGGGGGCTGCCGTCGATGGAGCCTCCGCTGCCGGCGCCAGTGAGCTGGTCTTGGTTGGCGTTGCTGCTGCCAGCCGGTGGCTTGTTGGCACTGCTCTGGCGTCGACTCGGGCAACCCAATCCGTGGATGCTTGGACCGCTGACCGCCTGCGCAGTGGCCAGCGTGGCGTTTGACCTGCACATCGGTTTGCCGGGCTGGGCCGGGGCCCTGGGGCAGTGGTTGATCGGCTGTTCCCTGGCCTGCCATTTCGATCGACCGTTCTTTCGCAGTGCGCCAGCGTTCCTCTTGCGCATTTTGCTGTTCACGCTGCTGGCCATGTTCGTCGCTGCCGCGCTGGGTGGCGCTTTGGGCTGGGTGACAACTCTGGATAAAGCGTCGTTGATGCTCGGCATGATGCCGGGAGGTATCACCGAGCTGTGCCTGACCGCCGAGGCATTGCAGCTGTCGGTGGCGCTGGTCACCGCGGTACAGGTACTGAGACTGTTTCTGGTGATGTTCCTTGCGGAGCCGGTGTTCCGACTCTGGCACCGTCGCTGGAGCTGAGCGGTTTGCGGAGCACCTGGCTTTCAACCCGCTGATCAGCACGCTGCGCATCATCGGCAGCACGTGGCACGCGAGGCGCCTTACCGAGCGCTGCGCTCTGTTCCACGCCGCAGCAAACTCAGCCAAAGAACCAGTAGCACACGCCAATAGCTGCCACGATCCCGACAAAATCCGCCACCAGCGCACAGCCCACGGCGTGCCGCGCACGCTGGATACCCACCGCTCCGAAGTACACAGCCAGCACGTAGAAAGTGGTTTCGGTGCTGCCCTGCACCGTCGCCGCCACCAGCGCCGGGAAGCTGTCCACTCCTTGGCTTTGCATGGTTTCGATCAGCATCGCCCGCGCAGCGCTGCCGGAGAACGGCTTGACCAGTGCCGTCGGCAACGCATCGACGAAGCGCGTATCCCAACCGAGCGCCTCCACCAGCCAACGAATGCCCTCCAGGCCGAAATCCAATGCGCCGGATGCGCGCAAGGCACCGATCGCACAGAGCATGGCGATCAGATAGGGCAGCAGGCTTTTCGCGACATCGAAGCCTTCCTTCGCCCCCTCTACGAAGGCTTCGTACACCGGCACTTTTCGCAGCGCACCAACGATCAGAAAGGCGATGATCAGGCCAAACAGGGTCAAGTTGCCGAGCAGCGATGACAACGAGCCCAGCGCCGTCACCGACAACCCGGCCAGCAGCGCCATGAAGCCCCCGAGCAACAGGGCCCCGGGAATGAAGTAGGCGAGCACCACCGGATCCCACAGGCGCAAACGCTGCATCAGCGCCACCGCCAGCAAGCCAGCCAGGGACGAGGCGCTGGTCGCCAGCAGGATTGGCAGGAACACCAGCGTCGGGTCTTCCGCGCCCTGCTGCACGCGATACATGAAGATCGACACCGGTAGCAGGGTCAGCGATGAGGTGTTAAGCACCAGAAAGAGGATCTGCGCATTGCTCGCCACACTCGGCAGCGGGTTTAGCTCCTGCAGCGCGCGCATCGCCTTGAGGCCGATCGGCGTCGCGGCATTGTCCAGGCCAAGGCCGTTGGCGGCGAAATTCAGCGTGATCAGCCCTAGCGCCGGATGGCCTGCAGGCACTTCGGGCATCAGTCGGCGAAACAAGGGCCCCAGCAGGCGCGCCAGCAGCTCGATCAACCCTGCCTTTTCGGCGATACGCAAAAAGCCCAGCCACAATGTGAGGGTGCCAAACAACACAATCATCACTTCCACGGCCAGTTTGGCCATGGCGAACAGACTTTCCACCAGCGTGGCAAAAACCGCGGGGTCGCCACCAATCAGCCAGCGTGCAAGTGCGGCAACAGCGGCAATCAGAAAAAAGCCCAGCCAGAGGCCGTTGAGCATGTCGTTCTCCCGTCAAAGCTGGCGGCGATGATAGCGGTGCGAGCGCACAGGGGTCATCCGCCGATCGGCATACGGGGCAGGACTAGTGGAAAATGGGGCGTTGCATGGGGGGAATTGCACAGCTGCAGATGCTTGTTGCTGCAAGCCGGCAGTGACAGTTACGTCACTGCCGGCAGCAGCCTCGCAGAACCCGGTCCGTTATGGAGGTACTCCATGTACCCCTAGGTCGCTCCGCTTTAGCAGAACAACCCGACCCCCTGGTTCACCCCGCTGAGGGGTCGAGCGCGCAGAGCCGTTACACCCGGCGCGCGCTTTGGATCATCTTCGATGCCGAACATGACCCGGCAAAATTGGCTTCCTATGCCGCTGAAACTCCTGAATGCAGCCGCCCTTACGGGCGGCTATAGACGCATCAAACGCGCGGTCCACGACCACGGCCGAAGATCAGCGATGCTACGAACAGCACCAGGAAAACCACGAACAGGATCTTGGCGATACCTGTAGCGGTGCCTGCGATACCACCGAAGCCCAGTACAGCAGCGATGATGGCGATGATCAGGAAAGTAATTGCCCAACTCAGCATGGTGTGACTCCTCTTTGGTTCAGGAACGGTTCTCAGCGGATCAGATCAGCCCGATCGGCATCGATGTTTTGACGCATCCTTGCTAGTTCGCTTGCACGTCCCCTTCGTTGCTCAGAACACCCAGCGCTGCTCAACAGGCGCCTGGCGATAATCGATCGTTTGCGGTTTCTGACCGGTCCGCACGAGCTCAATAGGTTGAGCGTCATACATACTGATTCGTTCCGCTGAATTCTGTTGCACCTGGCTGAGCGGTTGCGACATGGGGCGTTCGGCACCCATGATCAGTACAACAACCGCAGCAGAGAGGAATCCCTTGCTGGCCAATGACACGCGGGCTTGGCGATCCATTCTGAACTCCTTCTAAGCGTGGCAACTCGTTTCGTTGACCAAGTTATTGCAGGTGTCGTGCCAGGCGAGACGGCATAGCTAAATCGTTTTAAATCAATTACTTACAGATGCCGATTCGGGGTGCGTCAACTCAAATTGCATGAGCACCCCTTTAATTCCGGGCGTTTTGCACGACCGCTTAGTGACGCGCCTCCTTGAGCTGCCGAATCCGCCCATGGCACGCACGCAACTTTGGAAGCTCGATGGCGAGCAATGCCCTGACATCGGGTTCGGCATCACCAATGGCGTCCTCGAAGGCCCGCAGGATGTCCGACTCGGTCTGTTCAAGTTGGTCGACATAGGCCGTGTCATGATCGCCAATGCGCGAGCGGGCATTGGCATAGAGTTCTCGCATGCGCCCGGTCAGCGTCCCGCCCTGCGATGGCTGCTCGTGGCTGGCGGCGACTTTCACGGTCAATGCCTGGATGACCTGCGTCTTTGCCTGGGCAAGGTCGCGGAACAGATGCTGCAGCTCGACGTCCTTTACTTCATCTGCGGCATGCTGGTAGAAACGCTGCCCGTCGCGCGTGATCTCGATTAGCTCATTGAGCTGGTTCATGGACTTGTTCATGACACCTCCTGCGTGATTTGCGGCAGATCGCACCGGATTCCCGTTGCCGGGATACGGCACCTTCTGATCATGGTCGCAAGCCGCATGCCAGCAGGGCTGCCGGGGCAGATCGTGGCAAATCAGCCACTTGGGAGAGGTCGGAAATGACCTTGGAGTGCAGCATGCAGGAAAGCCTTGTCTGCACCGTGCAACTTGCAAGACTTTTCATAGACTAAGCACTCGCCAGCAACGCAACGGCGCCGCCGGGCGCTCGACACGCCATAATCAAATATTTTCAGCGACCGAATTCGCCTTTGATGGGGAACATCCATGGACCAAACGACGGACAACGGCGGACGCATCCTTCTTGTGGATGATGAAGCGGCGATCCTGCGTACCTTCCGTTATTGCCTGGAGGACCGCGGTTACACGGTCATGACGGCAGCCAGTGCAGCGCAAGCAGAAGCGATACTGCAGCGACAGGTATTCGATCTGTGCTTCCTCGATTTGCGCCTGGGCGAGGACAACGGCCTGGATGTATTGCAGCAGATGCGCTTGCTTGCCCCCTGGATGCGGGTCGTGATCGTCACCGCACATTCGGCGGTGGACACCGCCGTAGATGCCATGCAGGCCGGCGCTGCCGATTACCTGCTCAAGCCGTGCAGCCCGGAACAACTCCGCCTGTCCGCGGCCAAGCAGCTGGAAGTACGCCAGATGGCCGCGCGCCTGGAAGCGCTCGAAGGCGAAGTGAAGCAACGCAGCGATGCATTGGGCTCCCACAGCCCGGCGATGATGGCCGTGCTGGAAACGGCGCGGCAGGTAGCCGACACCGACGCCAACATCCTGATTCTCGGCGAATCCGGCACCGGTAAGGGCGAGTTGGCACGCGCCATTCACACCTGGAGTCGTCGCTCGAAAAAGGCCTTCGTCACCATCAATTGCCCTTCACTGTCCGCCGACCTGATGGAAAGCGAGCTGTTCGGTCATAACCGCGGCGCCTTCACCGGCGCCACCGAAAGCACCCTGGGCCGCGTCAACCAGGCCGATGGCGGCACGCTGTTCCTCGATGAAATCGGCGACTTCCCGCTGGCACTACAGCCCAAGCTACTGCGCTTCATTCAGGACAAGGAGTACGAGCGGGTCGGCGATCCGGTCACCCGACGCGCTGACGTGCGCATCCTTGCCGCAACCAATCTGAACCTCGAAGAAATGGTTCGCGAAGGCAAGTTCCGCGAGGACCTGCTCTATCGTCTCAACGTCATTACCCTCAATCTGCCGCCAATGCGCGAGCGCCCCGAGGATGTATTGGCGCTGGCCGAACGCTTCCTGGCGTTCTTCGTGAAGAACTACGGGCGCCCGGCGCGCGGCTTCAGCGATGCGGCAACCGCGGCGCTGAAAACCTACCGCTGGCCGGGTAACGTCCGTGAACTTCGCAACGTGGTCGAACGGGCAAGCATCATCTGCCCGCAACAGATGATCGACGTCAGTCATCTGGGACTCGGCGAACAGGTCGGCAGCAACGCACCGCGCATCGGCGAACCACTGAGCCTCGAAGCACTGGAGAAGGCGCACATCGCCGGGGTGCTGAGCACCAGTGACACACTGGAACAAGCGGCACGAATCCTCGGGATCGACGCCTCGACCCTTTATAGAAAGCGCAAGCAGTACGGCCTATGAAACTCCAGATGAAGCTGCGAACCCGACTGTTCCTCGGGTTCTCGGCACTGATGACCGTAGCCCTGCTCGGCCTGCTCCTTGCCCTGGTCAGCGTGATGCAGATGGCCAAGAGTCAGGAACAGCTGATCCGCAACAACTTCGCCATCATCGAGATCAACCAGCAATTGCGTCAGGCATTGGGCAACCACCTGATCGTCATGCTCACCGACGACAGCCAAGGCGAAGCACTGGATTCACTGCGTCAGAGTTTCCAGCAGACGCTCGAGCGTGGCATTGCCGAAGCCAAGGATGACACCGATCGGCAGGCGTTCCAGGCCATCGCCAGCGCCTATGCCAGCTTTCTGCAGCAGGTCGACGCCTCCAGGCATCAGAGGCTTTCGCTGTTGGATGACAACCCGCTGAGTCAGGCCTTCAATCAGGTTCGTAGCCTGATGACCGAGATGCAGCGCGCGGCATACGACAAGATCCGCGACACAGAACTGCGCAGCCGTGACCGGGCATCACTGCTGGCAGGGCTGCTGGGGCTCACGGCAATCGCAGTACTGCTGATCGGCTTCATCACCGCGCACAGTTTCGCGCGACGCTTCGGCGAGCCGATCGAACGGCTTTCTGCGGCAGCAGACCAGATCGGACGCGGCGACTTCAACATCTCCCTGCCGACTCCACCGATTGCCGAACTGTCCTCCCTGAGTCGCCGCTTCGGGCTGATGGCCCAGGCCCTGCACGAGTTCAAGCAAACCAATGTCGAGGCCCTGGTAAACGGCCAGCAGCGTCTGCAGGCACTGCTCGACAGCATCGACGACGGCTTGCTGATCGTCGATCGGGATGGCCGGCTGGAACACGCCAACCCGGTGGCTCAACGTCAGCTAGCCTGGGAAAACGAACACTTGGGCTCGACCCTCGGTGAAGCGCTGGGCTATCCGGATCTGGACAAAGCGGCGCGGCAGGTGCTTGACGACAAACCGCTGTCCGATCCACCCGAGGACCTGATCATCGAGGCCGACGGCGAACGCCGCCTGCTAGCCTGGCGCATCAGCCCCGTCAGCCACCACGACGGCAGCATCAGTGGAGCAGTCATGGTGCTGCACGATGTCACCGATCAACGCACCTTCGAGCGCGTACGCAACGAGTTCGTACTGCGCGCATCTCACGAGCTGCGCACACCCGTCACCGGTATGCAGATGGCATTCAGTCTGCTGCGCGAACGCCTGCGCTACCCGCCGGATAGTCGCGAGTCGGACCTGTTCGACACCGTGCACGAAGAAATGCAACGTCTGGTCCGCCTGATCAACGATCTGCTCAATTTCTCGCGCTACCAAAGTGGCCAGCAAAAGCTCGAGGTCGAGCAGTGCAGTATTCCCGAACTGCTCGAGGCCGCGCGCCAACGTTTCGAGGTGGCCGCCGCCGACCAGGATGTGCAGCTCAAACTGGAACTGCAGCAGCCGCTGCCAACGCTGATGCTTGACCGTCAGCAAATCGAACGGGTCATGGACAACCTGCTGAGCAATGCACTGCGGCATACGCCCAAGGGCGGCGAAGTCCGCCTGCTGGCGCGCCACCACGGGGAGCGGATGATCCTCAGCGTGGAGGACAACGGCGAGGGCATTCCCTATAGCCAGCAGGCCCGAATCTTCGAGCCTTTCGTGCAGATCGGCCGCCGTCGCGGCGGTGCCGGACTGGGCCTTGCCTTATGTAAGGAAATCGCTCAGCTGCATGGTGGCCGTATCGGCGTGCATTCGCGGATCGGCCACGGCACCATCTTCTACGTCGCACTGCCGATCTGACGGCGCCACCTCGAGGAAGCCCCAATGCCGAGCCTGACCCCCAGCCCAGAACAGCTCGCTGATTATGTTGAGGCCATGCCCTCAGGCGTACCGATCCTGATGCTCAATTTGCTGCGCTACAACGATCAGGCGACCTATCCCCCGGGAAGCCATCACAGCCCATGTAGCGGCCGCGAGGCCTATGCCCGCTACAGCCGCGTAGCCCTGGCCAAGGTTCAGGCAAGTGGCGGTGCAATAGAGGTTCGTGCCAAGGCCCATGCTGCGCTGATTGCGCCGCCGGACGAGCATTGGGACGAGCTGCTGCTGGTCAGCTATTCGTCCAAGGAAGCCTTTCTGGCGATGATAAGCGACAGCGAGTACCAGCTCGCGGCCGAGCACCGCACCGCAGCCCTGGCTGACTCGAGGCTGATTGGTACCACCCGCTACTGACCTTCAGCGCTTGGCCTGGCTGGCGAGCACCTGCAGCATCGCAGCGGTCTCGGCATCGGGCTCCCCATCGAAACGGACCGGACGGTACTTCATCTGGAACGCAGCGATAACGTTGCGCGTCTCGTCGTCCAAATGGCCATGGCGCGGCACCCGATAACCCTGCGCCGCCAACGCATCCTGGAACCAGGCGATGGTCGGCAGGCCAGCAGACGCATAGCGCATCCGCTGCGCGGTGACTGCATCGGCGTCGGGCCAGGGCACCAGCCCCTCGTCCGCCAAGCGCTTCCACGGGAACAAAGGCCCCGGATCGACTTTGCGCTGTGGGGCAATGTCGCTGTGGCCGATGATGGCGCCGGCCTTTAGGCCGTGGCGCGCCATGATGTCCTTGAGCAACTCCACCAGCGCGTCGATCTGCTCCTCGGAGTAGGGATACCAGAGCCGTCGTCCGTCCGCGCTCTCCACGTAACCCCGGTTGACCAGCTCGATGCCGATCGACGTGGCGTTGAGCCAGGTGCGGCCATTCCACTCGCTTTCCCCGGCATGCCAGGCGCGACGATTCTCGTCCACCAGCCGATAGATAGTCGCTGGTGATTCGCCGATCAGGTAGTGACTGCTGACATCTCGCCCACTGAGCAACTCCAATGAGCGCGGCAGATCGGTCGAGGTGTAATGCAGCACGATGAATTGAGCACGGCTGTCATGGCCAACCGAGCTATAGCTGGTATCGATACGCGGACCGCTGGCGCAGCCAGCCAGCAGTAAAAGCAGCAGGGTGGCGGTGATGGCTTTCATCGGGAAGACCTCTGTGTCGACGGCGAAATGACGCAGATGGGCAATGCCATGCGAACGCTGTAACGCTCGCGATGCAGCAGCACTCGGCGCAAAAGAACAGGGATTATACCCGGCGAACCGGCGTGAACCACGCCGCTCGGTCAGGCCAGCTCGACGCGATTCCTTCCAGAATCCTTCGCGCGGTAAAGCGCTGCGTCGGCACGCTCGAAAGCGCGCTCCGTGGTATCACCTTCGGTAAAAGCGGTCAGGCCGGCCGAAACGGTGATGGCGACCCGCTGCCCCTTGAAATGGAAAGGACAGTCGCTGATCGACTCACGCAGAGCGTCCATCAATTGCTGCCCTGCCTGGTAAGGCGTATTGGGCAGTAGCACAACGAACTCCTCACCACCGAAGCGGGCAATGAAATCGGTCTTGCGCAGCCGTTTGTGCAGCTCGGTACCGATGATCTTGAGCACCCGATCACCGGCCAGATGACCGTAGCCATCGTTGACCCGCTTGAAATGGTCGACATCCAGTACGGCCAGCAGCAGATCGCCTCCATAGCGCTGCCACCGCGCAAACTCGATATCCAGACGCTCGTTCCAGGCTGCGCGATTGGGTAGCCCGGTCAACGGATCTTGCAGCGCCTTCTGCCGCTGCTCCTCGAGATGGCCGCGCAATCCGCGCGCCGCCTGTTCCAGGCTGCCGACTCGAGTGACCAGCTGTTGTAGCCGCTCGCCCAGCTTTTGCTCCTGCTCACTGCGCTGCTGCCGGTAGGTGTCTACCGTGCCCAGCAGGCCGTCCAGGCGCGCCTCGACCACTTGCTTCAGACTCTTGAGATCTGTGGCCTGACGCATGCTGTCCTGCAGGCCACCGACCTGCTCGCGCAGCTCGGCGTCCAGCGCCTGCGCGGCATCCCGCCCTTCGCTATGGCCCTGGTGAGCCGCGAGCAGATTTTCCTGCATCGCCGTAAGCCGCTCGTTCAGGGACTGCAGATAGCTCTCGAACTCCCTCTGCCCCTGATCGCTGAAGGCAACCATGAGCATAGAGAGGTCATCCAGCAACGGCACCAGTTCGTACCAGTTCAAGCCGTGTTCAACGCGCGTGCGCAGGGTCTGCTGCTGAGCCTGATGCTGCTCGGGCAGGTGCAAACTATCGAGCAAATTGCCCAGCGTGGCCTCAACACGCTCGGCAACAACGCTATATGCCGGCTCGGGGGAGTCCGGCAGGGCGTAAGAAGAGTCGGCTCCGCGCAGATGCTCGATGTCTTGGTCGGCCTCTTGCTCAGAGCCTTGCTCGAGTTGGGCGGGCATCACTGACGCTGAGTTCGAGGAGGCGACGTCGTCAGCAGATGCAGTCGGCTCGGCGCTGACAGGTTGCGCCATCGACCCCGCCGACATCAGCGGAGCATCCTCCATAGCAGCCTGACTGGCCGCTGGATTGGCGGCCAGCAGTGGCTCACCCGCCACCGTCGGTTCTGCCACCATAGTGTCGCGGCCGCCGAACAGGCGTTTCAGGAACCCGCTCTGCTGAGGTGCAGCCCCCTGCAGGCTCAGCACCTGCTCTTGTAGAACCCCCAACTCACCGAGCAGCACGGGCAGCTCGCGCAGTCGGGCCGCGCGTTGATTCAGCTCTTTGGCGAAGCGCTTGAGCGGCTTGCGCAGCTCTGCCGGCAGTGACATTTCCAGCAACTGGGAAACCAGTCGATGCACCGCGTCGGTCAGCTGGGCGGCTCGCTCATGGCGATGACGTTCGGACTCCAGCACGGCTTTTTCCAGCCGCGGTACCAACTGGCTGAGCCCCTCGTCCAGATCGCCCTCGCGCAGGACTTCGCGCATCTCATGCAGGCAGCGCTCGACTGCTGGGTCGGCGCCTTCCACCGCGAGGCTGCTGCGTACAAGACTGCGCCGCAGCAAGTCGACGCGCTGCTCCCAGCGGGCATCCTGTTGCTCCTGCCGCTCAGCCAACTGAAGGTACTTTTCCTTCCAACGCTCAGCTTCTTCGCTCATTTGGGCTCTAACACCTGTACTGGCAAGCAATCACCTTGAAGCGAATCGGGCAGCCTGATCTCAACGGCCACCGGCAGGTGATCGGAAATCGGCAACGCCAGCACATCGACGCGTTCCAGCGTCAGGCTCGGGCTCAACAGAATGTGATCCAAGCAGCGCTGCGGCCTCCAGCTGGGAAAGGTTGCCTCGACCTGCGGCGCCAGCAGGCCGAGATCACGCAGCGGCGAGTTCTCCAGCAGATCGTTGGCATGGGTGTTCATGTCACCCATCAGCACCTGGTGACGGTAACCGCCGATCAGCTCGCGGATATAGGCCAGCTGGCGCGCCCGAGTTCCGCCCCCCAGTGCCAGGTGCATCATCACCACGACCAGTGCATCCGGCCCTTCGCCAAAACGCAGCAGAATCGCACCGCGTCCTGAAGGTCCTGGCAGCGGATGGTCTTCCAGACCCTGGGGTTCCAGCCGACTGAGCACACCATTGCTGTGTTGGGCAAAACGACCAAGATTGCGATTGAGCTGCTGATACCAGTATGGGAAATCGCCCAGATGGGCCAGATGCTCCACCTGATTGACGTAGCCGGACCGCATGCTACCACCGTCCGCTTCCTGCAGCGCCACCAGGTCATAATTGCCCAGCACCTCGCCGATGCGTTTCAAATTCCCGGCGCGCCCGGGGTGCGGCAGTAAGTGCTGCCAGCTGCGTGTTAGGTAGTGGTGATAGCGCTCGGTACTGATGCCAACCTGGATATTGAAGCTAAGCAGCCGCAGCCGGCCATCTGCCGGCAGGCCACTGCTTGCCAGGCAGTGCGGATTGACGCGCGCCTTTCCCGGCCCGGCAAGGCGAGGCGCGCTCCAACGCCGCAACATCGTCGCTTACCGCGCTGCGCGTTCTTTTTCGATAAGATAGTCGGCGACTTGCAACGTACGCTCAGGACCACCGGACGAGCCGAGGTCGAAGCGATACTTGCCGTTGACGATCATCACCGGTACGCCGGTGATCTGATACGCCATGCCGAGCTTCTTGACCTGCTCCACGCGGCTACGCACGCCGAAGGAGTTGTAGGCTTTGAGGAAGGTTTGCTTGTCGATGCCGTGACCCGCTAGGAAATCACCCATTTCCTCAGGGGTAGCGAGCTTCTTGCGCTCCTGATGGTAGGCAGCAAACACGGCGTCATGCACCTTTGGCTCCACGCCCATGGACTCCAGGGCGATGAACAGCTGCCCGTGAGCATTCCAGATGCCACCGAACATGGCTGGCAGCCGCTTGAAATCGACATCCTCCGGCAGCTTCTCAGCCCACGGCTTGATGATCGGCTCGAATTGATAGCAATGCGGGCAGCCATACCAGAACAGCTCGACCACCTCGATCTTGCTTGGCTCGGCAACCGGCACCGGGCTGCTCAGCTCGACATACTCCTTGCCGGCCTGGAACTCTGCGGCCTGGGCTGACAGGCCGATCAGGCTCGCAGCAGTAAAAACGGCAGTGAGTAGGAAATTGCGCATGAAATACTCCTGTTAACGACGGACCACTGGCGCAACAGGCTGCAGTAAAACGCCCCGACTCGCCAGCGTTTTTCATGCATCTGCGCCAGGGCGTGACGAAGATAGTGTAGCCAGGCGTAAAAACGCAAAAGGGCGTCGAGGCTTTGGCCCGGACGCCCTACTGCTCAGACCGCCGACGGTGTCAGTGCAGACCCTGAATGTAGCTGGACAGCGCTTCGATGTCCTTGTTGCTCAGCTTGGCGGCAACGCCACGCATGATCATGCTGTCGCCGTCGTTGGTACGGTTGCCTTCGCGGAAGTCGGTAAGCTGCTTGGCGGTGTACGCTGCATGCTGGCCGCCCAGTTTGGGGAAGCCGGCCAAGTCGTTGCCGACGCCATTGGGCGCGTGGCAGCCGGTGCAAGCCGGCATGCCCTGATCGAGTTTGCCGCCACGGAACAGCTTCTCACCTTGCTCCGCCAGAGCAGAATCGGCGTACCCGACGCTGCCCTTTTGGCTTGCATAATAGGCGGCGATGTCTTGCAGATCCTGATCGCTCAGCGGGTCGAGCATGCCGGTCATTTCCAGCACTTTGCGACCTACGCCTTCCGGGGCACCGGGGGTGCTGCCGGCCTTGATATCCTGCAGTTGCTTGAGCAGATAACGCTCGCCCTGGCCAGCGAGTTTCGGGAAGTTCGGTGCCGGGCTGTTGCCGTCCGCACCATGGCAGGCGCCACACACTACAACTTTGCCCTGACCAGCTTCGGCGTCTCCAGCCGCGTGGGCCATACCGGTGATGCCAAGGGTCAACAGCAGACTCACGAGTACTTTGTTCATCAGCTAATCCAACTACGGCTAAGGGTTTGAAAGGGAAACTCATCGGGTCGCGCACAGCCATCGGCCGGGGCGACGCTCGTTATAGTGGCACGCTGGGCACTCGCATCAGGCGGCAACCGCCACCGCACAGCACCCGACTCAAAACTGGGAACCACGCGCAGCCCAATATCAGGCCAAAGCGCACATAAAAACTGCGGCATTATATACTCCCGTTTCTGAAACGGAAACGAACCATTGCCGCACCTGCGCGCACTCACCGGAACGACCATGCTACCGAAAAACCCGATTCTCGGCCTTTGCCAACAGGCCTCCTTCATGATCAGCGCCGCCAAGGTCGATCAGTGCCCGGCCGACGAGGGTCTGGAAGTAGCCTTCGCCGGCCGCTCTAACGCGGGCAAGTCCAGTGCGCTGAACACGCTGACCCACGCCAATCTGGCACGTACCTCCAAGACACCTGGCCGTACGCAGCTGCTCAATTTTTTCCGCCTCGATGACGAGCGCCGACTGGTCGACCTGCCCGGTTACGGCTATGCCAAGGTACCGATTCCACTCAAGCAGCACTGGCAGCGCCACCTGGAAGCTTACCTGGGCAGCCGTGAGAGCCTGGCCGGCGTGTTCCTGATGATGGATATTCGCCATCCTCTGACGGAGTTTGACCGCATGATGCTCGACTGGTCCAACGCCAGTCAGATGCCGTTACATATCCTTCTGACAAAATCAGACAAACTGGCCTTTGGCGCCGCCAAGACCGCGCTGCTGACCATTCAGCGAGATATTCGCCAGACATGGGGCGAAGAGGTCAGCGTGCAGCTGTTCTCCGCACCCAAGCGTCAGGGAATCGAGGAAGCCCAATTGGTGCTGGCTAACTGGCTGGGCCTGTTGGATGACCAAGAGCAAGAGCCTGAAGCCTGAGCCAGTCAGCCGCTGGATGGGTTGCGCTTATCAAGCCATCGAGGGTTCTACGGTAGGGAATTGAAAAGCGCATCCACCCTACGCGGGACGAAATGCGAAAGAGAACGGGGTGCAAGCCAGCCGGAAGGAAGGAGAAGGAAGGATCACGCTATACCGATCCGGCGAGCGTGCCCCCTCTGGACTTGAAGCCCGGCATCCATCCTGAACGCGTAGCCTGAAACCCTCGTAATACTTGGATTCCAGGCTTGCGCTTGCAAAGCGCTTCAATCGCGATAGGCATCCACCGGCACGCAGGCGCAGAACAGGTTGCGATCGCCGTAGACATTGTCCACCCGGTTCACCGCCGGCCAGTACTTGTGGGCACGGGAGTGGGCGCTCGGCGTGACCGCTTCGGCAATGCTGTATGGCCGATCCCACTCGCCGATCACGTCAGCCAGGGTATGCGGCGCGCGCGCCAGCGGATTGTTGTCCGCCGGCCACTCACCGCCCTGGACCTTGGCGATCTCCGCGCGGATGCTCAGCATCGCTTCGACGAAACGATCCAGCTCGGCCTTCGACTCGCTCTCGGTGGGCTCGATCATCAATGTGCCCGGCACCGGGAAGGACATGGTCGGTGCGTGGAAGCCGTAGTCCATCAGGCGCTTGGCGACGTCCTCCTCGCTGATGCCGGTCTCGGCCTTGAGCGGGCGCAGGTCGAGGATGCACTCGTGGGCGACGCGG
The DNA here is from genome assembly GCF_040310405.1 of Pseudomonas sp. E45-MNA-CIBAN-0222. Lineage (NCBI taxonomy): Bacteria > Pseudomonadati > Pseudomonadota > Gammaproteobacteria > Pseudomonadales > Pseudomonadaceae > Pseudomonas > Pseudomonas sp. E45-MNA-CIBAN-0222. The sequence continues at coordinate 484,309 of NZ_JBEOPU010000002.1, forward strand.
CCGTTGCGCCCGGCGTAGAGCACGGGAAATGCATCGCCCAGGCGATTGGCCAGGTAGTTGGCGCCGAGAATCGCGACTTCCGTGGCGTCGCGCAGCTGCGGGCCCATCATGGCAATGTACATCCAGCTGATCGGCAGGATGCTCGCGCTGCCCCAGGGCGCTGCGCTAACCGCGCCGTTGCCTGGCTGCGGGCCTTCCAGTTCGACCACTGGGTGATTGGCCACGAACGGTGCCAGGTGCGCCTTGACGCCGATCGGCCCCATGCCTGGGCCGCCACCGCCATGCGGGATGCAGAAGGTCTTGTGCAGGTTCATGTGCGAGACGTCGGCGCCGATGTCCGCCGGCCGCGCCAAACCGACCTGAGCGTTGAGGTTGGCACCGTCCATATACACCTGGCCGCCGTGAGCGTGGATCGCGGCGCAGATCTCGCGCACGTTTTCTTCGTAAACGCCGTGGGTCGACGGATAGGTGATCATCAGGCAGGACAGACGATCACCGGCCTCGGCGGCCTTGCGCTTGAGGTCTTCCAGATCGACGTTGCCGCCCTTGTCGCACTCGACGATGACCACGCGCATGCTGACCATCTGCGCCGAGGCGGGGTTGGTGCCATGGGCCGAGGACGGAATCAGGCAGATGTCGCGCTGCCCTTCGCCACGGCTCTCGTGATACTTGCGGATCGCCACGAGTCCAGCGTATTCGCCCTGGGCACCGGAGTTGGGCTGCATGCTGATCGCGTCGAAACCGGTGATCGCGCAGAGCCAGGCCTCCAGCTCCTCGATCATCAGCTTGTAACCCTGGGCCTGACCGCGCGGGACAAACGGATGCAGATTGGCGAACTCAGCCCAGGTGATCGGAATCATCTCGCTGGTGGCGTTGAGTTTCATGGTGCAGGAGCCGAGCGGGATCATCGCCTGATTCAGCGCCAGGTCCTTGTTCTCCAGCTGCTTGAGATAGCGCAGCATCTCGGTTTCGCTGTGGTGCGAGTTGAACACCGGATGCTCCAGGTAGCCGCTCTCGCGTTGCAGCGCCTCGGGAATGCCCGCGGCCAGCTCACCGGAATCCAGCGCGGAGACATCGAGGCCATGATCGGCACCGAGGAAGACCGCCAGGAGCTGCTCGACGGTACGCTCATCACTGGTTTCATCGAGGCTGACACCGAGACGGCCGCGGCCGAGGATGCGCAGGTTGATCTGCGCCGCTTCGGCGCTATCGATGATCGCGCTCTGCGCACCGCCGACCTCGAGGGTCAGAGTGTCGAAGAAATGCTGGTTGACCCGAACGATGCCCTTCTGCTCGAGACCCGCGGCGAGGATGGCGGTCAGCCGGTGGACACGCTGGGCGATGCGCTTGAGGCCCTGCGGGCCGTGGTACACGGCGTAGAAACCAGCGATGTTGGCCAGCAGCACCTGGGCCGTGCAGATGTTGGAGTTGGCCTTCTCGCGGCGGATGTGCTGCTCGCGGGTCTGCAGCGCCATACGCAGCGCGGTGTTGCCGCGGGCGTCCTTGGACACGCCGATGATGCGTCCCGGCATACCGCGCTTGAATTCGTCACGGCTGGCGAAATAGGCCGCGTGCGGGCCGCCGTAGCCCATCGGCACACCGAAGCGCTGGGTTGAGCCGAGCACGACGTCGGCGCCCAGCTCGCCCGGCGGGGTCAGCAGCAGCAGGCTGAGCAGATCGGCGGCGACGCAGGCCAGTGCCTGCTGCGCGTGCAGCTGCTCGATGGCCGGACGCAGGTCACGGATTTCGCCATGGGTGTCCGGGTACTGCAGCAGTGCACCGAACACCTCCTGCCCGGCCAGCTCGTCCAGCGTGCCGACCACCAGTTCGAAGCCGAACGCCTCGGCGCGGGTCTGCACCACGGAGAGCGTCTGCGGGTGGCAGTTCTCGTCGACGAAGAAGCGGTTGCTCTTGCTCTTGGCCATGCGCCGGGCCAGGGTCATGGCCTCGGCCGCTGCGGTCGCCTCATCGAGCAACGAGGCATTGGCCAGGTCGAGACCGGTGAGGTCGATGATCATCTGCTGATAGTTCAGCAACGCTTCCAGCCGACCCTGGGCGATCTCCGGCTGATAGGGGGTGTAGGCGGTGTACCAGCCCGGATTCTCCAGCACGTTGCGCAGGATCACCGGCGGAGTGATGGTGCCGTGGTAGCCCATGCCGATCAGGCTGGTCCAGAGTTGATTCTGCTCCGCATAGCCACGCAGCTTGGCCAGCGCAGCCTGCTCGTCCAGCGCCGCTGGCAGATCCAGCTCGTCCTGCAGGCGGATCGCCGGAGGCACGGTCTGCTCGATCAGCTGTTCGCGACTGGTCAGGCCCAGGGCGTCGAGCATGGCCTGCTGTTCGGCCTGATCCGGACCGAGGTGGCGGCGCAGGAAGGCATCGGGTTGCTGGAGTTGGGAAAGGCTCGGCATATACGGCATGGTCGCTACTCTCGGAAAAAACAAAAGCCCCGACAGAGCGGGGCTTTTGCGGATGATGCTTAGGCGTCGGCGTCGCAGGCGGCCTGGTAAGCGGCTGCGTCGAGCAGCTTGTCCAGCTCCGCCGGGTCGCTCGGCTGCAGGCGGAAGAACCAGCTGCCATAGGCGTCGCTATTGACCAGCTCCGGCGAATCGGCCAGCGCCTCGTTGATCGCGATCACCTCACCGGAAACCGGCGCGTAAATGTCGGACGCGGCTTTCACCGACTCGACCACACCAGCTTCCTGGCCGGCATTGAGCTGGCGCCCGACCTCGGGCAGCTCGACGTAGACCACATCCCCCAGCGCTTCCTGGGCGTGATCGGAAATGCCGACGGTGATGCTGCCGTCCGCTTCGAGACGGGCCCACTCGTGGCTGGCGGCGTAACGCAGATCGCTGGGGATATCACTCATTGTTGTGTCCTCAAGGCTGTTGACAGCAGTCGCGCAAAACAGTCGGTCGAATTTACACCAGTACCTTGCCGTGCCGCACGAATGTCGGCTGCACGACGCGCACCGGGTACCACTTGCCACGAATCTCCACCTCCGCGCGCTCAGCGGTGCCAGCGGGCACACGGGCCAAGGCAATGGACTTGCCAAGCGTAGGAGAAAAACTGCCACTGGTGATTTCGCCGTCGCCGGCACCATTCACCCGCACTACCTGATGGGCACGCAGCACGCCCCGCTCTTCGAGAACAAGCCCGACCAGCTTTGGCAGATCGTCACGCGCCCGCTCCTGCTCCAATGCAGCACGGCCAACGAAATCGCGATCACTCGGTTCCCAGGCAATGGTCCAGCCCATATTGGCAGCCAGCGGCGAGATATCCTCGTTCATGTCCTGACCGTACAGGTTCAGCCCAGCCTCCAGGCGCAGAGTGTCGCGTGCGCCGAGGCCGATGGGGGAAATACCGGCGCCGACCAGTTCGCTGAGGAAGTCCGGCGCCTGATCGGCCGGCAGAATGATTTCCAGCCCATCCTCGCCGGTATAACCGGTCCGGCCGATAAACCAGTCGCCATCGGCCATTCCTTGGAACGGCTTGAGTTCATGGACCAATCCAGCCCGGGTCTGGTTGAGCAGTTCGGCGGTACGAGCCCGCGCGTGAGGCCCCTGAATAGCCAGCATTGCCAGCTCTGGACGCTCCTTCACTTCAACGGCGAACCCTTCTGCCTGAGTTTGCATCCACGCCAGATCCTTGTCGCGGGTGCTGGCATTGACCACCAGGCGGTAGCCCCAGTCGGTGAGGTAGACGATCAGATCGTCGATCACGCCGCCGCGCTCGTTGAGCATGGCGCTATATAGTGCCCGGCCTGTGCTCTTCAGCCGCGCCACATCATTGGCCAGCAGGTGCTGCAGATAGGCGGTGCCTTGCTCGCCGGCTACATCGACGACGGTCATGTGCGAAACGTCGAACACCCCGCAGTCACGTCGCACCTGATGATGTTCTTCCACCTGGGAACCGTAATGCAGTGGCATGTCCCAGCCACCGAAATCGACCATTTTGGCGCCAAGCGCAAGGTGCTGATCGTAGAGGGGAGTACGCTGACCCATGGGTGTCTCCTTCTGGGCAGGTCGCCGAATCGGCATTGGAAAAGCCAGTAAAAGCCGGCCCGCGCAGGACCAGCGACTTTCGAATGGCGCGCATTGTAGCCTCAAGGTGGCGACAGGTCACGGCGCTTCAGGCGGGCGGAGACTGGAGGTAGAAAGGCAACCAGCGACAGCCGACCTGCTTCGCACAGCAGCCTACTGGAATCACCTATGCCGCTAGCCGGGCCGCCTTGCCGAGCGGCGAATCAGCAGCACAACAGGCAATAATCCAACCAACACCAGAGTCAGCGCCGGCAGCGAGGCACGGGCCCACTCCCCCTCACTGGTCATCTCGAAAATCCGTACCGCCAGCGTGTCCCAGCCAAAGGGACGCATCAGCAGAGTAGCCGGCATTTCCTTGAGAACATCGACGAACACCAAAAGCGCGGCGCTCAGGGTGCCAGGCAGCAGCAACGGCAAGTAGACACGGAAGAACAACGCTGGGCCACCGACCCCCAGACTGCGTGACGCCTGCGGCAGCGACGGGCGAATCCGTGCCAGGGCGTTCTCCAGCGGCCCAAAGGCGACCGCCATGAAACGGATCAGATAGGCCAGCAGCAAGGCCCCGAGGCTGCCAAGCAGGATCGGTTTGCCAGCACCGCCAAGCCAGCTGGAAAGCGGCATCACCATGTGCCGGTCGAGATAACTGAACGCCAGCATGATCGATACCGCCAGCACCGAGCCCGGCAAGGCGTAACCGAGATTGGCCAGGCTGACCGCACTGCGGATCGAGCGCACCGGCGCCTGCCGCCGGGCGAAGGCCAGCAACAGCGCCACCGTCACGGTGATCAGCGCAGCCATGCCGCCAAGATACAGGGTGTGCAGAATTAGCCCCGCATAGCGCTCATCGAGGTCGAAGCGTCCTCGCTGCCAGAGCCACGCGAGCAGCTGCAGCACCGGAATGACAAACGCGCACATGAACACCAGCCCGCACCAGGCACTGGCGGCAAAAGCCTTCACCCCGGTTAGCCGGTAGAGCGCTGCAGAACGCGCTCGCTCGCTGGCCGGTCGCGCCGCACCGCGTGCACGGCGTTCGCCGTAGAGCACCAACATCACCGCAAGCAGCAACAGACTGGCCAGCTGGGTGGCGCTGGTGAGGCTGAAGAACCCGTACCAGGTCTTGTAAATGGCTGTGGTGAAGGTATCGAAGTTGAACACTGATACCGCGCCAAAGTCAGCCAGGGTTTCCATCATCGCCAGGGCCAGGCCGGCGCCGATGGCTGGACGCGCCATCGGTAATGCCACCCGCCAGAACGCCTGCCAAGGCGATTGGCCAAGTACCCGTGCCGCCTCCATCAGCCCCTTGCCCTGAGCGAGAAACGCCGAGCGCGCCAGCAAATAGACGTAGGGATAGAACACCAGTACCAGCACCGCAATGACGCCACCGGTCGAGCGCACCCGCGGAAAGCGGACGCCGCTACCAAACCAGTCCCGCGCGAGACTCTGCACCGGCCCCGAGAAATCCAGCAGACCGATGAAGACGAAAGCCAGCACATAGGCGGGAATCGCGAAAGGCAGCATCAGTGCCCAATCCAGCCACCGACGACCGGGAAACTCACACAGCGCCGTCAGCCAGGCCAGGCTGACACCGAGCACGACCACCCCGGTGCCCACGCCCAGGACCAGCGTCAGCGTGTTCCCCAATAGGCGGGGCATCTGCGTATCCCATAGATGCGCCCAGATTTCACGGTCGATCGTGCCCCAGCTGAACAGCAGAATGCTCAGCGGCAGCAATACCAACGCCGCAACAGCGAAAGTGATGGGATACCAGCGGCGCTCGACGGGATGGGACACTCAAGCCTCGGAAGCAAAAAAGACAACGCCCCGGACCAGGCCGGGGCGCCGAGTATAACCGCAGCGGCGAGCGTGGCAGCTCGCGCCGCACGTCACCGCTGGAACCGCGGCGGGCTGATCAGTTCCAGCCGGCGCGATCCATCAGTTTGATGGCTTCGGCCTGGCGCTTGCCAGCGACTTCCACCGGGATGGTGTCAGCCTTGAACTCGCCCCAGGTCGCCACTTCGGCAGACGGCTTCACGCTCGGGTTGGCCGGGAACTCCATGTTGGCATCGGCGAAGATGTTCTGCGCCTCGGCACTGGTCATCCACTCCACCAGCTTGCGGGCGGCATCAGGGTTAGGCGCGTGCTTGGTCAAGCCGATGCCGGACAGATTCACATGCACGCCGCGGTCTTCCTGGTTCGGCCAGAACAGCCTGGGTTTGAGCTGCGGGTTCTGCGCGTGCAGACGACCGTAGTAATAGGTGTTGACGATGCCGACATCGCACTGCCCGGCGTCGACTGCCATGACCACCGAATTGTCATCGGCGAACACGTCGGTGGCGAGGTTGTTCACCCAGCCCTTGATGATCTGCTCGGTCTTCTCAGCACCATGGGTCTCGATCATCGTCGCAGTCAGCGACTGGTTGTAGACCTTCTTGCTGGTGCGCAGGCACAGGCGGCCTTCCCAGTTCTTGTCGGCCAGTGCCTCATAAGTGGTCAGCTCACCATCCTTGACCCGCTCAGGGGAGTAAACGATGGTCCGTGCGCGCAGCGACAGGCCGGTCCAGGAATCGCTGGAGGAACGGTATTGCGCAGGAATATTGTCTTTAACGACTTGGGAATTGAGCGGCTGCAGGATGCCCATTTCTTCGGCTTGCCAGAGGTTGCCGCCATCGACGGTCAGCAGCAGATCCGCTGGGGTGTTCGCGCCTTCGGCCTTGATGCGGGCCATCAGCGGAGCTTCCTTGTCGGTGATGAACTTGATCGCGACGCCGGTCTTCTCGGTGTAAGCGTCGAATACCGGCTTGATCAGCTCGTCGATACGCGAGGAGTAAACCACTACTTCGTTGGCAGCCTGGACAGCACCCGATAGCGCCGTGAGCGCCAGGGCGGCGAGTAAACCTTTGCTTGCCTGCATGGAACAGCCTCTTGGTGAGTTGAAACAGAGGCTGAATAGTAGTGAATGTTATTTACCTTCTCAATGCGACAATTCGTACAGGTAATCTTTTGTAAATATCAAATTGATATCAGGGCTTGGCCAGTTCGGGTAAGTCGCCGCTCAAACCCAAGGCTTGACGGACAAAAAGCGCCTTCGCCTCAGGTAGCGCCTGGACCGCCTTCAGGCCAGTGTTGCGCAACCAGCGCAGCGGCAGTGGATCGGCCTGGAACAGCCGTTCGAAGCCCTCCATCGCCGCCATCATCGCCAAATTGTGCGGCATACGCCGGCGCTCGAAGCGGCTCAGTACCTGTACATCGGCCACGCGCTCGCCGCGAGCAACCGCGGCCTTGATTACTTCCGACAGTACGGCGGCATCCAATAGCCCGAGGTTCACGCCCTGCCCCGCCAAAGGATGAATGGTGTGCGCCGCATCGCCAATCAGCGCCAGCCCGGGCTGTACGTAACGTTTGGCGTGGCGCTGGCGCAGCGGAATGCACAGCCGCGGATCGACTTCGAGCACCTCGCCCAAGCGCTGCTCGAAGGCGCGCCCCAACGCCGCTCGAAAGGACTCGTCATCGAGCGCCATCAGCCGCTTGGCTTCAGCCTCGGTAACCGACCAGACGATGGAACACCAGTGCCGATCGCCATCGCGCTCCAGCGGCAGGAACGCCAGCGGCCCATCATCGGTAAAGCGCTGCCAGGCTGTTCGCTGGTGTGGCTCACTGCAGCGCACGCTGGTGACGATCGCCTGGTGCAGGTAATCCCACTCCCGCGTTTCGCAACCAGCCAGACGGCGAATCGCCGAGTTGGCGCCATCCGCAGCGATCAGCAAGGGCGTGCGAAGCTCGCGGCCGTCGGCCAGCGTCAGCTGCCAGCCGTCAGCGGTGTGCGCCAGCTGTTCGACGCACGCTTCGCCGATCAGCTGCAGTCCGCCGCGGCGCTGCATAGCGTCCAGCAGCGCATCCTGCACCACACGGTTCTCGACGATATGCCCAAGCACTTCGGCATGTACGGTTTCGGCGGAAAAATGAATCTGCCCGGTGCCCGAACCATCCCATACATGCATATCCGTGTAGGGACTTGCACGGCGCGCGGCGATACCCGGCCAGGCACCGACCCGCTGCAGGATCCGTTGACTGGCCGCGGATAGCGCACTGACCCGCGGCTCGAAGCTGCACTGCGGATCGAATTCGACGACCTCGAGCGAGCTCGCATCAAGTACGACGATATCCAGCCCGCAACCTTCGAGCGCGAGGGCCAGCGTACTGCCGACCATACCGGCACCCACGATGATCAGATCCGCTTGCATCACTTCTCTCCTGGCTGCCGCGCCCGCGGCTTGAGTCGTACGTAGAGGGTCTTCTGCACCCGTGCCACCAGTGTGCCCTCGCCGTCCCGCACTTCAACATGCATTCTGGGCTGGTACTTACTGCCGTCGGCCGTGTGCGCGCGGATCTCATCCAACAGTTTGTCGCTGATAGCAAAATCGGCATAGACCACGCCACGCCCCGGCCTGATGAATTCGATGTTGGCCGCTTTGTCCCAGACGATGTAGTCGCGACCGAGATTCTCCATCAGCATCAGCACGAAGAACGGGTCGACCATCGAATACAGCGAACCGCCGAATTGCGTGCCGACATAGTTGCGGTTGTACCAGCGCAACACCATCTTGACCTGAATCTGGCGCAGATCCGCGCTGATGTGTCGCACCCGCACGCCCGCACCGATGTACGGTGGATAGAAATTCAAAGCCCAGCGCAGAAACCGGGCCTTACGCGCCAATCGGGAGCCGCTCATGCAAAGTCCTTTTGTTGCGGCGTTTCAGCCAGCACGAGTCCCCAGGCCCATGGCCTGACGCGCGAACCAGCGCTTAGCGGCAGGCGTCAGGTCCAGGCCGAGCAACCCAAGATTGCGACCGGCCGAAACCAGCCGACCGGAATCACCAAACAGCCGGGTGACCTGATCAGAAAAGCCGACGGTCATGCGTTGATCGAAGCGCTGCCTGCGGGCGTACTCCTGCAGCACCGCCAGCTCGCCTATCGCTGCGTCGCTGCGCAGCAAGGCGACACTCAGCGCATCCACATCGCGCAGCGACAGGTTGTAGCCTTGGCCGGCGATCGGGTGCAGGCTGTGGGCCGCATTTCCCAATACCACCAGGCCCGAGCGCACCTGCTCTTCGGCCTCGATCAGTGTCAACGGATACAGATGCCGGGCACCGACTTGCTGCAAGGTGCCCAGGCGATAGCCAAATGCTTCTTGCAGCTCGGCAAGGAACACCGCCTCGTGCGCTTGCGCCAAACGTGCGGCGTCGTCCTGGGATCGCGTCCAAACCAGTGCACAGCGATCATCTTGCAGCGGCAGCAATGCCATCGGACCATCTTCTGTGAAGCGCTCGAAGGCTAGCCCGTCATGCGGCTTACCCGGTGTGATATTGGCAATAAGCGCGGTCTGGCCGTAAGGCCTTCGCGACACATGGATGCCAAGCTGCTCGCGCAGCCCGGAACGACCGCCATCGGCAAGTACGGTCAAGTCGCACTCCAACCGCTGGCCGTCGGTAAAGCTCAGCCGATACCCCGCCGCGCAGGGCTCCAGACGTTCGACCTCGGCGGGACAGTGACGGATTACCACGTCGTCATCCAGCGCCTGCCAAAGGCAATGGCCGATCCAGGCGTTCTCGACCACGTAACCCAGTGCTTCGACGCCTTCGCGTTCGCAATCCAGCCGCGCCGCACCAAAACCCCCGCGCTCGGACACGTGAATGCGCCGAATCGGCTCGGCGCGCTCGGCGATGCGCGCCCATAGGCCAAGGCGCTGGTAGATCATTCGGGTGCCGTAGGATAAAGCCGTAGAGCGCGCGTCATAGCTCGGCTGGTACTCGTGCCCCGGCTCGAACGGCTCGATCAGATGGATGCGCCAGCCGCGCGCCCGGGCACCATCCTGCAAGGCCAGCGCGAGACTGGCGCCGACCAGCCCGCCACCGATGATCGCCAGGCTTTGCATGTCAGGCGACCTGCTCGCGAGCGGCGGCCATCAGCGCCTCGATTTCAGCGACGCTCTTCGGCACACCGTTGGTAAGAATTTCACAGCCAGTTCGCGTCACCACCACATCGTCCTCGATGCGCACGCCGATGCCGCGCCATTTCTTGGCCACGTTCTGATTGTCCACGGCGATATAGATGCCCGGCTCGACAGTCATCGCCATGCCCGGCTCGAGCACGCGCCACTCGCCACCGATCTTGTAGTCACCGACATCATGCACGTCCATGCCCAGCCAGTGCCCGGCGCGGTGCATGTAGAACGCCTTGTAAGCTTCGCTGGCGATCAGCTCATCGACCTCGCCCTGCAGGAGGCCCAGCTCGACCAGCCCGGCGGTGATTACCCGTACTGTGGCCTCGTGGGCCTCGTTCCAGTGCTTGCCAGGCGCGATGTGCTTGAAAGCCTCTTCGTTGGCCTTGAGTACCAATTCGTAAATGGCTTTCTGCTCGGGCGAAAAGCGGCCGTTGACCGGGAAGGTGCGGGTAATGTCGCTGGCGTAGCAGTCGATTTCGCAACCGGCGTCGATCAGCACCAGGTCGCCTGCCTTTAGCGGCGCATCGTTCTCACGGTAGTGCAGGATGCAGGCATTCCTGCCGGCGGCGACGATCGAGCCGTAAGCAGGCATCTTCGCCCCGCCCTTGCGGAATTCGTAGTCCAGTTCAGCTTCCAGGTGGTACTCGAACAAGCCAGCGCGGCTGGCCTGCATGGCGCGAATATGTGCACGTGCGGAAATTTCCGCCGCGTGCTTCATCACCTTCACTTCGTTGCTCGACTTGTACAGGCGCATGTCGTGCAGCAGGTGATCGAGGGCGACGAACTCGCTGGGCGGCTGAGCACCCTGGCGGGCCTTGGCGCGAATGGTCTTGATCCACTCCATCAGCCGATGATCGAAGGCTTCGTTGGTGCCGATGGCGTAGTACACACGGTCACGCCCCTCGATCAGGCCGGGAAGAATGTCGTCTATATCGCCGATGGGAAACGCATCGTCGGCGCCGTACTCCTTGATGGCGCCATCCTGCCCCGCACGCAGGCCGTCCCAAAGTTCGCGCTCGGGGTCACGCTCGCGGCAGAACAGCACGTACTCGCCATGCTCGCGCCCCGGGATGAGCGCGATCACCGCCTCCGGCTCAGGAAACCCGCAGAGGTACTGGAAGTCGCTGTCCTGGCGGTAGACATGCTCGACATCGCGGTTGCGAATGTACATCGGCGCGGCCGGCAGAATGGCGATGCTGTTGGGTTCCATCTGCTCCATCAGCGCCTTGCGCCGACGGGCGTATTCCGATTTCGGGATGCGAGTCATGGGCGGAACGGTGTCCTCAGTGCAGGGAAGGTTTCGGTGCAGCAGGTACCGGCTTGGCGCACTCGGTAAACAGCAGCAGTGGCGCTACGCGCAGATATTCCATCACTTCCATGTAATCGGTCTCGCCGTCCTCGGACTCTTCCAGAGAGTCTTGGATCTGTGCGATGGCCGAGAGATCCTGCAGTACTTCCACGGACTCGGTGCTCAGCGCGCGGTCGCCAGCGGTCAGGCCGAAGCCGGCGAGAAAGCCCTGGCACCACTGGCCCAGCGCAACGGCGCGTTCACTCAACGGCGCATCGTCGCTGGGCAGCAGCAGGACGACAGCAATGTCGTCACCGGCGAGTTCGCCCTTGACCATCTCCTGCAGGCCGATCAACGCCTGACGAATATTTTCCTGCGGCGCTTCGCCAAGCAGGTCCGAAGCATCGGTCAGCCAGGGTTCGACATCGAAGCCAGCGCCGGCGCAGCTGCGTCCGAGCAACAGGCCGTGCAACTCGGCAGGGGAAACGGTTTGAGGTGTACCTGCCAGAAGTGTGGCAAAAGCGGCATACGGGGAGTTCTGAATAGACATGGCGGCTAGGCGCACGATGGCGCAATGACTAGAATGAAGGCTTCGTATCCTAGCACCGGCGGCCGCGGCAAGACCATCGAAGCCCCTGGGCATCGCCTCCGTCTTCACCAGTGCCTCAACAGGAATCCCATGGAAGACGCCGATCTGAAAGCGCTGACCACCAAACTGGAACAGCTGATTCAGCGTATCGAGCAGCTCAAGGCGCAGAACCATCTGCTGCTGGCCAATGAGCGAAGCTGGCGTGAAGAGCGCGCTCATCTGATCGAAAAGAACGAAATGGCCCGTTTGAAGGTCGAATCGATGATTTCGCGCCTGAAAGCCCTGGAGCAGGACTCATGACCCAGCCGAACACCGTTACCGTACACATCATGGACAAGGAATATTGCATTGCCTGTCCGTCAGAGGAACGCAGCAATCTGGAAGGTGCGGCTCGCTATCTGGATCGCAAAATGCGCGAGATTCGCAGCAGCGGGAAAGTCATCGGCGCCGATCGCGTCGCAGTGATGGCGGCGCTGAACATTACTCACGAGCTGCTGCACAAACATGATCGGCTGGATGCCGAAGCCAACAGCGCCCGCGAACACGTGCGCATGCTGCTGGAGCGAGTCGACAGCGCCCTGGCCACCGATCCAAACCCGTCCAGCAACTGATGAACGGTTCGCATATTGAGGTATAATCCGCCCAACTCCCTGGCATGTTCGCCAGTCGGCGATGACCCTCTCCCGATAAGCAACACCATGGAGGCTACACGTGGTGCCGGTGTGCATGTCCGCCTGACGGAAAGCCTTAAGGTACTCTGTAGTCGCCACCTTGAACTCTCGGGTTCAAGGGCCTACGCTGGCAGCGGCATGCTGGGGAGCCACTTCTGATGATCGTAGCCGAAGGCCTTTCGCGCCCGGCGCTACGCCGCAAGCTGCGCCAAGCCAGGCGACAGCTCACTCCCGCGCAGCAACGTCTTGCCGCTAGCCGCCTTTATCGGCAGTTGGCTCAGCACCCTGTGTTCCGTCGCGCCCGGCATATTGCTCTGTACCTGCCCAACGATGGCGAAATCGATCCGGGCCTGCTTCTGCGTGCCGCTCAGAGACGCGGCAAAGCGACTTACCTTCCAGTTCTGAACCCCTGGCCACGAACGCGCATGGTATTTCAGCGCATCAAGCCCGGCGAAAGACTGCGCCGAAACCGTTTCGACATTTTCGAACCGGTTATCCGGTCCGCCCGACAACGACGCGTCTGGGCGCTCGACCTACTGCTGATGCCATTGGTCGGATTCGACGGAAAGGGAGGGCGCCTGGGGATGGGGGGCGGCTTCTATGACCGCAGCCTGGCCTACCGCGCGATGCGCAAAAAAAGTCACAAACCGACATTATTGGGCTTGGCCCACGAGTGTCAGAGAGTCGATCAATTGCCGCTGGAGAGTTGGGACGTACCGATTCAAGGCACAGTGACGGACCAGGGCTGGTACGTCGAATAATTTAAGGCCGCGTCCTTGCGGCACCTGCTCAGCGATGCTGGGCTTGTTGCACCTGAATGACCGGAGCCATGCCGGCGGCGCCGTCAGCTTGCTCCCACAGGCTCTGCGTATAGCCAGTAGTGACTACACCCAGACCAAAGATGAAGACCAAAATCCACAGAATATCGGGCTTACGTTTCATTTTGTGTTCGCCTCCCCCTACCAGGCGAAATGCTTGCGTCGAGTCGGTGTGATTTATCGTTCTAGGACTCGATAGGCCACCTTACAGCCGCGGCATTTTCCGTGAAGCATCGGCACCGCGCAAACAGGTATTGCAGCCGACTGTCGGAGATTTTGCCATCATGGTCTGATCGAACCGCCTTACAGGAGAGCAAGGTTCATGCCTTATTGGCTTATGAAGTCCGAACCGGACGAATTTTCCATCCTGGACCTGAAAGAAATGGGCCATGGACGCTGGGATGGCGTACGCAACTACCAGGCGCGAAACTTCATGCGCCAGATGCAGGAAGGCGATCAGTTCTTCTTCTATCACTCCAGTTGCGCCGAGCCAGGAATCGCCGGGATCGGCCGAATCAGCCGCAGCGCCTACCCCGACCCCAGCGCGCTCGATCCTTCCAGCCATTATCACGACGCCAAGGCCAACAGCGAGGCCAATCCTTGGAGTGCGGTCGATGTCGAATTCGTCGAAGCCTTCGCAGCGCCGCTGAAGCTGGCGCGCCTGAAAGCGCAGGCTGAACTGCACGAACTGGCGCTGGTGAAGAAAGGCAGTCGGCTGTCGGTAATGCCGGTCAGCGAAAGAGAATGGCAGGCGATCCTGGCGCTGCGCTGAGCTACTGGATGATCAGGTTATTGAACAGCAGATCATCGACCAGCGGTGCGCCCTCTTCCTGCTCCAGCACTTCGCGGACCTGCCTCAGCGCCTCCTGACGCAGCTGCTCCTTGGCTTCCGGGCCGCCCAGCGTTTCATCGGTCTGCTCGGAAAAAAGCATCACCAGCTGATGACGAATCAGCGGCTCGTGGTGCTTGACGCGATCTTCCACCTCCTTGCTTGAAATGCGTAGTGCGACGTCGGCCTTGTAGTACTTCAGCCGGTCGCCGGAGCCGTAGTTCCCGACCATGGCGGGCACCAGAGCGTAGTAGAGGGTTTGCGGGGCGGCGGCGTCCGCAGGCTCTTCCGCGAGGGCCGGCAGTGCGAAGGCAAGGCTGAAAAACACGGCGATCAAATACTTCACAGGCACTGCTCCAAGGGAAACCTGCGCCAGCATAACCAGTAGCCGCAGTGCACCCAAGCCCATTGCGCAACCGCCTGCCACTTATACGCTGCCATTACAGCGAGCGATGCTGATTGCCCTGCTGCACAGTGCTCCTAGACTGAATGGTCCTGAGCAGTCGAGCCATCCATCGTCGAGCGCCACACGCTCGACCAGTCGAACAAGGAAATGCGATGAAAGCCGTTCTGTGCAAAAGCTTCGGTCCGCCCGAGAGTCTGGTTATCGAGGATGCCCCTACCCCGCAACTGAAGCCGAGCGAGATTTTGCTCGACGTGCATGCGGCCGGGGTCAATTTTCCCGACACCCTGATGATCGAGGGTAAATACCAGTTCAAACCTCCGTTCCCCTTCTCGCCCGGTGGCGAGGCGGCCGGCGTGATCGCCGCAGTAGGCGAGAAGGTCCGCCACCTCAAGGTCGGCGACCGGGTCATGGCGCTCACCGGCTGGGGCAGCTTCGCCGAACAGGTAGCAGTCGCCGGCAGCAATGCCCTGCCGATCCCGCCGAGCATGGAATACGACATCGCCGCCGCCTTCAGCATGACCTACGGCACTTCGATGCACGCGCTCAAGCAGCGCGCCAATCTGCAGCCCGGCGAGACCCTGCTGGTGCTGGGCGCTTCCGGCGGGGTCGGCCTGGCCGCCGTGGAGATAGGCAAGGCCATGGGCGCCCGGGTGATCGCAGCCGCCTCGAGCGCCGAGAAGCTGGAAGTGGCGAAGAACGCTGGCGCCGACGAGCTGATCAACTACAGCGAAGTCGGCCTTAAGGAGCGCCTGAAAGAACTCACTGGGGGTCAGGGCGTGGACGTGATCTACGACCCGGTGGGCGGTGAGCTTTTCGAGGAAGCCTTCCGCAGCATCGCCTGGAACGGCCGCATGCTGGTGGTAGGGTTTGCAGCGGGGGGGGACATTCCGGCACTGCCGGCCAATCTGCCGCTACTCAAGGGAGCAGCATTGATCGGTGTGTTCTGGGGGGCCTTCGCTCAGCGCCAACCACAGGACAACGCCGCGAATTTCCGCCAGCTGTTCACCTGGCATGCCGAGGGCAAGCTCAAGCCGCTGGTGTCGCAACGTTTCGCTTTGCAGGACACCGGCAAAGCCATTGCTACGCTGGGGCAGCGCAAGGCGGTCGGCAAGCTGGTCGTGCAGGTGCGCTGACCCGCCGAGGGATTGCGCAGGAAGCAGTAGACTTCCTGCGCAGTCTCAGCCGCCGGATCAGTGAGCGGTGCTGGGCGCTTCGCCGGCGCTCTGCATACGCGTCATTTCCTGGGCGTAGAGTGCGTCGAAATTCACCGGAGCCAGCATCAGTGCCGGGAACGATCCGCGGGTAACCAGGCTGTCCAGCGCCTCACGGGCGTACGGGAAGAGGATGTTCGGGCAGAACGCGCCGAGCGTGTGGCTCATGGCCGCAGCTTCGAGACCCTTGATCAGGAAGATCCCGGCCTGCTGCACTTCGGCGATGAAGGCGACTTCTTCGCCGGTTTTCACGGTAACCGAGAGAGTCAGCACGACTTCATGGAAGTCACCTTCCAGCGCCTTCTGACGGGTATTCAGATCCAGCCCGACACTCGGATTCCATTCCTGACGGAAAATTTCCGGGCTCTTCGGCGCTTCGAAGGACAGGTCGCGGACGTAAATGCGCTGCAGGGAGAATTGCGCGCCCTGCTCGGTCTGCGATGCTGCGCCGCCGTTGTTAGCTTGTTCGGTCATTTCTGCAACCTTCTTTGTGCGTGTCGTTTGATTTGTTAGCGGCCCCGCGCCGGCACTCAGGCCTGCAGCATAGGGTCGAGACGTCCACTGCGCTCCAGAGCATGCAGCTCATCGCAGCCGCCGACGTGCTGATCGCCAATCCATATCTGTGGTACCGACGTGCGCCCGGCCTTGCTGGCCATCTCGGCGCGCAGGGATGAATTGCCATCCACGGGGATTTCCTCGTAGGCGACACCTTTGCGATCGAGCAACGCCTTGGCGCGAATGCAGAACGGGCACCAGGCGGTGGTATAGATGACGACGTTGGGCATGATTACTTGACCACTGGCAGATTGTCGCCGCGCCAGCTGGAAATCCCTCCCGACAACTTGGCGGCTGTGAAGCCTGCCTTCTGCAGCTCACGGCAGGCCGTTCCGGCGTGCTGCCCCATGGCATCGACCACGATGATGGTCTTGGCCTTGTGCTTTTCCAGCTCGCCTGTGCGGCTGACCAGCTTCTCGTAGGGAATGTTCAATGCATCGACGATATGGCCGGCGTCGAACTCCTTCTTGGCGCGCACGTCCAACACCACGCCCTCGTCACTGTTGACCAGTGCCGTCAGTTCGCGATTGCTCAGGCTCTTGCCACCCTTGCGTGTCTCGGTGATGAACAAAAGGATCAACAGCACGACGAACAGGCTGCTGAGTACATAGTGGTTAGAGACAAATTCAATCAGGTTAGCGAGCATCAACGGGTACCCGGACGATAAAATGCGGGCCAGTATACACAGGCCCTCCTACCGGCTGAACCCTGATGAATCGTGACCTCATCCTGGTCAGCCAGTAGACTGACCGCCCTTTTCCGCCCCGCGCAAGGAGCCCGAAAGCATGCCTGTCGCACCTAATGCCGTGCCCAAACCCCTGGTACTGATCATTCTCGATGGCTTCGGGCACAGCGACAGTCCCGACTTCAACGCCATCCATGCTGCGCGCAAGCCAGTCTACGACCGCCTGCTGGCCAGTCAGCCGCACGGGCTGATCTCCGGCAGCGGCATGGACGTTGGCCTGCCGGACGGGCAAATGGGCAACTCCGAGGTCGGACACATGAATCTGGGCGCTGGCCGTGTGGTGTATCAGGACTTCACCCGCGTGACCAAGGCGATCCGCGACGGCGAGTTCTTCGCCAATCCGACTATCTGTGCCGCCGTCGACAAAGCCGTAGGTGCGGGGAAGGCGGTGCACATCCTCGGCCTGCTCTCCGACGGTGGCGTGCACAGCCATCAGGATCATCTGGTCGCCATGGCCGAGCTGGCGGCCCAGCGCGGCGCCGAGAAAATCTACCTGCACGCCTTCCTTGACGGCCGCGACACCCCGCCGAAGAGCGCACAGCACTCCATCGAACTGCTCCAGGCTACCTTCACGCGCCTGGGCAAGGGGCGTATCGCCAGCCTGATCGGGCGCTACTTCGCCATGGACCGCGACAACCGTTGGGATCGCGTACAACAGGCCTACGAGCTGATCGTCGAGGGCAAGGCCGAGCACCACTCCGACTACGCCGTGGATGGTTTGATTGCCGCCTATGAGCGTGGCGAAAGTGACGAGTTCGTCAAAGCGACCACCATCGGCGAGCCGGTGCGTGTCGAAGATGGCGATGCCGTGGTGTTCATGAACTTCCGTGCCGACCGCGCTCGGGAACTCACCCGCTGCTTCGTCGAACCCGGCTTCAAGGAATTCGAGCGTGCACGGGTGCCGCAACTGGCCGAGTTCGTCATGCTCACCCAGTACGCCGCGAGCATTCCCGCGCCGGCAGCCTTTGCCCCGGAAGCGCTGACCAACGTGCTCGGCGAATACCTGGCCAACAACGGCAAGACCCAGCTGCGCATTGCCGAAACCGAGAAATACGCCCACGTCACCTTCTTCTTCTCCGGTGGCCGCGAAGAACCCTTCCCGGGCGAGGAACGCATTCTGATCCCGTCGCCTCAGGTCGCCACTTACGACCTGAAACCCGAAATGAGCGCGCCCGAGGTCACCGACCGCATCGTCGATGCCATCGAGAATCAGCGCTACGACGTCATCGTGGTCAACTATGCCAACGGCGACATGGTCGGCCATACCGGCGTGTTCGATGCCGCGGTCAAGGCGGTGGAGTGCCTGGACAGCTGTGTCGGGCGCATCGTCGAGGCGCTGGACAAGGTCGGCGGTGAGGCGCTGCTCACCGCCGACCACGGCAACGTCGAACAGATGGAAGACGTCATGACCGGCCAGGCGCACACCGCGCATACCTGTGAACCGGTGCCTTTCATCTATATCGGCAAGCGCAACGTCTCGATCCGCGCAGGCGGCGTGCTGGCCGATGTCGCCCCGACCATGCTGACCTTGCTCGGCATGCCGGTACCGCCAGAGATGACTGGCCGCTCGATCGTCGAGCTGAACTGATCGCCCAGGCGGGAAACGGCGTCAGCCGCCGTTTCCCGCTACAGGCTTCAAGCTTCCAGCTTGCTTTTTAGGCATACTACGCCGGTCATAACGCTCGGTTGACACCCTCCAATGCCCCGTACTTTTCTCGCCCTCGCCCTCCTCTGCCTGCTCGGTCCTGCCGTGGCGGACGATCGTGCCGCAGCGCGGCAGCAGATCGAAGCAGCCCGCCAGGACATCAACGAACTGCAGAAGCTGCTCAAGCAGATCGAACAGCAGAAGTCCGGCGTTCAGAAGCAGCTGCAAACCACTGAAAGCGAGATGGGACAGCTGGAGAAACAGGTCGACACCCTGCAGCAGGAAATCGACCGCAGCGAGGCGGAACTGGAACGCCTCAACGAGGAGAAGACCACCCTCGAAGGCGCACGCCTGGAACAGCAGCGCCTGATCGGCCTGCAGGCCAGAGCCGCCTACCAGAACGGTCGCCAGGAGTACCTCAAACTGCTGCTCAACCAGCAGAATCCGGAAAAATTCAGCCGCACCATCACCTATTACGACTACCTGAACAAGGCACGGCTCGAGCAGCTAGACAGCTTCAACGAGACATTGCGCCAGCTGGCCAATGTCGAAACCGATATCGAGGCGGAGCAGGCTCTTCTGGCGGAAAAGAAGGATGGCCTGATCGAGCGCCGCGACCAGCTCGCCGAGGTACGCAAGGAGCGTCAACAGGCACTCGCCAAGCTCAACAGCGACCTGTCCAGCCGTGAGCAGAAACTGCAGGCACGCCGCCAGGAGCAGGCCCAGTTCGAGCGTGTGCTCAAGACCATCGAGGAAACCCTGGCGCGCCAGGCGCGTGAAGCCGAACAAGCACGGCAGCGCGCGCTGCTTGCCGAGCGTCAGCGGGAGCAGCAGCGCCAGGCGGCAGGGGCAGCACCGACACCAGCGCCGAACGGGCCTACGGTGTCCAGTGCCGGCGGCAGCTTTGGCGGGCCGTTTTCCCAGGCCAAAGGCAAGCTCCCCTGGCCAGTCGATGGACGTCTCGTCGCCCGCTACGGCACTCCGCGCGGCGGCGACGCTCGAACCAAGTGGGACGGCGTGCTGATCGGCGCCAGCATTGGCACTCAGGTCCGTGCCGTGCATGGCGGACGGGTAGTATTCGCTGACTGGCTACGCGGCGCCGGCCTGCTTGTAATTCTTGACCATGGCAATGGCTACCTGAGCCTGTATGGTCACAACCAGAGCTTGCTGCGTGACGCTGGCGACATCGTCAAGGCCGGTGACCCGATTGCCACGGTAGGCACCAGCGGCGGCCAGGAAACTGCCGCACTGTATTTCGCCATTCGGCAGCAGGGCCGCCCCAGCGATCCTGCCCAATGGTGTCGCGCGCAAGGCTAGCGAGTTGCGGCGTTCGGTCCTGCCGAGCCGCCCGTATCGCCAAGCGCGCCCTCTCATAACTGGAGTTCGACATGTTGCACCTGCGCCGTTTCGCCCGCCCATCCACGCTCGCCCTGGCCATACTGCTGGGGATGCAGGGCGGCGCCTGGGCTCAGCAGCCACCGGCGGAGACGGCGGCGCCGAGCGCCAAGGCGCCCCTGCCGCTGGAAGAGCTGCGTACCTTTGCCGAGGTGCTGGACAGCATCAAGGCGGCGTATGTCGAGCCGGTGGATGACAAGACGCTGCTGGAAAATGCCATCAAGGGCATGCTCAGCAATCTCGACCCCCACTCCGCGTACCTGGAACCCGAGGCGTTCGCCGAACTGCAGGAAAGCACCAGCGGCGAGTTCGGCGGCCTGGGTATCGAAGTCGGCATGGAAGACGGCTTCATCAAGGTCGTTTCGCCGATCGACGACACCCCGGCATCGAAGGCCGGCATCGAAGCCGGCGACCTGATCGTCAAAATCGACGGCCAACCGACCAAGGGCCTGTCGATGATGGATGCCATCGGCAAGATGCGCGGCAAGCCGGGCAGCAGTATCAACCTGACGCTGGTGCGCGAGGGCGGCCAGCCGTTCGACGTGAAGCTCACCCGCGCGATCATCAAAGTGCGTAGCGTGCGCAGCCAGATCCTCGAGCCGGGCTACGGTTATCTGCGCGTTACCCAGTTCCAGGTCAACTCCGGCGAGGAAGTTGGCAAGGCGCTGGCCAAGCTGAAGAAAGACAACGAAGGCAAGAAGCTGAACGGTCTGGTGCTGGATTTGCGCAACAACCCCGGTGGCGTACTCCAGGCGGCGGTAGAGATTTCCGACCACTTCCTCACCAAGGGCCTGATCGTCTACACCAAGGGCCGTATCGCCAACTCCGAGCTGCGCTTCAATGCTGACGCGGCCGATGCCAGCGAAGGTGTGCCGCTGGTCGTGCTGATTAACGGCGGTAGCGCCTCGGCCTCCGAGATCGTTGCCGGCGCACTGCAGGATCACAAGCGCGGTGTGGTGATGGGCACCGACAGCTTCGGCAAGGGCTCGGTACAGACCGTGCTGCCGCTGAACAACGATCGTGCACTGAAGCTGACTACCGCGCTGTACTACACCCCCAACGGCCGCTCGATCCAGGCCCAGGGCATCGAGCCGGACATCAAGGTCGAGCGTGCCAAGCTGACCCGCGAGCAGGCCGCCGATGGCTTCCGCGAGGCCGATCTTGCTGGCCACCTGGGCAACGGCAACGGCGGTCCGGACCGTCCCACCGCCACCCAGATCGCCAGCGACTCGCCGCGCCCGCAGGACGATGACTACCAGCTCGGCCAGGCCCTGAATCTGCTCAAGGGATTGAACCTCACCCGCGGCCAGTGAAGATGTCAGGCTGGATAGCAGGGCTGGCGCTGCTGGTGTTGCTCGCCAGCCAGGCGCTGTATGCCAGCGAGCCCGCAGCCACGCCGGACCATGTCCCGCGTCCGCGGTTGACCCTGATAATCGACGACCTCGGGCAGAACCCGGCACGCGACCGCCGCGTGCTGCAACTGCCGGGCCCGGTGGCATTGGCGATCCTGCCGGACACCCGCCACGCAGCCACGCTGGCCGAGCAGGCCCATCGCGCGGGCAAGACCGTCATGCTGCACATGCCGATGTCGCCTGCCCAAGGCCGTTTCGCCTGGCATCCCCAACTACCTCATGACGAACTGGCGCGCCGTCTCGACGCAGCGCTTGCGGCGGTACCGCATGCCAGCGGGCTGAACAACCACATGGGCAGCGCCATGACCGATCAGATACAGGCCATGACCTGGCTGATGGGCGAACTGCAGCGCCGCCACCTGTTCTTTCTCGACAGCCGCACCAGCCCGCGCACCGTGGCCGCCGCCAGCGCCCAACGCACGGCACTGGCCAGCCTGTCGCGGGACATCTTTCTCGATGACGATCCTTCACCGTCCGCGGTAGCCGAACGCTTCCACACGGCAGTCGCGCTGGCGCGCAAGCAAGGCTCGGTCGTCATCATCGGTCATCCCCACGAGAGCACGCTGGCCGTGCTCGAACGCGAACTGCCGCGCCTCTCGGCGCAGGGCATCGAATGGGTCGATGTCGGGCAGATGATCGCCACCCGCAGCAACCGCGCGATGGCCGCCCATGGTCGTGGCGGCGTCTACCGCTGAGCTTCAGAGATAGCGGCGCAGCATCGCATCCACCGTGCCGTCAGCACGCATCGCATCCAGCGCCCGCTGCAGACGCTCAACGACCTCGTCCGGTGTCGCCCGGTTGAGCGCGAGGAACAGCCGCGCTTCATTGAAACGCAGCACCGGTTTCAGGCCGGTCACACCTTCCTGCTTGGCCAGGTAGGGTCCGACCGGATCGGCGGTGGCCCAGACGTCGATCTGACCCTTGAGCAGCTTGCCGATGTTCTCCTGATCACGCAGCGAGTTGATCGGCGCCAGGCCCTTGCCCTCCAGATGCTGGCTGACCGCATCGTTCTTGTAGGCACCGATGCGCAGGTCGCGTGCCTGCTCCAGCCCGGTCAGGCGCAGAGGACTGTCGGCGGGCGCCAGCAGCACCCAGCTGATGCTCGCCAACGGGCCGACCCATTTGAACTGCTGCTCGCGCTCGGCCGTGAAGGTGGTGGAGAACAGCCCCTGATCCGGCTGTTCGAGCACCTGCTTGTAGATGCGATCCCAGGGAAAGCGCAGGGTCAGCTCGTAGCGGATATTCGCGCGGCGGAACATCTCGCGCACGATGTCGGCGTTGATGCCGTGGATGCGCGCGTCGGCGGCGTAGTTCTTGCCGTCCTCAGCCATGTTGAATGGTGGAAAATTCTCGGTCAGCAGCACGACTCGGTAGTCGTCAGGCAGCGCCGCGTGCGCGTGAGCACAGAGCAGCAGCAAGACGACGGCAATGATTCGCTTGAATGGATCGCTCCCTTTTTCTCGATTCCCTGGCCCACCCCTCCGCGAGCCAGAGCCGGGGGCTGTCCAAAGCAAGATGCGAACCAGCGAAGCGCCGCGGCGCCAGCGGCTGAGCGCCCGCTGAATTAGGGAAGCGTGCATGCGCCACGACCGCGCGTGCAGGAGGATCGGTGCACGCTACTGGCGCACCGTCATCACCGAGAAAGTCGGCGCAGGAGATGCGCCGACTACGGAAGGCTCAGAGGTAGCGGGCGTTGATCTCGTCGATCACACCTTCGCTACGCATCTGGTCGAGCGCTTTCTGCAGCTTCTGCACCGTCTCGTCGGCGATCTGCTTGTTCAGCGCCAGGTACAGTTCGGCACTGTCGAAACGCAGCACGCGCTTGAGTCCGGTCACACCGTCCTGGCGGGCGAGGTAGCGGCCAGCGGGATCACCAGTGGCCCACAGGTCGATCTTGCCGTCGATCAGCTTCTTCACGTTCTCCTGATCGCGCAGGGCGAGCTGCGGCTGCAGCCCCTGTCCGTCCAGGTGCTCGGCAATGGCATCACCCTTGTAGGCGCCGATGTTGTACTGGCGCGCCTGATCCAGGCTGGTCAGGTTGATCGGACTGTCGCCACGAGCCAGCAACACCCAGTCGTCCGGGCCGATGGGACCAACCCACTTGAACAGCTCTTCGCGCTCGGGCAGGCGCGCCGTGACGAAAACCCCGTAGTTCGGCTGCTTCAGCGCCATGCCGTAGATACGCTCCCAGGGAAAGCGCAGCGTCAGGCTGTAATCGATGCCGGCGCGCTTGAACATCTCGCGCACGATATCCACAGCAATGCCGGTGATGTTCTCGTCACGAGCGAAGTTCTTGCCATCATCCGCCATGTTGTAGGGTGGGAAATTCTCTGTCAGCAGGTCGATTTTCACCGGTGTCTGCGCGTGGCCAAGCGTGGCGCCGAACAGCAGCGCCGCAGCGGCAAGGGAAGCGATGGTCTTGATCATGCGTGAAGTCTCCTGAGTGCATCCGCAAAAGCCGCGGACGGTTCCTTGTATCGAGTATTAAGCCTTGTTCAGCTACCGGCTGGGATCAACGCATCACAATGCCGCGGGCAGCCAGGTAGGCCTTGGCTTCCGGAATGGTGTATTCGCCGAAGTGGAAGATGCTCGCGGCCAGCACCGCATCGGCCTTGCCATCGAGGATGCCATCGGCCAGGTGCTGCAGGTTGCCGACGCCACCGGAGGCGATCACCGGGATGCACAGCGCTTCGCTGATGGCGCGGGTGACGCCGAGATCGTAGCCGCTCTTCACGCCGTCCTGATCCATGCTGGTCAGCAGGATTTCGCCAGCGCCGAGGTCTTCCATCTTCTTCGCCCAGGCCACGGCATCCAGGCCGGTAGGCTTGCGCCCGCCATGGGTGAAGATTTCCCAGCGACCCGGCTCGCCCGGCGCGGACACCTTCTTCGCGTCGATGGCGACGACGATGCACTGTGAGCCGAAGCGGTCCGCGGCCTCGCCGACGAAATCCGGGTTGAACACCGCGGCGGTGTTGATCGAGACCTTGTCGGCACCCGCATTGAGAAGGTTGCGGATGTCCTGCACGGTCCTGACCCCACCACCGACGGTCAGCGGGATGAACACCTGGCTGGCCATGCGCTCGACGGTGTGCAGGGTGGTGTCACGGTTGTCGACGCTGGCGGTGATGTCGAGGAAGGTGATCTCGTCGGCGCCCTGCTCGTCGTAGCGGCGGGCGATCTCCACCGGGTCGCCGGCGTCGCGAATGTTCTCGAACTGGACGCCCTTGACCACGCGGCCGTTGTCCACGTCGAGGCAGGGAATGATGCGTTTGGCCAGGGCCATGGCTTTCTCCGAAAGCAGCTTCTTCAAGCCGCAGGCTTCAAGCTGCAAGTAGCGTGTAGGGTGGATCACGCTTCACCGATCCACCGCAGATCAGCGAATCACTCGTCCTTGTACTTCAGGTCGCAGAGCGCCTGCGCCTCGGCCACATCCAGCGTGCCTTCGTAGATTGCCCGGCCGGTGATGGCGCCGACGATGCCCGGTGTGTTGGTATCGAGCAGCTTCTGGATGTCGCCGATGTTGTGGATGCCACCAGAAGCGATCACCGGGATGCGGCTGGCGTTAGCCAGCGCCACGGTGGCCTCGACGTTGCAGCCTTGCATCATGCCGTCCTTGGCGATGTCGGTGTAGACGATCGCCGAGACACCATCGGCCTCGAAGCGGCGCGCCAGATCGACCGCCTGCACGCTGGAGACTTCCGCCCAGCCATCGGTGGCGACAAAGCCGTCCTTCGCATCAAGGCCAACGATGACCTTGCCCGGGAAGGCGCGGCAGGCCTCGGTGACGAACCCCGGCTCTTTGACCGCCTTGGTGCCGATGATCACGTAGCTGACGCCGGCGCGCACGTAGTGCTCGATGGTTTCCAGGGTGCGGATGCCGCCACCGATCTGGATCGGCAGGTCCGGGTAGCGCTTGGCGATGGCGGTGACCACCTCGCCGTTGACCGGCTGGCCTTCGAAGGCGCCGTTGAGGTCGACCAGATGCAGGCGGCGGCAGCCGGCCTCGACCCACTTGGCGGCCATGGCCACCGGGTCATCGGAAAACACCGTGGCATCGTCCATCAGACCCTGACGCAGACGCACGCAGGCGCCGTCCTTGAGATCGATAGCGGGAATAATCAGCATGGCTTGAACCTGTTCAAATCAAATGTCGGTTAAGGGTCAGCTCTTCTCGAGCGCCCACAAGTCGCTTTCGATGCTCTCGAACCGTTCCTTAAGGTCGCTCTGCACGTCGAAGATCGCCTTGTTGTAATACAGCGGTGCGATTTCCCGGGCGAACAGATCAAGCACCTCCTGCGCCTCGAATGAGCCCAGCTCGAGTTCGAACCGCTCTTCCAGAAAGCGCTTGATGACCTGTTGCGCCGCCTGCTCCTGAGCGGCATCCAGCGTCAGGACCGGCGGTTTGAGCTTGGCCCGGCTCATTTACCAGCGACCATCCCAGGCGGCGAAGTTCTGCAGCAGCTGCAGGCCGTGGGTGTGGCTCTTCTCTGGGTGGAACTGCACGGCGAAGCGCGAGCCATCGGCCAGCGCGGCGGCGAAGTCGTTGCCGTAATGGCCGCGACCGACCACCTGCCGCGGATTGCCGGCCTCGATGTAGTAGCTGTGCACGAAGTAGAAGCGGCCATTGTCCGGAATCGCGTGCCAGAGCGGATGGTCGACCACCTGCTTGACCTCGTTCCAGCCCATGTGCGGCACCTTCAGGTGCTCGCCGTCCTCGTGCAGGTCCTTGCCGAAGAAGCGCACCTGACCGGGGAACAGACCGATGCAGTCGACTCCGTCGTTCTCCTCGCTGCGCTCCATCAGCGCCTGCATGCCGACGCAGATACCGAGGAACGGGCGGTCCTGGCTGACTTCGCGAACCAGTTCGTCGAAGCCCAGCCGGCGGATCTCGGCCATGCAGTCGCGGATCGCGCCGACGCCGGGGAACACCACGCGGTCGGCCTCACGGATGACCTGCGCATCGCTGGTGATCAGCACGCGGCCAGCGCCGACGTGTTCCAGCGCCTTGGCCACCGAGTGCAGGTTGCCCATGCCGTAGTCGATGACGGCAACGGTCTGCATTACAGGCACCCTTTGGTGGACGGCATCTGCCCGGCCATGCGCGGATCGAGTTCGACAGCCATGCGCAGCGCGCGGCCGAAGGCCTTGAACACGGTTTCGATCTGGTGGTGGGTGTTGATGCCGCGCAGGGTGTCGATGTGCAGGGTCACCAGGGCGTGATTGACGAAGCCCTGGAAGAATTCCTGGAACAGGTCGACGTCGAACTTGCCGACCACCGCGCGGGTGTAGGGCACGTTCATGGTCAGCCCCGGGCGCCCGGAGAAGTCGATCACCACGCGCGACAGCGCCTCGTCCAGCGGCACATAGGAATGCCCGTAGCGGGTCATGCCTTTCTTGTCGCCGATGGCTTTGGTGAAGGCCTGGCCGAGGGTGATGCCGACGTCCTCCACGGTGTGGTGGTCGTCGATGTGCAGGTCGCCGTTGCACTCGATATCCAGGTCGATCAGCCCGTGACGGGCGATCTGGTCGAGCATGTGCTCCAGGA
Organism: Pseudomonas sp. E45-MNA-CIBAN-0222; assembly: GCF_040310405.1. Taxonomy (NCBI): domain Bacteria; kingdom Pseudomonadati; phylum Pseudomonadota; class Gammaproteobacteria; order Pseudomonadales; family Pseudomonadaceae; genus Pseudomonas; species Pseudomonas sp. E45-MNA-CIBAN-0222. Next base: position 511,462 of record NZ_JBEOPU010000002.1, read on the forward strand.
AGGGCACGCCGATGGCGAAGCGCGCCTTGCCGGTGCCATCCAGATTGATGGTGACCTTAACCTGGGTTTCCAGGGTGTTGCGCTCTACGTAAGCCGTACGTTCGGACATCAACAGCTCCGCTGATCGTGGGCGAAAAGGGGCACATTATAGGCGCAAACGCCGCAGCACGGATACGCGCCGGGCTTACTGGACTGCATCTTGCAGGAACCTGCGCGTCAACCCGCGGAGGTGCCGCCCAATGCACGGACGGAAAATGCCTGCGACCCTGCGCTTCATGCTGGCGTCCCGGCGCAGCGAACTGCTCGGCCTGGAGGACCTGGCGCGCACCTGCGAACTGGTCACCCGTATCAGCCAGCTGGTGCACGCGCTGCAGAAGGAGCGCGGCTACTCGAACATCTACCTCAGCGGCAACGCCGCCCATCAGCGCCAGCAGTTGGACGTGCTCAGCCTGGAAGCCGAGGCGCTGGAGCGCGACGTACGCCTGGATCTGGATCGCATCGATCTGGACGCCGTCAGCAGCGCCGAGAAGACCCGCCTGTTCACCCGCATCGCCTATGCCCTGCACAGCCTCGACGAGCTGCCGGCGCTGCGCCGGCGCATCCGCGAGCACGCCATCAGCATGCAGGACGCCACGGCGACACTGGTGCGGCTGATCGGCGGGCTGCTGGCAGTGGTGTTCGAGGCGGCCGACACCGCCGCCGATCCGGACATCACCCGCTGCCTGGTGGCGCTGTTCAATTTCATGCAGGGCAAGGAACTGGCCGGCCAGGAGCGCGCGCTCGGTGTGGTCGGCTTCGCCAGCGGCTATTTCCGCGCAGACATGCTGGAGCGCCTGGAGCACCTGCTCGAAGGCCAGGAGCGCTGCTTCGCCACCTTCAGCCGCTTCGCCAGCCCGGCAGCGCAGGCGCTATGGCAAGCGCTGTGCGCCAGCGAGACGAACATCAACGCCTGCCGCCTGCGTGACATCGCCCGCCGTACCAGCCCCGGCGCGGCGGTCGAACCGCAGCTGTGCGAGCTCTGGTTCGAGCTGCACACGCACCGCATCGACGCAATGAAGCAGGTCGAGACGCGCCTGGAGCAGGATCTGTTGCAACAGTGCCGGTACAGCATCGAGCGTATCCGCAAGGACCTGCAGAGCCATCGCAAGCTGCTAGACGGCATCGCCGACATGCACGCCGCCGCCGAGCAGGCCAAGCTGTTCAGTGTGCAGGCCAGCGACCTTGACGCGCCACCGCCGGACGGCATGACCGCGATGGTGGCGCGCTCGACCCTGGAACTCTTGCTAACCCAGAGCGTGCGCCTGCAGGGCCTCAATGAAGAGTTGCGCGAGGCGCGTCAGGCGCTGGACGAGCGCAAGCAGGTCGAGCGCGCCAAGCAGCAGCTGATGCGCCAGCAGGGCTTCTCCGAGGGCGAGGCCTACAGTTGGCTGCGCCAGGCGGCAATGAACCAGGGCCTGCGCCTGGAGGAGGTCGCCCAGCGCCTACTGGCACTGGCACAGCCCGCCGAGCGCGCCCCGGCCCGCACCCTGGGCCAGCGCTCCAGGCACTGAAAACAGGCACGCCGCACCATCAGCACAGCCCGCCTGCCCCGCGGATGTGCATGCGCCGCCAGCCCCGCAGGATCGCCAAGCGCAATTCATCTTGATCAAGCCAATCACGGAACTGGTCGCGCTCGGTGTGCGGCACCACCGCAAGTGCTTGATTCAATGGAAACCTCCCGCCGATTCGATGCCGCGACCGCACCCGCCCGGTGCCGCCGGAGCAGTTCTGGCACAGCTTTCGCAAAGCTCAGGCAAGGCCGGATCCTTCGGCTTTCACAACTCCTCATCAGGACAACGGTGTCCACGCTCTCCGGCTTCAGCCGGGCGGTGTGGCGCCGTTTTTTTTCGCCCAAAGGAAAACGGACCATGACCGACAAGCCGAACAACGACCAGCCCAGCAGCGTAACGCTGGCCTCGCGCCGCAGCTTTCTCAAGCATTCGATCATCGCCGCCAGCGGCGTCGCCCTGTTCGGCGGCATGTCCCTGGGCATGCGTTCGGCCGCCTGGGCGGCGGGCGGTGACGTGGAAACCACCAAGGCCAAGCTCGGCTTCATCGCCCTGACCGACGCCGCGCCGTTGTTCGTCGCCGCCGAGAAGGGCTTCTTCGCCAAGTACGGGATGACCGAGGTCGAAGTACTCAAGCAGTCGTCATGGGGCACCACCCGCGACAACCTGGTGCTCGGCTCGGCGAAGAACGGCATCGACGGCGCGCACATCCTCACACCGATGCCCTACCTGATCAGCGCCGGCATCGTCACGCCGAACAACCAGCCAGTACCCATGTCGATCCTGGCGCGGCTGAACCTGTCCGGCCAGTGCATCTCGGTCGGCGAGGAGTATCGCGACCTGAAGATCGGCCTCGACAGCACGCCATTCAAGGCCGCGCTGGAGGCGAAGAAGGCCAGCGGCAAGAAGGTCAGTGCGGCGATGACCTTCCCCGGCGGCACCCATGACCTGTGGATGCGCTACTGGCTGGCGGCCGGCGGCATCGACCCGAACGCCGACATCAACACCATCGTCGTGCCGCCGGCACAGATGGTCGCCAACATGAAGGTGGGCAGCATGGACACCTTCTGCGTCTGCGAGCCGTGGAACGCCCAGCTGATCAACCAGAAGATCGGCTACACCGCCAACACCACCGGCGAGCTGTGGCACAACCACCCGGAGAAGGCCTTCGCCCTGCGCAGCGACTATGTCGCCGCCAACCCCAACGCGGCCAAGGCACTGACCATGGCGATCATGGAAGCCCAGCAGTTCTGCGAGAAGGCCGAGAACAAGGAAGAAGTGGCGAAGATCTGTTCGCAACGCAAGTGGATCGGCGCGCCCTACAAGGACATCGTCGACCGCATGAAGGGCAACTTCGCCTACGGCACCGGCAAGGTCATCGAGAACCATCCCGAGCAGATGCGCTACTGGGACGACCACGCCTCCTACCCGTTCCAGAGCCACGACCTCTGGTTCCTGACCGAGAACAAGCGCTGGGGCTACCTGCCGGCCGACTTCGACAGCCAGGCACTGATCGCCAAGGTCAACCGCGAAGACATCTGGCGCGCCGCCGCCGGCGAGCTGAACCTGCCCGCCGAACTGATCCCGACCTCCACCTCCCGCGGCGTGGAGAAGTTCTTCGACGGCAAGCTGTTCGACCCCGAGAACCCGCAAGCCTACCTGGACAGCCTGACCATCAAGGCCATGGCCTGATAACCGCAACCCGCGAGGAAAAGCCCATGAATGCCAACGTCAAACTGCAGCCCGCCAGCGCCGAGCCGGTGTCCATCGTCCGCCCTTCCCGCCTCGCCGCACTGGCTCGGCGCAGCGGCCGCTACGCTGTGCAGCAGCTGGTGCCACCGCTGGTGATCCTGCTGGTGCTCGGCGTGATCTGGGAGATGCTCTGCTCCGGCGCGGACGCCGCGCTGCCGCCGCCCTCGCAGGTGGTCGCGGAAACCTGGGAGCTGATCATCGATCCGTTCTACGACAATGGCGGCAATGACGTGGGCCTGGCCTGGCAACTGCTGGCGAGCCTGCAGCGGGTTGCGGTGGGTTATATGCTGGCGGTGGTCGCTGGGGTCGGCCTCGGCGTGCTGATTGGCCAGTCGGACTGGGCCATGCGCGGCCTCGATCCGATCTTCCAGGTGCTGCGCACCGTGCCGCCACTGGCCTGGCTGCCGCTGTCGCTGGCGGGTTTCCAGGACAGCCATCCCTCGGCGCTGTTCGTCATCTTCATCACCGCGATCTGGCCGATCATCATCAATACCGCGGTGGGCATCCGCAACATCCCGCAGGACTACCGCAACGTCGCCCAGGTGCTGCAGCTCAACGGTTTCGAGTACTTCAAGACCATCATGCTGCCGGCCGCCGCGCCTTACATCTTCACCGGCCTGCGTATCGGCGTCGGCCTGTCGTGGCTGGCGATCATCGCCGCGGAGATGCTCATCGGCGGCGTCGGCATCGGCTTCTTCATCTGGGATGCGTGGAACGCCTCGCGCATCAGCGACATCATCCTCGCGCTCGTCTACATCGGCGTGGTCGGCTTCGTGCTCGATCGCCTGGTGGCCTTCGTCGGCCAGCGCATCACCCGCGGCATTCCGGCCAACTGAGGAGCAACGCCATGAGCTATCTCTCCATCGAACACCTGGACAAGAGTTTCGTGCGCGGCAACCTCGCCTCGCAGGTGCTCAAGGACATCAACCTGAACATCGCCAAGGGCGAGTTCATCTCCATCATCGGCCACTCCGGCTGCGGCAAGTCGACGGTGCTGAACATCGTCGCCGGGCTGCTCGACCCCAGCCTCGGCGGCGTGATCCTCGACGGCAAGGAAGTCCGCGGCCCTGGCCCGGACCGCAGCATGGTGTTCCAGAACCATTCGCTGCTGCCCTGGCTGACCGTCTACGAGAACGTCGAAGTGGCGGTGAACAAGCTGTTCAAGCGCAGCATGAACAAGCGCGAGCGACGCGACTGGATCGAGCACAACCTGGCACTGGTGAACATGAGCCACGCGCTGAACAAGTATCCGCAGGAAATCTCCGGCGGCATGAAGCAGCGCGTCGGCATCGCCCGCGCGCTGGCGATGAAGCCCAAGGTGCTGCTGCTCGACGAACCGTTCGGCGCCCTCGATGCACTCACCCGCGCGCACCTGCAGGACGAGGTGATGAAGATCCAGAAGGACCTGGGCAACACCATGATGATGATCACCCACGATGTCGACGAAGCGGTGCTGCTTTCCGACCGCATCGTGATGATGACCAACGGCCCCTCGGCGACCATCGGCGAGATCCTCGAGGTGAAACTGCCGCGCCCGCGCGACCGCATTGCCCTGGCCGACGACCCCGAGTACAACCACTACCGCCGTGCGGTGCTGAGTTTTCTCCACGAGCGCCATCGCCTGCATTGACGGGTGCGCCCACCGCCGGCGTCTCGTGCGCTGGCGGCGGTTCGGCGTATCCTTGCCGGCATTCCGCCCAGCCGTCGCAAGGTCGCCATGCCCGTCTACGTCGAATCCGTCACCCACCCCAGCCCGCAGGATTTAACCGATCTGGCGAAAATCTACGCCGACGCCCCCGAATGGCTGCTGACTCCCTATGCCAGCGCCGAAGCGCTGATCGCGGCGGCGCTGGCCGATGGCAGCCTGATCGCCGGGCGCTTCAATGACCGCCTGCTCGGCGCCGCCCTGCTGCAGCGCGGCGACGATGCCTGGCGCCTGTCACACCTGTGCGTACGCAAGCTCACCCGCAAGCGCGGCGTCGGCCGCCGGCTGCTGGAGGAGACCCAGCGTCAGGCCAGTGAAGCCGGCAAACCGTTGCGCCTGGCGGCTCCGGCCGGTCATCTGGAAGCCAGCGCCCTGGCCGCGCGTACACATCTGCCGCTGGATTCGCTCTAGATTGCGCTGGTGAGCTGAAGCCCACCTTGCTACCGGCAATCAACCCTTCCGCGCCTGATTCGCTGCAACAGGGCGTATTTGCCCTGCGCTGCAGCCTGGGGCGGAACCAGCTCCCCCAGCCCCACTCCAAAGCCGACCGCCTTCCCGACAAGCGCAGGCACGGGGCTATACTCGGCACTTTTCAGATCGTTCATCTACAAGGACTCGTCCATGAAATCGCTCGGCAAAATCCTGGGTCTGGTCTTTCTCGGGCTGTTGCTGATCCTGGTGGCGGCAGGCTTCGCCCTGACGCACCTATTCGATCCCAACGACTACAAGGACGAGATCCGCGACCTGGCACGCAGCAAGGCCGGCCTCGAACTGGACATCAAAGGTGACATCGGCTGGAGCCTGTTCCCCTGGCTCGGCCTGGAACTGCACGAGACCACCCTGGCCAGCGCGCAGACGCCCGAGCAGCCGTTCGCCGACCTGCGCATGCTCGGCCTCTCGGTGCGGGTGATGCCGCTGCTGAGCCGCGAAGTACAGATGAGCGATATCAAGGTGAACGGCCTCAACCTGACCCTGAGTCGCGACGAGCAGGGCCGCGGCAACTGGGAAGGCGTCGGCCAGCCGGCCAAGCAGGCAGAACAACCGGCGCCAACCGCCGAGGCTAGCGAACCACAGACCGAACCGGATGCAGCTCCCGCTTCGCGCAGCAAGCCATTGACCCTGGACATCGACAGCCTGACCGTCAGCGACGCACGGGTCACCTACCACGACGCCAAGACCGGCCAACAGTACAGCGCCGAAAGCATCGAGCTGACCACCGGCGCGATCCGCGAAGGCAGCCCGATCCCGGTGAAGCTCAACGCCTTCTTCGGCAGCAACAAGCCGGTGATGCGCGCGCGCACCGAACTGCAGGGCGCGCTGCGTTTCGACAACCAGCTCAAGCGCTACCAGTTCGAAGACATGCGCCTGTCCGGCGAGGCTTCCGGCGAGCCGCTGCAAGGCCAGACACTGACCTTCAGCGCCCAGGGCCAGTTGCTGGTCGATCTCGCCGCGCAGATCGCCGAATGGAACAGCCTGAAGTTCACTGCCAACCAGCTGCGCGGGCTGGGCGAGCTGAAGGCACGCGACCTGGACAAGGAACCGAAGATCAGCGGCGCATTGACGGTCGCGCAGTTCAACCTGCGCGAGTTTCTCCAGGGCACCGGCCAGAAACTGCCGGCAATGGCCGATGGCGCTACGCTGAGCAAGGCCGAACTGGTCAGCCGCCTGAGCGGCACGCCAAACAGCATCGCGCTGGAAGAGCTGACCCTGAAGCTAGACGACAGCACCTTCACCGGCCGCATCGCCATCAGCGACTTCGCCCGCCAGGCGCTGCGCGTTGACCTCAAGGGCGATCGTCTCAACCTCGACCGCTACCTAGCGCCACCAAGCAAGGAACAAGCGGCCGAGGCGGCGCGCAAAAGCGAGGTCAAGAGCACCCAGGCCAGTGCGATCGGCAGCGGCACCACGCCCCTGCCCAACGCGCCGACCCAGCAGGCCTGGAGCCAGGCTTCAGTGTTGCCGGTGGATCAGCTGCGCAAGCTCGACACCGAGGTCAACCTGGCCATCGGCAGCCTGACCGCAATGAAAATCCCGCTGGACGGCTTCAACCTCAAGGCACGCACCCGCAATGGCCTGTTGACGCTGCAGGAAATGCGCGCCGGGCTGTACGGCGGTCGCCTGGATGGCTCTGCCAGCCTCGACGTGCGCCCACCCCAACCACTGTTGACGGTGCAGCACCGCTTCAACGGCGTGCCAGTCGAGCGTCTTCTGGAAAGCCAGGGCGAAGAAGTGGTGGTCAAGGGCCTGTTGAATCTGGATGCCGACCTGCGTACCCAGGGCAACAGTGAAAAGGCCTGGATCGACAACCTCAACGGCAAGGTCGGCTTCATCATCGACAACGGTGTGCTGGTCGATGCCAACCTGGAGCAGCAGCTGTGCCGCGCCATTGCGACGCTCAATCGCAAGCCGCTCGCCAGCGACCCACGCAGCAAGGACACGCCGTTCCGCGAACTCAAGGGCAATCTGACCCTGCGCAACGGCGTGGCCAGCAACCCCGACCTCAAGGCCAGCATTCCTGGCCTGACCGTCAACGGCAACGGCGATGTCGACCTGCGCGCGCTGGGCATGGACTACCGCGTCGGTATCGTCATCGAAGGCGACAAGGGCGCCATGCCGGACCCGGCCTGCCAGGTCAACGAGCGCTACGTCGGCATCGAATGGCCGCTGCGCTGCCGCGGCCCACTGGAGCTGGGCGCCAAAGCCTGCCGCTTCGACAACGACGCCCTGGGCAAGGTCGCAGCGCGGCTGGCCGGTGAAAAGCTCAACGAGAAGATTGAGGAGAAGCTCGGCGACAAGGTCAGCCCGGAGCTCAAGGACGCACTCAAGGGCCTGTTCAACCGATGAGTCCCGAGCAGTTCGGCGCGGCGGTCCTCGACTGGTTCGACCGCCACGGCCGCAAGGATCTGCCCTGGCAGCAGAACATCACGCCGTACCGCGTGTGGGTGTCCGAAATCATGCTGCAGCAGACCCAGGTCAGCACCGTGCTCGGCTACTTCGACCGCTTCATGGACGCGCTGCCCAGTGTCGAGGCACTCGCCGCCGCCGAGGAAGATGAAGTCCTGCACCTGTGGACCGGCCTCGGTTACTACAGCCGTGCACGCAATCTGCACAAGACCGCGAAACTCATTGTCGCGGAGTATGACGGCGTGTTTCCTGCGGATGTCGACCAGCTCGCCGAACTACCTGGCATTGGCCGCTCCACGGCCGGCGCCATAGCCAGCATCAGCCTGGGCCTGCGGGCGCCGATCCTCGACGGCAACGTCAAGCGCGTGCTGGCCCGCTACGTGGCCCAGGACGGTTATCCCGGCGAGCCGAAAGTGGCCCGCCAGCTGTGGGAGGTAGCCGAGCGCTTCACCCCGCAGCAGCGGGTCAACCATTACACCCAGGCGATGATGGATCTCGGCGCCACGCTGTGCACGCGTAGCCGCCCGAGCTGCCTGCTCTGCCCGCTGAAGGACGGCTGCCGCGCCCACCTGCTCGGGCGCGAAACCGAATTCCCGGTGCCCAAGCCACGGAAGGCGCTGCCGCAAAAACGCACACTGATGCCGCTGCTGGCCAATCGCGACGGCGCCATCCTGCTCTACCGCCGTCCGTCGACGGGACTGTGGGGTGGGCTTTGGAGCCTGCCGGAGCTGGACGACCTCGCAGCTCTCGACCCTTTGGCCGAGCGGCATGCCCTGCAGCTCGAGGAGCGCCGCGAGCTGCCAGGCCTAACCCACACATTCAGCCATTTCCAATTGGCTATCGAGCCCTGGCTGATCAGGGTCAAGTCCGCGCCCGACGCCGTGGCCGAGGCCGACTGGCTCTGGTATAACCTCGCCACCCCGCCGCGCCTCGGCCTTGCCGCGCCAGTAAAGACACTGCTCAAGCGCGCCGCCGCTGAATTGAATGCAGGAGAAACCACATGACCCGCACCGTGAACTGCCGCAAGTACAACGAAGAACTCCCCGGCCTCGAGCGCCCGCCGTTTCCAGGCCAGAAAGGCGAAGACATCTACAACAACATTTCCAAGCAGGCCTGGGACGACTGGCAGAAGCACCAGACCATGCTGATCAACGAGCGCCGGCTGAACATGATGAACGCCGAGGACCGCAAGTTCCTTCAGGGCGAGATGGACAAGTTCTTCTCCGGCGAGGATTACGCCAAGGCCGAAGGCTACGTGCCGCCGAGCGAATGACCGTCAGCTGCGCTAAGCGCCCGTCCGGATTAAATATTTTTCCGAACCACGCTTGACAGGCAAAAGCCAAATCCGTCTAATAGCGCCCCGTTGCCCAGGTAGCTCAGTCGGTAGAGCAGGGGATTGAAAATCCCCGTGTCGGCGGTTCGATTCCGTCCCTGGGCACCACCTTTCGTTTTCAGGTGGTGTCAGCATCACCCGAAAGCCCACAAGAAGCCCGCCTAGTGCGGGTTTTTTGTTGTCTGCACTTCCCTACCCTTCCCTTGTAAGCCCAAACAATTGGGGGTATATCTGGTGGAACCCCAGTTCGGTCAAAAACGGTTCCCCCAGCATGGACGCAAACCTAGATAACAAGGCGCTTGCAGCACTTTGGCCCAAAGACAAGCCCTACAAGGTAGGAGCGGGTAGCGGCTTATTCTTGGAAGTCACACCCAACGGCTCCAAGCTGTGGCGGCTCAAATACCGCTTCGGCGGAAAAGAAAACAAAATATCCCTAGGTGCCTTTCCCAGCGTTTCGCTGGAGCAGGCTCGCAAAGCACGCGATGAAGCCCGGGCGACTATCCAGGCTGGCATCGACCCGAGTGCGCTCCGCAAAGCTGAGCGGGCCGAACGCAGCAAAAACAGAGCGCACGCGAAGGCCTTCCGTCTGGTCATGTCTCTTGACCACGCCCTGACCATAGAGACGCCGAAGCAGATTCTTAGCCTTACGCCCTCGCAGACTGCTGCCGTACGCGCCATTCTGCTGGCCGTTGAATCGGAGGGATCCGGCCATGCCGCTAACCGATAGCGCCATCAAGACGGCCAAACCCAAGGAAAAGGACTACAAGCTGAGCGATGCCCACGGCCTGTATTTGCTGGTCAAGCCGAACGGATCAAAGCTGTGGCGACTGAAATTTCGAGTGAATGGCAAAGAGAAGGGGCTGGCATTTGGTACCTACCCAACCGTAAGCCTCGCTCAAGCGCGCCAAAAGCGCGAGGAGGCGCGCCAGTTGCTTGCCCTGGGGGTCGACCCTAGCGCAGAGAGAAAAGCCGCTAAACAAGCGCAGCGGGTTGATGGTGTGACATTCGAGACATTGGCGCATGAGTGGTACAGCTACAACGCCCCTCGTTGGGCAGAAAGCACTGCCTACAAGACGAAGCTGTACCTGGACAATGACATGCTCCCCCATATCGGAGCGCGCCCTGTGAAATCCATCACCCGCCCCGAACTGGTGGATCTGGTACGCAAGGTTGAAGCGCGAGGGAAGCTCAATGCCGCAGGCAAGATTCGCCAATGGCTACACCAAATATTCCGCTATGGCCTGGCCAGTGGCGTTGTCGAAGCCAACCCGGCCACCGATTTGGACGTAGTAGCCGCACCGCCCAAAGCTACACGTCACCATCCTCACGTTGCCTTTGCAGAGCTGCCCGAGCTGCTGGGCAAGATTGAATCAACCACGCTTAACACCCTGACCCGCTGCGCCATCCGCCTGCTGGTGCTGACAGCCGTTCGCCCCGGTGAGCTACGGCAAGCGCCCTGGTCGGAGTTCGATCTAGACGGCGCTACCTGGACCATTCCGAAAGCACGCATGAAAGCCCGCCGCCCGCATGTGGTGCCCCTGCCTCAGCAAGCCCTTGCCATCCTTCGCCAGCTAAAGGAAATCACGGGCGATTACCCGCTAGTGTTTGCGGGCCAGCAAAATCCCGACCGCCCGATGAGCGAGAACACCATCAATAAAGCGCTGCGCCTGATGGGCTACGAAGGGCGCCAGACTGGCCACGGCTTCCGCCATCTGCTGAGTACCGAATTGAACGGACGGGGATATAACCGAGACTGGATCGAGCGCCAGCTAGCCCACGGCGACAATGACGAAATTCGCGACACCTACAACCACGCCACCTATCTAGAGCAGCGCCGGGAAATGATGCAAGCCTGGGCCGATTCGATCGACGCGCAAAGCGCAGGGGCCAATGTAGTAAGCATCAAGCGCAAGGCTGAAGGGTCTTGCTAAGGAGACACTGCATAAATAGCCAGCCGCCCCCACCCTTGGCACACTGAGCCCCCTCAACCAGCCCCCTCCATGAGCTT